>NZ_NYVD01000015.1 GCF_002684405.1 Parvibaculum sp. | reverse complement strand
TGGCGCTTCAGCGGGGGCTTCTTCCTCGATTTCCGCCGCACCCGCCGAATAGGCAGCGGGCTCAGGCTCGGGAGCCGGGGCCGGCTCCTCGACGAAAGAAGGTTCCTGCGCACTCGCCGCGGGCTCTTCGGGAAGGGCATCGGTCAACTCAAGGACCTCGCCTTCTTCCTCAAGCTCGAAGCTTTCCTCAGGTTCGCTTGCCGGAGGCGGCGCTTCGGGCGCGGCCTCGGGGCCCGCCTCGCCTTCCTCACCACTATCTTCGGAGATAATCCGCCGAATGGAGGCGAGAATTTCCTCCATGGTCGGTTCTTGGGCCTGCCCAGAATTGCTCATAATCGCGTCCCGTTACTCCCGACATCCATATGCCTGAATGCCATTCTTACCTCTCAAACCTTATGAGAAGTTGAACGGAATTGCCATGAAAGAGCAAACTTTACCCGAGATTTCGTGGCTTATTCCTCGTCGCCCGTTCCGAAACCGATCCATTTGCCCCGGACTTCGTCATAATTCTTCTGCGGATCGTAGTATTTGACAGGCAGAGCAAGCTTCTTCGCCGTCAGTTGCCCCATCGCCGCCAGAAGTCCGTATTCGGCAACCGAGCGGTCACGCTCGGCGCTGACCAAGGTCACGCGCGAATTCAGCAATTCCTGTTCGGCGTTCAGCACATCCAGCGTGGTCCGCGAGCCGACCTGCGCTTCCTGGCGGACACCGTCCAGCGCAATCTTGTTCGCCTTCACCTGCTCCGTCGTGGACAGCACAGCCGACTGGGATGCACGAAGTTGCTCCCAGGCATTGCGGACCGCCTCGTCCACGGCGCGGATCGCCGCTGCAATCTCCATCCGGCGCTGACTGTTCACCTGCTTGGCCTGACGGACGGCGGAATATTCGCTGCCCGACTGGTAAAGCGGAATGGTGAGAACGCCGAGCACGGCACTTTCCTCGGTGTCGTGGATCGCATTGCCCGGATCGCGGGCATACTGGTATTTGGCCTGCACGTCGAAACTCGGCAGCAGCGCGCCCTTCGCCACACGGATCGACGCCCGCGACGCTTCCTCGGCCTTGCGAGCGGCCACGACGTCGGGGTGCTGGGTCCGCGCAACTTCCTGAGCGGCGGTTTCGCTCTGCGGCAGATCCGACGGGCGGGCGGGCTCTTCCAGAGTGCCCGGCGCCTGACCGATCACGCGCTCATAGGCGGCCCGGCTGGCCGTCAATTGAGCTTCGGCGTTGATGAGGTTCGTCTTGGATAGGCTGAGGCGCGCTTCCGCCTGCGAAACGTCGGTGCGGGTCAGTTCGCCCACATCGAAACGATCCTGCGTCGCATCCAGTTCGCGCTTCAGAACCTGCACGTTGTTGCGATTGAGTTCCAGCACGCCCTTGTCGCGGATGACGTTCATATAGGCCTGCACGGCGCCCAGCAGCACCGATTGCTCGACGCTGGACAGGTTCGCGCGCCCGGCCTGAACGGTGGCCTCGGCCTGCTCCGTGCTGTTCACGGTCTGCCCGCCGGCATAAATGTTCTGGTTGAGCGTGACCGTACCCGTCAGCGGGTGAAGCGTATTATCCGCCTTTATCCCGCCATTGGTTTCGGTCCTGTTATTCGTGAGCCCGTAGGACCCCTGCGCGGTCAGCGACGGCCGCCAGCCGGAGAGCGCCTGCGGGACGCCTTCATCCGTGGCGCGCAGATTGGCACGCTGGGCGCCGAGCGTCGGATTGGTTTCATATGCCTGCACAAGCGCATCCGTCAGCGTATCGGCATGCGCTGCCGTGCCCATGGTAGCCGCGACGGCAGTCGTAAGCAGGAATGCCCGCGCAAAAGCGCGCAGCGATCCCGAATTGCCGGGGGCATTGTCTTTATATCTTTTCATCAGTTTCTTCTCCGAAAGACCGCGGCTCGCCCCTCAACGCATCCGCGATTCATCTACCAGCTCGCCGCCACTATATAGGTACGGCCGCTGGATTCATGTGTCGTCATTGCACATTTATCGGCAAATTCCTTTGAATTCCGCCAAAAAACATGAAATCTGTCGGGTATTCCGCCTCAATCAGAAGACGAAGCTCTTTTCCCGCTGGAAGCCCGGCAGCGGCTGGACGAGCGCGTCGAAGGCCTTGCGGCCACTCGTATCGTCCCCCGCGCGGACAAAGACCATGGCGCTGCCGGCGGTTTCGTCTCCCACCACCGTCACGAGCCGGCCATTATCCTTCAACTGCTCCAGAATCGCTTTCGGCACGTCCTCGACGGAGCCGTTGAAGAAAATCACGTCATAGGGCGCTTGATCGGCATAGCCCTGCTGGAGCGGGCCGGTCACCACTGCGGCATTGTCGATGCCGAGATCGTTGAGCGTCGACGATGCCCGTTTCGCCAGATCCTCGTCGCATTCGAGAGAAACCACCGCACTGCCCAGCCTGGCCAGGACGGCCGCGGAATAGCCGGTGCCGCTGCCGATATCGAGGACGAGATCGCCGCTGTCCACCTCTGCGAGCTGCACGAGCTTGCCGAAAACCCGCGGCTCCATCAGATAGCGCGACACGCCTTCACGCCCGCCGTCTGCGATCTTCAGATCCTCATCCATATAGGCATAGCCTTGGCAGGACTGCGGAACGAAGCGTTCACGCGGAATATCGGAAATGGCCTGTATGACGCGGCTGTCGGTCACGGAATTGCAGCGCACCTGGCTCTCGACCATGTTCAGGCGGGCGGCTTGGAAATCTGTCATGGATATATCCTGATGAATGTCCCCGAAAAGGGCACGCAGGCAAATCATAGGGCACTGCCGCGTTTATAGTCGCTGAAAGAGACAAACTCAATTCGGCCCCCGGCAGCATAGCCGGTGATTTTGTCCCGGGAACGCTTCCTTAATGTCGCAGCATTATTGGAGATTGTGCCGGCGGCGCGGACTTGCTATATCCGCGCACTCCGATTGAGGCCACGTGGCGGAGTGGTGACGCAGCGGACTGCAAATCCGTATATCCCGGTTCGATTCCGGGCGTGGCCTCCACATTTTCTTCTATCCGATCTATCTGAAGCCAGGCTGGGTCGGCGGGATGACCTCGATCTCCCGCGTGAATCGCCTTGGCTGCCGGCGTTGAACCGCCTTGGCTGCATCCACGGCCAGAATCCCCCCCCAGACCATCCCCATCAGCAGATAGAAGTGGCGCCAGTTCTGGATGTCGATGATGACCCCTTCGGCAAAATGAGCCGCCAGCGCCGAATAGGCGACGATCAATAGGCCCTGAGCCGGACCGGCCTGTTTCGCCGCCGCCCAGCCGCGCCACAGCGTCAGCAGGACAAACCCGACAAAACAGAGACCGGACAGAAAACCGCCTGCGATCAGCAGGTGGACATAGACGTTATGCGTATCGAGCTTGTTGATCATCGCCCATTGGGACGGACCGATTCCCAACGGATTGCGCAGCGCCATCTCGATCGCGCGGGCCTGCCCTTCGAAACGGCCGCCCTGAGAGGTCACATCATAGTCCTGAACCAGCGAGAAGCGCTCGGCGAAGAGGGCCGAAACCTCGGGTATCGACAAGGCAGCGCCGATGACAACGGTCGCCACCACGGTCAGGAACGCTGCAAACCCGATGAGCCGGGCGATCTGCGTGCGCGACCGGGCGGTCTTCGCGGTCAGAATGAAGAAGATCGCGCAGGAAAGCACGAAGGCGCCCCAGGCGCCGCGTGAAAAGCTCAGAAAAAGCCCCAGCACCAGAACCGCCGTCGGCACGGCCATCCATAGATCGCGCAATCGCGTGGCCACCGAAAGGCGATAGGCCAGAAACAGCGTGGGGCCGACAAGGAACGGACCATACACATTCGGATCGTTGAAGGTGCCCCGGGCACGGCCATATTCCACGAACATGCCGGGCGTCAGCCCGAAATAGCCGGCAATCCCCGCCAGCGCGGCGGCACAGGCCGCGGCGGTATAGCACCAGAAGATCAACAGCAAGCGCCGCCGCGGATCTTCATAGACATAGGACGTGAAGAAAATGAATGTGATGATGAGATATGCCAGCACCATCGTCGCGGTGTTGGCCTTGTCGACATAGACGGCGCTGAGGCCGCCAATGCCCATGCCCACCATGACCAGGCCCCAAACCAGCGCCGGCCAGGCAAGACCGCGCGGCAGACGAAGGCCGAGGATAACGACCAGCATGGTCACCGCGACCATCAACAGATCGTAGGGGGCGGGCTGCTCATCGCCCCGGGCCCCGACGACGTAAAAGCTGCTCAGCAGCGCAAGCCCGACAATGACATCGGCGAGCAGCACGCCGACGCTCCAGCGATGGGCATTGCCCCGCGCCATCCTGTCATCGATTTCGACCTGCCAGCCCTGCATTACACTTCCGGTTCAGTTTCGCAGCGAGGCTTCGGGGACGGCGCGTCCTCCCGCCGCCTTCTTTCGAGACTGCGCGTGCGAGGCAACGAGCCTTTCGTAGAAACTCAACACGTCCCCAACCATGCGTTGCGTGGAAAAATCCGACCGAACGCGCGCCTGCAATCGGACGGCCTGCTCGCTCAGCGTCTTACAGTCTTCACACGCTTCCTCCAGCGCCTGCCGTAATGCGGCCACGTCGCCCGGCGGCAGAAGCGCTCCTGCGTCGGGACCGAAAACTTCCGACATCGCACCGACATCTGTTGCAATGAAAGGCTTGCCGGCGGCGATGGCCTCCAGCGCCACATAGGGCAGCGATTCAGCAAGCGACGGCATGACGACCACCCGCCCCCACCGGAACGCTTCGCGCGCCGGCATCGGTCCGAGAAAAGTCACATCTGCCGGCGGCGACAACCGGTTCGTCTGCGTTCTGAATTCAGCTTCGTCCGGCCCGCTCCCCACAATGGCGAGCGATGCCCTCGCCTTCATGCCCGACAGCGCGTCGATAAGAACGGACACACCCTTCAGCCGCCGCAACTCGCCGATAAAGACAAAATCCGCCGCGCCTTTATCGGCTTCGACCGCCACGAATTCATCCGGGCGGACGCCGTTCGGAATGACGATCGATGCGGCTGACGGACGCCCGATCTTTTCGTCATAGGCGCGTTGGCTGAAACTCGACTCGAAGATGAAGCCGTCGGCGCGGCTCTTGAGGAGCCTTTCCATGGCGAGAAAAACGGCACCTGTCGGCGACAGGCCCGAATAATGGAGCGCACCGCCATGCGGCGTGTAAAGACGAATGGCGCTATGGCGGCGCGGCAGCAGCCGGGCGTAAGCCCCGCCCTTTGCGCCATGCCCGTGCAGAATATCCGGGCGCAGACGCCGGGCGATATCGCCGATCCGCTCAAGCGTGCGGAAATCGCCGATCCCCGGCAAGCGTCCCATTGGAACGATATGCAGCCCGAGCCCGCAATGACGTTCCAGCTTTTGCAGCATGGCGCGCGACACGGTATTGCCCGGGGGCGGTTCGGCGCACAGAACGCCGGTCATGACGCCGGCCTCCTGCTGGCCTTCGACCAGATCGCAGACATGACGAAAAAGCCCGCCCATGGGATGCCGAAGGATATGCAGGACCCTGAGCGGCGAACGGTCCGGGCCATGCGGCAGGCCGGACATCAGAAATAGCGCTCCATGACGAGGATGGTATCGCCGGGCTTTACGACAACGGTGGGCGCGACATTCATCTCCACCACCTTGTTGCCCTTCTGCCGGGTAATACGCACAACGTCCCGGTCGGCGCGGTAGGTATATCCCCCCGCGATCGCAACGGCGGTCTCAACCGTCATCCCGTTCACATAAGGGTACTGCCCGGCTTTCGCGATCTCGCCCAGAATGAAAAAGGGCCGGAATTCCGAAACCTGGACACTCACACTGGGATTGCGCAGCAGCGTCTTGCCCAGCTCCGCCTCGAGTTCGCTTTCAAGCTGTTCGGTGGAAAGGCCCGCCGCCTTGACCGGCTTGAGCAGAGGCATCGACACCATGCCGGACCCGTCCACGGCGAACTCTCCGCTGAGATCGAGCTGGCCGAAAACGGTCACCCGAAGCTTGTCGCCGGACCCCAGCGTGTAAGGCGCGTCATTGTCGGCCATAACCGACCTCTCGGCGACGATCCCCTGAGAGGTACATCCGGCGAGAAGCCCAATGGCAAGGATGGCGGCAAGAAAACGAAAAATCATGTGCTGACCCAAGCTCGGCGTTAACCACCCGATGCTATCGCTCGAAGGGTTAATTCTTCGCTAGCCGGATCCCCCTCAAGCCTTCAAGCCTCAACAAATACGTCGATTTTCCGAAAATCGCATGGCCCTAGCCGAGCTCGCGTTAAGGCTTCCGTTACCCAAAACGCGTTTACTAGCCGTGGATACGAATAACGCCACCGAGGCCGAGAGTGAGCAATTCCCAACCCAGCCAGGTCGTAACCTTCGGCGACCGCCGCCGTTCCGCGCCGAACGAGGCGCAGGCGGACCTTTCGCCCTGGGACGTATTGCGCGGCCTCTGGGCCCGCAAGGAAGTGATTGCGCTTGTCTTCGCCGCAACCATGGCGCTTTGCCTGGTCTGGCTGGCCACGACCTCTCCCGTCTATACCGCCTCGGCGCGCCTTCTCCTTGCGCCGCGCACAGGCGAAATCTCGAATTTCGATTCCAAGAGCCAGCCGCGCCTCCCGGATGACGAGACGGTACAAAGCGAAATACAGCTCATTACGTCGCGCCCGCTGATCGAGAAACTGATCAAGGACCTCAACCTCGATCAGATGTCCGCCTACAACCCGGCCCTTCGCAGCCCCGGCATACTGTCCTTCCCCGGCGAAAAGAAGAACGAAGCCACGGACCTCGACCAGGTGGTGGACAACGTGCTGGCGAAACTCAGCGTCTACCGCAAGGACACGTCTCGCGTACTGGCCATCGACTTTTCCTCCGGCAGCGCGAAGCTGGCCGCGCAGGTGCCGAACAAGCTTGCCGAGATCTATGTCGGCCAGCAGATCGCCGACCGCGAAAACCTGAACCGCGAGGCCACGAAATGGCTGGCGGGACAGATCGAGGAACTGCGCGGCAAGGTTCAGAGAAGCGAAGCCAAGGTCGAGGCGTTCCGGACGAAATCCGGGCTCTTCATCACCAATGGCTCCACACTGCCGCGCCAGCAGCTCACCGACCTCAATTCCCAGCTCACCGTCGCGGAGTCCGATCAGGCGGCCGCCCGCGCCAAGCTCCAGAACGCCCAGTCGCTGCTGTCATCGGGTGCACAGGTTGAATCGGCCATCGACGTCCTGCAATCGCCGCTGATCCAGCAATTGCGCCAGCAGGAGGTTCAGCTCAAGGCCGAGATTGCCCAGCTTTCGGAAACCCTGCTGCCGACGCATCCCAAGATGCGCCAGATGCAGGCCAATCTGGCCGATCTGGAAACCCAGATTCGTATCGAAGTTCGCAAGGTCGTCGAAGCGCTGCGCAACGAGGCCCGAGTGGCCGATGCGCGCGTCGCCTCCCTGCGTTCCAGCCTTACACGCCTCAAGCAGCGTATGGGCCAGCTCAATCAGGATGAGGTCACGCTGCGGGCCCTCGAACGCGACGCCGCCAGCAACCGCAAATTGCTCGAAGACTTCCTGCAACGCTATCAGGAGGCAAACGCCCGCGCCGAAGCGGATGCCCGCGCGGCCAATGCCCGCATCGTCTCGATGGCCCAGACGCCCGCGGCGCCCTCCTACCCCAATACGCAATCCGCGATCACTTTTTCGGTCATCGCCTCGCTGATCCTTTCCATCATGGTGGCCTTCCTGATGGAGGTGTTCTCGGCGGGCTTCCGGTCCGGCGAAGAGGCCGAACGCCTCACGGGGATGCCTTTCCTCGGCCTTGTGCCGGAACTGCCCGGCTCGAAGAAGAAATCTCCTCCGGCCGCTCACGCCATACAGGAACCTTTCGACCTTTACAGCGAGGCCATTCGCTCGCTGCAGGGCAATGTGCTGCTCGCCCGCGTGGGCGAGAGCCGCGCCCGCACGGTGCTCGTGACCTCCGCCCATGCAGGCGAAGGCAAGACCAGCACCGCGGCAAGCCTCGCCCGCGTCTTCTCCATGGGTGGTTATCGTACCATCGTGGTGGATGCCGATCTGCGCGCGCCCGGCATTCATGAGGCCATGGGCCTCATGGCCCAGCACGGCCTGTCCGATCTGCTGATGGGCCGCGTGCGTTTCGAGCATGTCATCCGCCAGGATGTCATGAGCCCGGCGCATGTCATTCAGGCCGGCAGCCCGGTCGCAAACCCGACCGCCGCCATCGCCTCGTCGCAAATGCTCTGGGTACTGAACGCGCTGCGGCAGACCTACGATATCGTCATCATAGACTCTCCCGCCGCGCTGGCTGCCGCCGACGCACAGGTGCTTTCCAAGATGACGGATGTGACGGTGCTCGCGGTCCGCTGGGCGTCCACAGGCCGCCGGGTCGTGTCGCGCGTGCTGAAGATGCTCTCGGCTGCGAGCAGCCGACGGGTCGGCGTCCTGCTGACGCGCGTCGATATGCGCCGCTACCGCCGTTACAGCGAAACGGGCCTGGAACCCTATCCGGCCCGGCCCGTTACCTCTCGTCCTGTCGGCGCCCGTCAATCCGCCGCGCACACCGGCGAGCGCCCGATCATCCGCCAGGCCGCGGAATAACAATCCCGAAACGCCCTGGCGGACAGAATGCAGACCGGCTCAGACCGGCTCTATATTCTTGCGTCCGAAAACAAGCGCCACAGCCTTGTCGCGGTCTCCGACCAGCTTCTTGATCGCATCATAAGCGGGCCTCAGGACGCGATAGGCGGCGACCTTCACACTGTCCCAGAGCTTATGTTCGCCCGGCTCGGCCTGCGGCAGGCCCAGCTTGCGCAGCACGGCGTTCACATATTGCAGGCTGACGAAATTCTCCGCTTCCGGCGTCATCCAGGTAACGGAGAAGGAGACGGAAACCTCATTCCCGTTCTTTACCCAATGCGGCGCCATGAGCGGCACGAAGATGCTGTCCCCCGGCTCCAGATGCTGGTGCAGCGCGCGGGCCTCATTTTCGTCCTTATAGGGAAGATTTCGGTGTTTTCCGGGATACATTTCCATGTTCTCCGCCGACACGACTTCCCGGTCTTTCTGATCCCAGAGCGACATGCGCTTGTTGCCGCGGATCTGAATCAGGAAATTGAGTTCGGGATCCGTGTGCATCGGCGTCACATTGCCGGGCGAAGTGACGAAGATGAAGGCACTGCGCCGCATGGCCCCGCCCATCACGCCGCCTGTCTGCTCGGCAATCTCGTCGAGGCAGGCATCAAGCAGCGCCTTGTATTCCGGATCGGCCTCGACGGATTTCAACACCATCCAGGACTTCGCTTCCTCGATACGACGCACCGTCTCTTCCGCGCTCATGCCGTTGGCCGGCGTCAGGTTCGGGTCCTGGTTCGGAGACACCGGACCGTTCCATTCCACCTGACCTTCCGGAAGGTCGCCCGCAAGCTTCGCCAGACGGTCGAGGCTGAAAAGCGGATGAGACGCCAGATCGTGTTTCAGGCGAAAGCTCTTTGTCGGCATCCTGTCGCCGACGGCATCCTTTTCAACGATTTCAAGCAGCCGTGCCATGTTCCACCTCCTTGCGGATCATGTGATAGATGCGCTTGGCCCGTTCACGAAGCCAGCTTGCGCATGTTGTCATGGTTGAAAGATACGGGACCGCGACCCGGCTGAGCCTTTGGTCGGTCCCGACAATGACGGAACGCATGACGCGACGCTCCGACCAGATGTGATCGATCATCGGATGATCGGGAAGAGCGCAGGAATCGATCCAGTCGAAGCGAGGATCGTCGAGCAGCATGGCGCCGCCCCGCATCATCAGCTGGGCACCGGGCGAAAACCGGGCATAGTCCTCGTCAAAGGCAATTTTGAACGTGTAGAGCCCGCGCCCCGCGCGAAAGCTCGCCAGCATGGCAATCGGCGCGCCGTCCACCGTCAGTTCGAGGCAATGCAGCTTGTCCTGCGCCTGTGCTCCCTTGCAGATCTCCATGAAGAAGGCCCGCTCGCTTGGCACGGCCTTGAGCGCCGTGCCGCGCTGGCCCTTCCAGCCCTTCGCCTCTAGTGCGAGGAAACGATCCAGCCAGCCGGCAAAATCCGACGACGCATCATGCGCCGTAAGCTGCACGTCGCCCTCTTCCGACAGCCGGTTCCAAAGCCGCCCGTATTCCTTGCGCTTCTTCTTGCGCATGGTCTGGACGAAATACGCCTCGCCCTTCAGCTCGGATTGCAGAAACGCCCGTTCATGACGGTCGGTTTCGCGCATGGGGAAACCGCGCTCCGACACCACTTCATCGAGAGCCGCCGAGAATGCCCCGTCGCCCTGAAAGAGCGGGAATTCGACCGCGACAGCGCCGCACTGTGTGGCAAAGGCAAAGAAACGCACCAGCGCCTGCTTTTCCCGACCGGTCCGCAGCAAGGGCGTCGCATTGTAGCTGTGGATATGCGTCCAGACCTGCCAGACAGGCAGCGGAACGCCGAAACGTCCCCGCAGGGCGCGATAGGGAAACGCACCGAGCAACACGCGTTTGCCCGCGCCGTCCGCATCGCTCCAGACCAGCGCAACTTTGACGCCGTTCCCGCCGGCGAGGTGAACCATCGCCGAGACAAGCGTCGCGCTTTCGAACTGGGTATTCGGATCCGCGGCCTGGTCGCCAAGCGCGTCGATTTGCGAGGCATAGGGCGACAGGGCATCCGCGCTATCCAGCACCACGACATCCGCGTCCGGCGGCGCATCGTGCAGATAGTTCGCTGCGCGCTGCAACCGTTCGACCGTCAGCATGGGCTTGGCCGCTGCCCCGTCCCGCGTCTTGACCCGGCCGATATTTGTACGAACTCCGGTCATGTCAGACACCCCGCTGGAAACCGATGAAACGGGCAACGCTTCCCGCACCGACGAATGATGAAATACCCAGCCGGCGCTTCACGATGATGCAAAGCCCGATGGAGGTGAGCGTCACCGAAGCCGAGGTCGCAATGGCAGCGCCCTCAAGGCCGAACCGGGGAATGAGAAGAATGTTGAGGGCGATATTGCACAGCGCCGCGGCTCCATAGGCCCAGGCTGTCGCCTTCTGATGGCCCGTCATGTTCAGGACATGCTCGGTCGGACCGAAAGCGGCATGCGCAAGGAACCCGATCATCAATATCCAGAGAACCGGCGCGCCTTCGCGGAACTCCGGCCCGAAAAAGCTGAGGGCGAAGCCTCCGAAAACGAGCAGCCCGCATGCCGCGGCAAGCGTCGGCCAGAACACCGAATGCACGACGCCCCGCATGAGCTTCTGCAACTCCACATGCTTGCCGGAGGCATGAAGCTCGGCAAATTTCGGCGCAGCAGGCGCGGCGAAGGCGAAGTAGATGAAGCTCATCAGATTGGCGATGCGCGTCGCGGCAAAGTAGATGCCCACCTTGTCCGGATCGACATACTGGCCCAGCAGAACGATGTCGGTATTGGAAAGGACGAGATAGAACCCCTCGACCAGCACCAGCGGCACCGATGCAAGCCACCAATGTTTGAGGTGATAGACCGGCCGTGCCGTCGGTACATTTTTCCGTACGCGACGCATCAGCAGAATGCGCTGCAGGATGAGCGCCAGCATGGTCGCACCGAGTGCGCCGCAAATGACGTTGAGCCCCGTCGGTTCGAGCCCGGCCAGAAGAATACCGCCCGCGGCGATCACGATGCCGAGCGGCCGGAACACATAGGTCGGCAAATAGGCGAGATTGACCCAGCCGAAGGCGCGGGCCGCCCCTTCCTGCCAGTCCATCAGCGCGAAGCCGGGAACGCAGAGAAGACCGAAAAACAGCGGCAGAAGGAAATAGCCGCTGATAACGCCCTGCAGGGCATAGAGAAGACCGCTGCCGATGACCACGGCGCCAAATGAGAGCGCTATTACGACATACCAGGAGGCGCGCAGCATGCCCGCAAGGCGGCGCCATTTTTCCCGCGCTCTGTAATCCGGCACGAAACGCAGCACCGACGTGCCGAAGCCCATGGGCACGATGATGCCCAGAACGATCACCCAGACCCAGACATATGAAAAAATGCCGTACTCAAAGGCGCCCATCCAGCGGGCAAGCAGGATCTGGCTGGTCAATCCGATGATCGCGCCCAGAACGCGAATACCCATGACGAAGGCCGCGCCGCGAAGGACCCCCGCAATGTCGCCATCGCGCATTTTGGCGACAAGCCCGGTCATCAGGGCGGCAATGCCGCCCTTTTCCGGTTTGTCGCCAGTCTGCGCGACCGGCGTTGCGGGATCCGCCGCTTGTGTCATTGCCATTCCTCAGGCCGATACGGTCGCGGCCCGCCCGAAAGTCAGCATCGACCGGCAGGAGCGCAACTTGAGATAGGCGTTGCAGAATAGCGGCGTGTTCTTGACGAACCGTTTCAGCCGAATGATCCCCCGGGCCGGAAATGCCGCAATCGACCCCCGCACTCCCTTGGCATCGAAATGGTTGTAGAGGTACTGGGTATTTTCGCACCAGATGGCCTTGTAGGCCTCGTCGCCCATGGTGAAATCGAAAACCGTATGACCGGTTTCGATCGCATGGTTCATGAGTTCCATCTGCTGCACGACGCCGGGGCCGAAGCGGGCGGCCTCTGAGGCCTCGTCATAGCTGGCGAGCAGGTCGTAGAAGCGACCGTTGAAGCTCACGCAGAGATTGGCCGCCACGACGTCGTCGGCCACCGTCAGGCTGGAAACACGCGCAATATCGCTGTCCGCATCGGTGGCCAGCGCCTTGTAGAACTCCCGATAACCGGGGCGGTCGAAGATATTGGCCACACCCATTCGCGCAAAGCTGCGGGCCTTCTGCGCCATCAGCGTCTCGATGGTCTCGACTTTCTCTTCATCATCGGCGTGCATCGCAAAAGCGATCTCACCGATTTCGCCCATTTTGCGGCGCTTCTGACGGTCGCGCTTCTTGCTGCTCGAAGAGCGCTTGCCGCCGTAATAGCTTTCCCAATCGGCGGTAAGGGTCGTGGAATGAGAGGCGCAATTGTGCTCGCTCAGGCCGCCAAGCTCCATGAAGGGATTGGCCTGCTCGCCGGCGCGCTTCGTCATGCGATTGAGCGCGACAAGGTGATGCTTCGGCAGGAGAGCCCGCACTTCGTCCCACAGCGCCGGAAACTGGCCCGGCCGCACCCGGCGGACAAAATCCTTCGCAAGGATGGGCCCGGGATATTCGGCCAGTTCGCCGCCCAGCCAGACAAGCTTCTTTGCGACCAGATTGCCCTCGATCGCCAGCGGAAAAAGAAAGAGCGCCTCGCCCGAGGCATCCCAGCCGACCACGATCTGCGGGCGAACCCGGCGGAGCGTCCCGATATGGCGCATCCAGTTGGAAAGCCATGCATAGGTCTGGAAAACGCTGCAATCGCCCTCGTCTTCCAGCTGATGCCAGATCTCCCGGATCTCGGACATATCTTCATGCACCGAGAGGAGAACGCGCGGCTTAGTCGCCGCCCACGGCCCCTGAATGACCTGGCCTTCGCCGGAAAAGCCTGTTTTTTCCTGCAATTCCTCCCGGCCGATAGGCTGGGCTGACTGAAACTCCTCGAACTGCGACTTCATATGGGTCATCGGGGCCTCGTTGAGATGCTTCGTTTTGAAACGTTCGTTTTTTTTCGGCGCAGTTCCGGAAAGGATTTCTCAATTCCGCACATGCACTCTGTTTGATGCATAAGGATTGCAAACGGCGTGCAATATCCCGTCGAAAAGTCGGGATTTACCGGATCAAGGTGAAATGGCCGATATCGAAGCAGGCATGGCGGTGCCCGAAACGCGGGGACCGGCCCCAGAACCGTCTCTGATGAGAACGGGTTTGCTGGCGATTCACGCCATCCGGGGGCACCGCATGGCGCCGCGCTTCCTATCCGGCCTCGGGGTCATCTTCATGCTTCACCGGGTGCGGCCTGCGCGCGCGGAGCCCTTCCAGCCCAATCGCCTTCTGGAGGTCACCCCGGATTTTCTGGACGACACCATCCGCCTCGTAAAACGGCTCGGCTATGACTGTGTCGATCTCGACGAAGCCGCCCGGCGCATCGAAACCGGCCATGACGGGAAATTCGCCGTCTTCACCCTGGATGATGGCTATCGTGACAATTTCACGGAGGCTCTGCCCGTCTTCGCGCGCCACGAAACCCCGTTCACCGTCTATCTGGCGACCGACCTGCCCGACGGAACGGCGGACCTCTGGTGGGTGGTGCTTGAAGAGATCATCCGCAAGGCAAGGCAGGTAACGCTCGACCTGGAGGGTCGGGAGGAATCCTTGTCCACCGGCACCACGGACGAGAAGAAAGCGGCCTGGCAGCGCATCTATTGGGCTCTGCGAAAGAGACCGGAAAGCGAGATGCGGGCCGTCATCGCCGGCCTTGCCGAAAAATACGATATCCCGTCGGCGTCTCTCACACGGGAGGCCGCGATGAGCTGGGACGAGCTGCGCACGCTCGCCCGCCATCCAATGGCCCGTATCGAGGCTCATACGGCCGGGCATTTCGCCTTGTCGGGCCTGACCGATGCGGCGGCCCGCGCCGAGGTCGACCGCGGCCTCGCCCGTCACGAAGCCGAACTCGGCGCCCGTCCGCGCCATTTCTCCTATCCATACGGGGATCACGCCTCGGCGGGCGAACGCGATTTCCGGCTCATCGCCGATATGGGCTTTCGCACGGCCACCACCACGCGCAAGGGCCTCATCCAGCCCCGCCACCGCGACAGGATGTGTGCGCTGCCCCGGCTCTCGCTCAATGGAGAATTTCAGGATGTACGAATGGTGGAGACGCTGCTGAGCGGCCTGCCCTTTGCGCTCGGCAAGCCGATCTCTTCCATGGGGATCGACTAGTCGGACGCCCGGCCGCTCTCCGCCGAGGCGGACGAATCAGCCGACCGTGCGCGTTGCCGCCACCGTCCCCATCGGACCTCCACCTTCCGGCGAAACCGCCGCACGGGATGGAAATCCACCGACAGGATGATAATGCCGAGCGGGATCATCCAGAATCCGAGAATCGGGAGAAACCCGAAAACGCCGCCGACGACCAGCGCGACACCGGCAATTGCCCGGGTCACCGGCGTACCCGGAGCCCTGAATTCCTTGTTGCCAAGACGCACTCGCGCCATTTTTTCGCCCCGGTCGCTGCTGAAAGCCGGAAATCCCCGGCACTGCCTACCTAAATAGATATCCAAGATGTCGATTGTAAGGAATTTCGGTTGGCAGTCCGGTAACGCTTTTGCTATATGCAGGCTTCATCGACACATGGCGGCGAGCAGCCTGACAGGTGCCGATCTGATCCTCGGTAGCTCAGTGGTAGAGCAACCGGCTGTTAACCGGTTGGTCGCTGGTTCGAATCCGGCCCGGGGAGCCATTTTAAAAGCCACGGTGCAGTTTTTGCGCCGTGGCTTTTTCTTTTCACCTCCGTCACCATATCCAGAAGAGCTGTTGAACCGCGCCTGCCCCCGGTTCGTATCAAAGGCGTGGCCCGATCAGCCCGGTCATTCATTTCGATGACCGGAGCAAGGAGGAGGTTCCGACGCCATGACAAAGACCACCGGTTCCCCCAGGCAGAATTTGCTGGCCGCTACATTGGTGACGCCTGCCAGACTGCGAACCATTGAATCGCTGCCGTTCTTCCTGCGGCTCGCCTTCCGCCTCCTGATGAGACTGCGCTACGGCGCACTCGATCTTACCTTGCCCGATGGCCGCAGGTTCCGCTTCGAGGGAATGGAAGACGGTCCCCATGCCGTGATGGAACTCAGGGACACCGCCGTCGCGCGGCGCTTCTTCACCGGCGGCGACCTCGGCGCGGCGGAAGCCTTTCTCGAAGGCATGTGGACGACGCCCGACGTCACGGCTTTTCTTCAGCTCTTTGAAAAGAACAAGCACGCCCTCCAGCGTCATCGCCACGGTTTTGGATTGCTGAAACTCATGGCCCGGCTGCGTCATCTCGCACGGCGCAATTCGCGGAGCGGCTCCAAGCGCAATATCGAATACCACTACGATCTCGGAAACCATTTCTATCGCCGCTGGCTGGATCCGAGCATGACCTATTCCTCGGCGCATTTCGCGCATCCCGACCAGCCCCTGCCGGAAGCGCAGGAAAACAAATACCGCATGCTCGCCGAGCGGATCGACCTGAAACCCGAACACGAGCTTCTGGAGATCGGCTGCGGCTGGGGCGGCTTTGCCGAATTCGCCGCCCAGGAAATCGGCTGCCATGTCACCGGTATCACGATCAGCAAGGAGCAGCTTGCCTTCGCCCGCGAGCGAATGGAAAAGGCAGGCCTGAGCGACCGCGTCGAGATCCGGTATCAGGACTACCGGGACGTCGAGGAAAAATACGACCGCGTCGCCTCCATCGAAATGTTCGAAGCGGTCGGCGAACAATACTGGCCCTCCTATTTCGACACGCTGCATCGCTGCCTGAAGCCCGGCGGCGTGGCCGGCCTGCAGATCATCACCATCAACGATGTCTCCTTCACCACCTATCGCAAGCGCGCCGACTTCATTCAGCGCTACATCTTTCCCGGCGGCATGCTCCCCTCGCCCTCTGCCTTGCGCGACCAGGTGACCCGGGCCGGCCTGACATGGGTCGGCAATTTCAACTTCGGTCTCGACTATGCGGAGACGCTGAAGCAATGGCGTGAGCGCTTTCTGGGCGCGTGGCCTGAAATTCAGCCCATGGGGTTCGACGACAGGTTCCGCCGCATGTGGGAGTTCTATCTCAGCTACTGCGAAGCGGGATTCCGCACCGGCAATATCGATGTGACGCAGGTAACGCTCGCAAGGCCCGCCAAGGCCTGAACCGCTTTGGCCTCTCGCCATCGGCTGCTACCGTGACGGCATCATCCCCGCCGAAGCGAGTCGTTCCCGATGGAAAAACGCCTGACGCCCAGTCCCCGCACCCTCGACGATGTCGATCTGCAATCGCGCGAAACCATCGGACAGGGATGGGGCAAGCTGGAGCGCTTCACCTTCCGCCACCGTCGGCATGAAGGCGGCTGGTCCGATGTCGTCACGCGTGATGTCTACACCATCGGCGAAGTCACCTGCGTGCTGCCCTATGATCCCGCGCTCGACGCCGTTCTGCTTGTCGAACAGTTCCGGCCCTGCGGTCTGGTCCATGGCGAAGCGACCTGGCTGTTCGAGGCGATTGCCGGGATCATCGACCCCGGCGAAACGCCTGCCGATGTCGCCATCCGCGAAGCGCAGGAAGAAGCGAACTGCCTGATCCAGGATCCGGTCCTGATCGGCCCCTTCTGGTCCTCGCCCGGCGGCTATGGCGAGCGCTCCTATATATTCGCGGCCAGGGCGGATCTCTCCTCGGTCGGCGGTATCCACGGTCTCGACCATGAGCACGAGGATATCAGGGCCGTTGTGGTGCCCCTTGCCGATGCTTTGGCCGCCATCAATGACGGCCGCATCCGCGACGCAAAGACAGCCCTTATGATTCAATGGGTTGCGTTGAATCTCGACCGGCTGAAGTAAGGGCTTTTCACGCGCGCCTTACTTGAAGTGGCCGCCCCCGCTCCGTATGTTCCCATCAACGAATATTTTGCAACGAACATCAAGAAACGCCCGATGGACATCAAAAACGGCCTCGCCGACGCGATCGGCAACACACCGCTCCTCCGGCTGAAAAAGGCCTCCGAGGAAACCGGGTGTGAAATTCTCGGCAAGGCCGAGTTCCTGAACCCGGGCCAGTCGGTCAAGGACCGCGCGGCGCTCTTCATCATCCGCGACGCGCTGGACAAGGGCACGCTGAAGCCGGGCGGCGTCATCGTCGAAGGCACCGCCGGCAATACCGGTATCGGCCTTGCGCTGGTCGGCAACGCACTGGGTTTCAGAAGCGTGATCGTCATTCCCGAGACCCAGTCTCAGGAAAAGAAAGACATGCTGCGTCTTTGCGGCGCCGAACTCATCGAAGTGCCGGCCGTGCCCTACAAGGACCCGAACAACTACGTGAAATATTCGGGCCGCCTCGCCGAGGAACTGAACGCCAAGGAACCCGGCGGCGCGATCTGGGCCAACCAGTTCGACAATGTCGCCAACCGGCAGGCCCATATCGAAACCACGGGACCGGAAATCTACGCTCAGACCGATGGCAAGGTGGACGGCTTCATCTGCGCCGTCGGCACGGGCGGCACGCTGGCCGGTATCGGCATGGCGCTTAAGGAGCGCAACAAGGACATCCAGATCGGTCTCGCCGATCCGATGGGCGCCGCGCTCTACAATTATTACAAGAACGGCGAACTGAAATCCGAAGGCGGCTCCATAACGGAGGGCATCGGACAGGGACGAATCACGGCGAATCTCGAAGGCGCGCCGATCGATCATCCTTTCCAGATCCCCGACGCGGAAGCCCTTCCGATCATCTTCGACCTGTTGCAGAACGAAGGCCTGTGCCTTGGCGGTTCCAGCGGCATCAACGTCGCAGGCGCCATTCGCCTCGCAAAGGAGCTGGGCCCGGGTCATACCATCGTCACGATCCTTTGCGACTACGGCACAAGGTATCAGAGCAAACTGTTCAACCCGGTTTTCCTGAAAGAGAAAGGCCTGCCGGTCCCGGCCTGGCTCTCCTGAGACCCCAGAGAGGAAACAAGAAATGGCTGCTGATCCGTCCCCCCTTGCAAGAGAAGCAACAGCCGCCTCTTCCGCTCTGGTCAGTACCGACTGGCTTGCCCGCCATCTGGAGGCGCCCGATGTAACGATCGTCGATGCATCCTGGTACCTGCCCGAGCACCAGCGCGACCCCCGCGCCGAATATGAGCGCGAACACATTCCCGGCGCGCTCTTTTTCGATATCGATGAAATCTGCGATCTCGACAGCCCCTATCCGCACATGCTGCCGAGCCCCGAGAAATTTTCCTCCCGCATGCGCAAGATGGGCCTTGGCGACGGCACCCGCGTGGTCGTCTATGACGGCGCCGGCCTGTTCAGCGCCGCCCGCGTCTGGTGGATGTTCCGTGTCATGGGCCATGAAGATGTCGTCGTGCTGGATGGCGGCCTCAGGAAGTGGAAGGCCGAAGGACGCCCCGTAACCGATGAAACGTCGCGCAGCGGCGCGCGCCACTACACGGCGCGGCGCAACACCATGCTGATCCGCGACTGCGAAGCCGTTCAGCGCAATCTGGAAACACGGGCAGAGCAGATCGTCGATGCGCGCGGACCGGGCCGCTTCAACGGCACCGAGGCGGAACCGCGTCCGGGCGTTGCCGCGGGTCACATCCCGGGAAGCGTCAATGTTCCCGCCGCATGGCTCCTCGGCGAAGACGGCACGATGAAATCCCGCGACGAGTTGCGCGCGCTTTTCGAGAAGGCCGGTATCGACCTGCATCGCCCCATCGTCACGTCCTGCGGCTCAGGCGTAACCGCCTGCATCCTGGCGCTGGCGCTGCATGAACTCGGCCTGCCCCGCGTCGCCGTCTATGACGGTTCATGGGCCGAATGGGGCGCACAATCAGACCTTCCCCGCGAATGCTGAGACGAGCATATGGGCAAGAAGCACAAGACAACCGTTACGCATCTGGAGATGCTGGCGGATCCCATGCACGCAAAGCATCCCTTGCCATGCCCGCGCGGTAAATGCGCTCTGATGCGCGCCGAACAGCCGCCGATCCATTTCTACCGATATCTCTATGACGCCATCGGCAGGGATTATGTCTGGGTCAATCGCAAACGACTGACCGACGAAGAGCTCGGGGCGATCATCCATGACGAGAATGTCGAGATCTACATCCTCTACATGAACGGCGTTCCGGCCGGCTTTGTCGAACTTGACTTCCGTTTCATGCCTCGCGCCGAGCTTACCTTTCTCGGCGTGATGCCCGACTTCATCGGGACCGGGCTTGGCAGGTTCTTGCTGCAGGAAGCGCTCCGGATCGCGTGGAGCCACCACCCGAAACGTCTTATCCTGCAGACCTGCACACTCGACCACCCGCGCGCATTGACCATGTATCAGCGCGCCGGGTTCAACGTCTGCGGCCGCGAGGAAGTTGAGCTGGAAGAAGTGGACTGACCCTAATGGGCCAGGATCTGCGAAAGGAACGTCTTCGTCCTCTCGTTCTTCGGATGATTGAAGAAGGTTTCCGGATCGGCCGTTTCCACGATCTCGCCCTCATCCATGAAGACGACGCGATTGGCCACCTCGCGCGCAAAACCCATCTCATGGGTCACGCAAAGCATGGTCATGCCTTCCTTTGCGAGTTCCACCATCACATCCAGCACTTCCTTGATCATTTCAGGATCGAGCGCGGATGTGGGTTCGTCGAACAGCATGACGCGCGGGTTCATGCACAGGGCGCGCGCAATGGCGACACGCTGCTGCTGGCCGCCTGAAAGCTGCCCCGGATATTTGTGGGCCTGCTCGGGGATCTGCACACGCTCCAGATATTTCATCGCCAGGTCGCGCGCTTCATGTTCCGGCATCTTCCGCACCCAGACAGGCGCGAGCGTGCAATTTTCGAGCACCGTCATATGCGGGAAAAGGTTGAATTGCTGGAACACCATTCCGACTTCACGCCGCACGCTGTCGATCTTCTTGAGGTCGTCCGACAGTTCGATCCCGTCGACCACGATGGACCCGGCATTATGCGTCTCGAGATGATTGATGCAGCGGATCAGCGTCGATTTGCCGGACCCAGACGGACCGGCAATGACGATCCGTTCGCCCTCATTCACCGTGAGGTTGATGTCTTTCAGGACATGAAAATCGCCGAACCATTTATCGAGATGCGAAATCTCGATGATCGCCTTGTCGGAGACTTTCATTTTCGGCGGAGAAACTGTTTCGGACATGGACGTCTCCTAGCGGCGCGATCCGGTGTTCAACCGGCGCTCCATATAGGCTGAATAACGGGCCATGCCGAAGCAGAAGACCCAGAACACAAGGGCGGCGAACAGATAACCGGTGACCGCCCCCTGCGGCACCGACCAGTTCGGATCGCTCAATTGCGAACGCACCTGCCCCAGCAGGTCGAAGATGCCG
>NZ_NYVD01000014.1 GCF_002684405.1 Parvibaculum sp. | reverse complement strand
GGCCATGACAGGAGAACGAACCAGGGCGCGCCGAGACGCGTCTGGAAGCCGAGTGCGAAGGCTGCCCATTGCGTCGCGGTCCAGACACCCAGAATGACGATCGCGAAGACGATCAGCGCCTGACCGATCAGAAGTTTTGTCGGGGTCATCCGTCTCTCTCCATCGCGCCAAAGCTCGCGAGAACGAGAGACAGGATTCAATCGGAAGGAGGATTCTGAAAATCGCCTTTATCTGCGCCCTCACGCGACGATGAACGCAGACGAGAAAGAGAGCGCCCGTGAGAATGCATGAACGTGAGAGCAAGGACTCTGGAAACGCGAATTCACGAGGTGTAGAATCCAATAACGAGCGTTGATGCACGAAATCGTTTGCACCGCTCCGATGAAGCGAGAACTCACAGCAACAGATGGAGATCCGACATGATCGCCATGCTTCTGCTTACCGTCTTCGGGCTCGGCGCCTTCTGTATGCTGCTGTTCAGATGCGCGGTCTATGCGCTTCCGGTCATGGTCGGGCTTTCGACCGGTTACTGGGCGATCACATCAGGCGCTGGCATAGTGGGTGGCGCTCTCGTCGGCCTGGTCGTCGGCGGCCTCGTCTTCGGCCTTGGGCAGGCAGCGCTCGCGACGAGCCGCTCTCCGCTGCTGCGGTTCCTGGTTGTGGGGGTATTTGCAACGCCTGCGGCGCTGGTGGGCTACGGCATGATGCTGGAGATATGGCAACTCACCATGTCTGCCAGCATTTGGCAGCACGCGTTCGGGGTTGTCGCAGGCCTTGCAGTCGCCATCGCGACGGCGGCCTGACTTCTGGACGAAAACCCTTTGCCAACAGGCGAGAAAAACGGCGCGGTCTCACCCCGGCTCTGAATGACTGCTTTGCGCCGATTGTGTTGATTAAGTCGGCGGTTGAACCGGCTTCTGGAGCGTGATTCCATCGTGCTGTGCTGATCGGAGGGCAGAGCGATGATGGGAACACAGGCGGTGCCGGCGCAGCTGTTTTATGACTTCTGTCTCGACGATCATGTTCCTGACGATCACCTGTTGCGACGTATCGACCGGTTCCTGGATCTCGAGGCGGTGCGCGCGGAGCTAAAGCCCTTTTACAGCATGATCGGCCGGCCCTCGATCGATCCGGAACTGATGATGCGGATGCTGATCGTGGGCTACAGCCTGGGCATCCGGTCCGAACGGCGCCTGTGCGAGGAGGTCCATCTCAACCTGGCTTACAGATGGTTTTGCCGTCTGGGGCTGGACGGCAAGGTGCCCGACCATTCGACCTTCTCGCGCAACCGGCACGGCCGTTTCCGGCAGAGCGATATCCTGCGGCATCTGTTCGAGACGGTGGTGGAACGCTGCCTGCGCGAGGGGCTGGTCGGTGGCGAAGGCTTTGCCGTCGATGCGAGCCTGATCGCGGCGGATGCCAACAAGCAGCGCTCTGTTCCCGGCGACGAGTGGCACCCCGATGACCTTGGCCCGGATGCAGGACAGGCTGTCCGTGCGTATCTGGCGACACTGGACGATGCGGCCTTCGGCGCCGCCAGCGCGGCGAAGCCGAAGTTCATCTCGCCATCGGACCCGGCCGCGCAGTGGACCGGTGCTCACAAGGGGCATGCCTTCTTCGCCTACGCCACCAACTATCTGATCGACACGGAGAATGCGGTCATCCTCGACGTCGAGGCCAGCCGCGCCATCCGGCAGGCCGAGGTGGGCGCCTCGCGAACGATGATCGACAGGACCAATGAGCGCTTCGGTCTCAAGCCCCGGCATCTGGCGGCCGACAGCGCCTATGGATCGGCGGCGAACCTCGCCTGGCTGGTCAAGGAGCGGCAGATCGAGCCGCACATCCCCGTCTTCGACAAATCGAACCGGACCGACGGCACCTTCTCGCGCTCCGACTTCGTCTTCGATGCCGGGCAGGACCACTACACCTGCCCGGGCGGCAAGCTGCTGGTGCAGTTCAGACGGACCTATGCGACGCCGCGTTCGGGCATCACCAAGGACGGAACGCGGCTCTACCGTTCGAGCAAGTCCGACTGCCAGAACTGCGCTCTCAAGATCAAGTGCTGTCCGAACACGCCACAGCGCAAGGTGCCGCGCGACATCGACGAGGATGCGCGCGATGTGGCCCGGGCTCTGGCGAACACGCCGGCCTATGAGCGTTCGCGGCATCGGCGCAAGAAGGTCGAGATGCTCTTCGCCCACCTCAAACGCATCCTCAAACTCGGCCGTCTGCGCCTGCGCGGACCGAAGGGCGCCAGAGACGAGTTCCTCCTCGCCGCCACCGCGCAAAACCTGAGGAAGCTGGCGAAGCTTCGAGCAATGCCGAGCCATGGCCCTGCGGCGGCATGAAGCCACACCGGCCGGGTAACCGGCCCGCCGTCATAAGGCCATCAGGCATCAGGCCCCCGGGCAACGGGCCCGAAATCATCGTCCCACGGACGAACTGTCGATCTCGCAGCGACTAAATCAACAATATCGGCGCTAAGCGGACCTATGAAACCCCTGACCCTCTCTGCCTCCCGATCATCCACGACACCCTCCCCTCCCGGACAATCCCCGAGACCTGCTTGCCGATATGCCGCTCCAGCACCGGCCGCCAGGGCACGAGCGTGAACTCGCGCGATTTCTCGATGACCGCGAAACGGCCGCTGCCGAGATCGACATGCCGGCGATAGGTCCCGGTCGCCTTTTGCCCGGATTCGGCTTCGACGTAGGGCAGACCGAGTTCGCCCGAGAGTTGCCCCGCCACACGCAGCAGTTCGCGGCGGCGCAGGATGCCGAGCATGTTGGCGCGATAGACGATCCGGTCCTGCTCTTCCCGCGCCAGTTCCTGCCCGACCAGCCATTGCCGGCGCAACGCAAGCGCGCCGCGGACATCTCCGCCAAAGCCCCCTTCGCGCAAGGGCTCCGGCTTTTCCGCCACCAGCTCGCGATCAAGCCAGGTCGCGCCATTGGCGGTCACCTGTCGCTCTAGCGGCCAGGCGGAAAGCGTCTCGACGAGGACAGGACTCGATCTTGCCAGACCGCGCTCGAAGGATGCGGCGCGTTCCAGGTGATCGGGCGCGATTGCCCAGCTTCCGTCAGGTTCACGCTCAACCAATCCGCCCTGCCGCCGCATCGCTTCCAGCCGCCGGATGTGGGTTTCGACGAAGTCGCGGCTCGTCGTCGGATCGTGGCACAGATGCGCGTCGATGTCGTAGCGGCCGCCATTCGCGGCGGCGATCTCCGCGATCGTCCGGTCGACCTCTCTTGGTTCCACCGGTTTTGGCGTGATCGCGACGATGGCGCCGTCCGGCAGAGCTTCCACAGATTCTGACCGGCCGATATCCACGTAATGCGCGCGGCCGTCGAGCCCGTCGACGATCAGGTAGTGACGGTCATTGAGTTCGTCCGACAGTCCCCGGCCAATGACACGACCGACAATGCGCCGCGCCTGCCCACCTGCCGGATCGTGAACCGCATAATCCGACGGCGCGCGGGCGAGTCCTTTCTCGGTCATTTCGCGGTGAAGCGTCTTGATGACGTCGCCACGTTCGCCCATGCGGCGAAGCGCCGGTTCCAACCCCTTGGCAAGCTTCCACGTTCCGGGCGTGACCTCCTCCGCCAGTCCCAGTCGCTTCAGCTTCTGCAGCCGGCCCGCCCGCAAGGTTTGCCGGAACGCATCACCTGCGGTCATATCAGAACGGACGTGACCTTCGTCATCCGTCTCCTTCAACAAACCGCGATCGAGACTGGTGAACCGTTCCTGTTCGACTTCCCGCGCGAGGTTCGCCTCAATCTCGAGATCGCTGCGGGGGCCGAGATCGAGGGTGACAATTTCGGCGGCGCGTTCGCGCATGCCTGTCGACAGATAATCCCGCGCGATGACGAGGTCTTGTCCGCGCTCGTCCTTGCCGCGGAGCATGATGTGGGTATGGGGATGGCCGGTATTGTAGTGATCGACCGCGACCCAATCGAGATGCGTCCCCAAATCCTCCTCCATGCGGGCCATGAAGCGCCGCGTGAAACCCTTCAGTTCCTCATATTGCGCTGCGTCCTCGACCGAAACGATAAAGCGGAACTGGTGCCGGTCGCCGTCGCAGCGTTTCAGAAACGCCTCGCCGTCCGCCCGGTCGTGCTCGACGTCGTAAAGCTCGCCCGGCAGCCCCTCGCGCGTCACGCCGTCGCGCTGGATATAGCGGAGATGGAGACGCGCCGCTTTCTGACCCTGCCCCTTCAGCTTCACGATGCGGGATTTGACGACCACGCGCCGCGCGCGAAAGGCAGCATGGGTTCCGCGCGATGCGAGGACACGACCGATGCCGGCGCCGCGGCCGATGCGATTGCCCTGGAACCCCGCCCCCGGCGACGTTCCACCGAAGCGGCGACCGCCCGCCAGCGCCGCCGATTTCAGCACCCGCTGCTGGTAGCGGCGTTCGGCCTTTCCGTCGCGCGCTCCGATCCGGCCGAGACGTGGTTCGAATTTGTCGTCCTGCATCGTCTCCTCTCCGCGATCGCCACCTATCATCAAAAAATGATCGGCTTTTGCTGGCGGACAAGACGGCGCCATGAAGATCGAAGAGACACAGGGACTTGGCGCGACAATGGCGCCACGCCTTCGGCGCATGGCGCCGTCAAAAGAGATGTGCAGACAGGAACATAAGCCCCTCATGGCGCCGTTCTTTTATCTTGCCCTCCCGCGATATCGAGTTCACCCCACGCTCACCTGCGTCGATGCCCTTTCTCCTGGGACTGACTAACGGGAGATGCTGAAGAGCTGCACGAAGAGATCGCCACCACCGGCAGCGAAGTCACCGCGCGATTTGCCGTCAGAACCGGCAAAGAGATACCGCTTTCGACGCTGAACCGTATCGTTCGTCGAAGCAACTTCGGGGCGCGTTTCATGCCCGTCGAGCGGGAAGAAAAGCGATTTTCCGGAGGCGAAAGACACGCGTGCGGTTGCCAATGAGACGACTGCTTTGTCGTCTGTGGGGACGATTTCAACACGCGGGAGAACCACCGCGAGATAGGCGTGGGTCTCTTCGGGAAGGCTCCGCTCGCCCTTCAGATAGGCCTGATAGCGTGTCGGCCCGGCATGATAGGCGGCAAAAAGTCCCGGAAAGCCGAAGCGGTCGCGCATCTCACTCAGATAGGCCGTGCCCGCCAGAATATTGTCGCGCGGATCATGCGGATCGGGGCCGAGCCCATGTCGCGCCCGCAGTTCGGCATAGGTCGCGGGCATCAGCTGCATCAGTCCCATTGCGCCCGCAGGCGATGTGATCGGCGCGTCGTTCAGCAGAGTCCGGCCACCGCTTTCCGCCTCGATGACGGCCTCGATCCAGTGCGCCGGAATACCGAAATGCCGCGCGGCTTCGGCGATGAGGGGCCGCCATCGCGCCATGTTCCTTGCTTCCGGATCGACCACTATGCTCATGGTGGCTAGTGGTGTGAGGCCATGCTCCGGCTCTGCGCTGCGGATCGCATGGGCGAGAACCAGCGTCAGAATATCCATAGCGGTACCAGCCTGCCGATGACGAGCGCCCGCTCGACCAGCCCGAAATACCGCCCATCGAAAGAGCTGGGTTCGCCTTCGGCGAGCAGCAAAACATGATAGCCGCCGAGCCTCTCGCAGCCCCGCCAGCGCGGCATAAGGCGGCCCTCGCCGTCCAACTCCAGCCGCCGCACCGCGTGCCGCCCGTTGATCGTGAGGTCGTTGCCGGTCATGCAGACCGTATCGAACCGGCTGGCCGCAACGCGCTTGATCAGCAGGGCATCGCGCGCGAGATAGTGCCGTTCGTCGGCAATGCGTCGTGCCTCTTCCGGCAAGCGCGCCAGCACAAGATCGCCCCGGACAAAATCCGGCGAGAGACGCAGATAGAGCCCGCGCGGGGCGCTGGCGCTTGCGTTCCAGACGAGACGCGGCAGTGGGTCGAGAAGCGCCGTCGCGCCGATCAGGCCGATGCCGAACACAGTCCAGAGAAGAAGACGCCTGCGGCGGTGCGGGTGTTTCGGGCCGCGCGGAGACCGCATGGGCACCAGCGCGCCGCTCTCGGCGATGAGGGAGAGCCGCTCACTCATCGGAGGTCGAGCGCTTTGCCCGCTCCCGCGACCAGGCGTCGAGATCGTCGATGTGATAGCGCACATAACGGCCATGCTTGCGGTATTCGGGGCCACCGCCGACGACGCGCATCTTTTCCAGCGTGCGCTCGGAGAGGCCGACATAGTGCGCGGCCTGCGGCGTGTTGAGAAAGGGACTGCCCTTCTTGGCATTCGCAGCCCGGGTCGCGTCGTCATCCATGGGGCACCTCGCATGTAACCCACGCGCGAATCGCGCAAGGAAGCCCCACCACGGCAAGGATCGGAAAAAGAGGTCCGGTGACCGAGCGGCGAATATCCGGCCACGTCGTTTCGCCAGCGCAACAGATCGCAGAAGGGAAAAGCCTCCGCGCCCGGAGGGACGCGGAGGCGATGGTGTGACGTCAGTCGACGGGATTCCAGATCAGCGCGAAGGTCTCGTCGTCATCCTGACCGGCGGCGCGGCCGAGATTCGCGTAGAGCCGGCGCGGCCCGAATTCCGGGGCGGCGAGGCTGAGGCTCACATAGTCCCGGCCCGAAGTTTCGCCGGTACGCGTCCAGCCCGCGCCGATCTCGACGCCCTGCGTGAGGACGCGGAAGTCCGGCTGCGCCTCGGCGCTTTTCGCCGCATTGGGCACGATATCGATCTCGGCGCGGATGGTCAGTGTCTTCAACTGGCCCTTGTAACCGCCGCTCGACTGCTTGGTGACATATCCGATTGCAGGCATGGTCTTTCTCCTTCGATGAACGCCGAGGGGTCCATTCCCCTCGCGATGGCGAACCCCGATGGGCGCGGCAG
>NZ_NYVD01000013.1 GCF_002684405.1 Parvibaculum sp. | reverse complement strand
GGGGGGCACCCAGTTGGATGATATGAGGGTACCCGGACGGTTCTCTTCAGGGGACGCGCGAGGGTCCGTACGGGGGTAACGGCGCTTCAGCCGTATGGATATGCCCCCACAGATTTTTGCGCCGAATTTATTCGCTACGCTCGTCCATGAAATAGCCCCCCAAAAACCACGCGATCCCGCAGAAGAAGAACTGAATGGCGGCCGCGTCGACTGGCGCAAGCTGGGGTTGTTGTGACCAAACGCCTCCCGAAAAGGCCACAAGAGCGAGGAACGTGGCCCATCCACGGATGACCTTGGGGATCGGCTTGGTGATCCAGTGGTCCTGTCTGTCCTTGTCGTCGTCCTGCATAGTCCGGCTCCCCAAAATTGCTCTGACCCGGCCCTTGAACGCGCCCGCGAATGCTCACACAATTGTTCCCACATCTCGCGAACGGTGCCAAAACAAAAGGCGGAATAAGGGCTTACTTGAAGGGTGACATCATATCCTAGTCCCCCAGCCAGCCTCTCTTCCCAGGCTCAGAACGCGCGGCTTTACCGCTTTCCCCAAGCTGCTAGACTTGCCTCAACTGAGAACAGAGGGAATCCGGTGTTCGAAGCGCGATCGGGGCCTTGTGAGGGGGCGCCGGTACTGCTGCTTCCCGGATTTTAAGGATCGCGTGCAACACGACGATGAAGGCGGTGCAAGGGGCGCATCACGTCCCGCCGCCGGGCAATCCGTGCCATCCTTCCATCCCGGTCCCAATGGGGCCGAGGGCGGACAGGCTGGCGGGGATGCCGCCCGAAAAGACACCGGAACCGCGCCCGCGCGCCGTCGCAAGCGCCGGGGAAAGCGTGGCCGCGGCGGCAAGGCTGCAATGGCCGCCGCATCCGGGACAGCTGCGCCCGAGAATGCCGCGTCCGAGAGCGGCAAGACCGACGGCAAATCCGATACCGGCAACAGCGAGACGAAATCGCGCACGGCCCGCCGAAAGCGGCGCCGGAACAGGCGCGGTGCACCCGGAACTCGAGGGGCGGCGGGCGGCCGGGAAAAGCTCTACGCCGCGCTCGATCTCGGCACCAATAATTGCCGCCTGCTGATCGCCCGGCGCACGTCCGACGGCTTCAAGGTGGTGGATGCCTTCTCGCGCATCGTCCGGCTGGGCGAGGGCGTGGCCGCCAATGGCTGTCTGAGCGATCAGGCCATGGACCGGGCGGTGGAAGCACTGCGCATCTGTGCCGAAAAGATGGAGCGGCGCGGCGTCGGCCGGGCGCGCGCTATTGCGACGGCGGCCTGCCGCGCGGCGGATAACGGCCCGGATTTCATCAAGCGGGTGAAAAGGGAAGCGGGCCTCTCGCTCGAAATCGTCTCGACCGAGGATGAGGCGCGGCTTGCCCTGGCCGGTTGCGCGCCGCTGCTTGACCGGGACTGCGAGGCGGCGCTCGTCTTCGATATTGGCGGCGGCTCGACCGAACTCATCTGGGTCGAGATCGAGCGGCCCGGCGATGACGGCGCGGAGCCTGCGCGCCCGCGGATCGCGGACTGGATATCGCTGCCCCACGGGGTGGTGACGCTGGCCGAAAAATATGGCGGCGAGGATGTGTCGGAGGATATCTACCGGGAGATGGTCGAGGAGGTCGCAGGCCATCTCGAGCCCTTCGCGGCGCGCATGGCGGACTGGCATGAAGAAGCGCGCAACGGGGCGATGCCGCCTTTCCACCTTCTCGGCACGTCCGGCACCGTGACCACCATCGCGGGCGTCATGCTGGACCTTAAACGATATGACCGCACGGTGGTGGACGGGATCTGGCTGTCGCCGGGCGATGTGCACCGGGTGACGCGCGACCTGATCGCGATGGATTATGACAGCCGCGCCGGGCATCCTTGCGTCGGCGAGGAACGGGCCGATCTCGTTCTGGCGGGCTGCGCCATCTTCGAGGCGATCGCCGAGGCTTGGCCGAGCCAGCGCCTGCGCGTTGCCGACCGGGGCCTCAGGGAGGGCATATTGCTCTCCATGATGGACGCCGATGCATCGAAGGCGCGGCGACGGCGCAGGCGACGGCGGCGCAAGCAGAAGGCGAACCGGCAGCAGGGCCCGGCAGCGAATGCGACGGAAGCGAGTAGCGAGTAATGGTCGAGAAAAAGAAGGGCAGCGGCGCCCGTAGTCTGAAGGTGCGGGTGAAAACCGCGAAACGCCGCAAGACCTCATCCACGCGCTGGTTGCAGCGCCAGTTGAACGATCCTTACGTGCAGGCCGCCAAGCGCGACGGCTTGCGCTCGCGCGCGGCCTACAAGCTGACCGAGATGGACGACAAGTTTCACGTGCTGAAACCCGGCCAGCGCGTGGTGGACCTCGGCGCGGCGCCGGGTGGCTGGTGCCAGGTGGCGGTGGAGCGCGTGAAGGCGCCGACCGGGGAAGGGACAAAGCCCGGCAAGGCGCAAGGGGCCGTGGTCGGCATCGACCTTCTGGAAGTGGAGCCGGTGCCGGGTTCCACCATCCTGCAGATGGATTTTCTGGAAGAGGGCGCGGATGAGCGCCTGATCAAGGAACTGGGCGGGCTGCCCGATGTCGTGATGTCGGACATGGCGGCCAATACGACCGGCCACAAGCAGACCGACCATCTGAAGATCATGGCGCTGTGCGAGGCGGCGGCCCATTTCGCCATCGAGGTGCTGAACGAGGACGGCGACTTCATCGCCAAGGTGTTCCGGGGCGGCACGGAAAACGAGCTTCTGGCCTTCCTGAAGCAGCATTTCACGGTCGTGCGGCACGTGAAACCCAAGGCCAGCCGCGCCGATTCGTCGGAAATGTATGTGCTGGCGACCGGCTTCAAGGGCCGGGGAGAGGGTGCGGATGAGGTGGAAGAGGCCTGATTCCGAGGCCTCCGCCCGGCTTTTGCCCTTTACGTGAATGTCGTGCCGCATTGCGGCGAGAAGCGCTTTGCATATCCCCGCTTCGGTGTTAAGAACCAGCGCCAACACAAGGCAGGCAGGCTCGTTTTTCATTCGGGAAAACGGCCCCCCGACAGGAGGTTGGCATGAAAATCCGCGATGCTCTGACGTTCGATGATGTTCTGCTGTTGCCAGCGGCATCGACGGTCATGCCCAGCCAGGCGGAAACCCGCACCCGCCTTACCAAATCCATCCAGCTCGGCATCCCGATCATCTCCTCGGCGATGGACACCGTCACCGAAGCGCGGCTGGCCATCGCCATGGCGCAGGCCGGCGGCATGGGCGTCCTCCACCGCAACATGACCATCGAGGCGCAGGCCGAGCAGGTTCGCCAGGTGAAGAAGTTCGAAAGCGGCATGGTGGTGAACCCGGTCACCATCGGGCCGGATTCGACGCTGGCCGAAGCGCTGGACCTGATGGAGCGCAACCGGATTTCCGGCATCCCGGTCGTGGAGCCGGAAACGGGCAAGCTCGTCGGCATTCTCACCAACCGCGACGTGCGCTTTGCCAGCAATATGATCGAGCCCGTCCGCAACCTGATGACGAAGGAAAATCTCATCACGGTGAATGACGGGGTGAGCCAGGACGAGGCCAAGAAGCTTCTCCACAGGCACCGCATCGAAAAGCTGCTGGTGGTGGACGACGCCTATCGCTGCGTCGGCCTCATCACGGTGAAGGATATCGAGAAGGCCCAGCTTCATCCCAATGCGGCCAAGGACGGGCAGGGCCGCCTGCGGGTCGCCGCCGCCACCACGGTGGGCGACGAGGGCTATGAGCGCTCAGCCGCGCTGATCGACGGCGGCGCGGATGTGATCGTGGTCGATACCGCGCATGGCCATTCCGCCCGCGTGGCCGAGGCGGTGGAGCGGATCAAGAAGCTCTCCAATTCCACGCAGGTGATCGCCGGCAATGTGGCGACCGGCGACGGCGCGAAGTCGCTGATCGACGCGGGCGCCGACGCGGTGAAGGTCGGCATCGGGCCGGGCTCCATCTGCACCACGCGCATCGTGGCCGGTGTCGGCGTGCCGCAGCTCACCGCCATCATGGATGCGATGGAGGCGGCCCAGAAGACCGACACGCCGGTCATCGCCGATGGCGGCATCAAGTTTTCCGGCGATCTCGCCAAGGCCATCGCGGCGGGCGCGGAATGCGCCATGCTGGGTTCGCTCTTCGCGGGCACCGAGGAAAGCCCGGGCGAGGTCTTCCTCTATCAGGGCCGCAGCTACAAGGCCTATCGCGGCATGGGCTCGGTGGGCGCCATGGCGGTGGGCTCTGCCGACCGCTATTTCCAGCAGGATGTGAAAGACACGCTGAAGCTGGTGCCGGAAGGCATCGAGGGCCAGGTCGCCTATAAGGGCCCGGTCGGCACGGTGATCCACCAGCTCGTGGGCGGCCTGCGCGCCGCCATGGGCTATACCGGCGCAGCCTCGGTGAAGGATTTCCAGGAACGGGCCGAATTCGTCCGCATCTCGTCGGCCTCGCTGCGCGAAAGCCATGTCCATGACGTGACGATCACCCGCGAAGCCCCCAACTATCCCGGCGGCAGCAGCCTCTGAGAAAGCCGAAAGCCAAATAGGTCATGACCCCCGGCGCGCGGCTTTCCGCCGCGATCGATATTCTGGTCGATATTTTCCGCAGCGAGACGCCGGCGGACCGCATCTTCGAGAACGGGGCACGGGCAAGCCGCTATGCAGGCTCGAAGGACCACGCGGCGGTGAGCGCCATCGTCTATGGTGTGCTGCGCCACAAGGCGGAACTCGAACATGCGCTGGGCGCGCCCGCGCATGAGGCGACGCCGCGGCTGATGGCGGCGGGCTGGCTGACGCTGCGCGCAGGGGAAGAGGCCGACGCCGTGCTCGCCCTGATGACCGGCGAAAAGTACGCGCCGGAGCCAGCGAGCGAAGAGGAGGCCGCCGCGCTGACAGCGGCCGCGCTGCCCGGCCCGGAGGCCGCCCCCCATATCCGCCTCAACTATCCTGACTGGTTGCAGCCCGAATTCGAGGACGCATTCGGCGAGCGGCTGGAGCCGGAACTGGCCGCGCTGATGGACCGCGCGCCGACGGATTTGCGCGCCAACACGCTTAAAGCATCGCGTGAAGAGGCGCTGGCGACGCTGAAAGAGGCTGGCGTCGAGGTTGAGGAAGGAAGCCTATCCCCTTGGTCCATAAGGCTTTTGAAGAAAGCCAATTTGCCCGCCTTGAAACCCTTCAGGGACGGGCTTGTTGAGATTCAGGATGAAGGCTCGCAACTGGCCTGCCTGCTGGCGGGCGCCAGGCCGGGCGAACAGGCGGTCGATCTCTGCGCGGGCGGCGGCGGCAAATCGCTGGCGCTGGCAGCCACGATGGAAAATCACGGCCAGATCTTCGCCTGCGATCTGGAGGCGCGCCGCCTGAAGGCGCTCATGCCCCGGGCGCAGCGGGCGGGCTGCCGCAACATCCAGACCATGCCGCTGCATCCCTGGGTACCGGGCGAGGCGGACCCGGATCTCGCCGAGCTGACGGGCCGGGCCGACCTCGTTCTCGTGGATGCGCCCTGCTCGGGCACCGGCGCCTGGCGCCGTAGCCCCGATGCGCGCTGGCGGCTGACGACGGAAAAGCTCGCCGCCTATCGCGCGGCGCAGGCCGAAGTGCTGGAGCGCGCGGCCCCGCTGGTGAAACCCGGCGGGCGGCTCGTCTATGTCACCTGTTCGCTGCTGCCGTCGGAAAACGAGGACCGGGTGGCCGCCTTCCTCGCCGCCCATGAGGGTTTTGCCGCGGAGCCCTGGACGAAACACTGGCCGGAGGACCTGCCGCGCCCGGCGAGCCTTTCCGGCATCGCGCTGCGCCTCAGCCCGGCGACGAGCGGCACGGACGGGTTTTTCGTCGCCATCCTGCGGCGGAGGGCCTGACCCCGTGCCTTGCCTCCGCGCCCGCTTGACCGCTTTTCGCTATGATGGTCTATCGCCATCCATAATCTGCCTTCCCCCGTATTGCCCCGGAACATGCCTATGACCGAAGACCGCATCCTCATCATCGATTTCGGCAGCCAGGTGACGCAGCTCATCGCCCGGCGTATCCGCGAAAGCGGCGTCTATAGCGAGATCGTGCCCTTCAACAAGGTGGAGGAGATGTGGGAGAGCTTCGGGCCGAAGGGCGTCATCCTGTCGGGCAGCCCGTCCAGCGTCAGCCGCGAGGGAAGCCCCCGCGCGCCGCAATTCGTCTTCGAGGCGGGGCTGCCGGTGCTGGGCATCTGCTACGGCCAGCAGACCATGACGCTGCAACTGGGCGGCAAGGTGGAAGGGCATGACGAGCGCGAATTCGGCCGCGCCGCCATCGAGGTGCTGGAGGACAGCCCGCTTTTCGAGGGCGTGGCGCAGAAGGGCGAGACGGAACCCGTCTGGATGAGCCATGGCGACCGCGTGGTGAGCCTCGCGCCGGGCTTCAAGGTGATCGGCCAGAGCCGGGGCGCACCCTTCGCGGCCATCGCCGACGAGGACCGCCGCTTCTATGGCGTGCAGTTCCACCCGGAAGTCGTTCACACGCCGCGCGGGCGCGACATGCTGTGGAACTTCACGCACCGCATTTGCGGCTGCTCCGGCGACTGGACCATGGCCGCCTTCCGCGAGACCGAGATCGCCAAGGTGCGCGAACAGGTGGGCGAGGGCCGCGTCATCTGCGGGCTCTCGGGCGGGGTGGATTCATCCGTCGTCGCGGTGCTGTTGCATGAGGCCATCGGCGACCGGCTGCAATGCGTCTTCGTCGATACCGGCATGATGCGGGCGGGCGAGTCCGCCGAGGTCGTCTCGCTCTTCCGCGATCATTACAACATCCCGCTCGTGGCGGTGGATGCGAGCGAGCTTTTCCTCGGCAAGCTCGACGGCGTGACCGACCCGGAGCAGAAGCGCAAGATCATCGGCTCCACCTTCATCGACGTCTTCGAGGACGAGGCGAAGAAGGTGGGCGGCGCGGACTTCCTCGCGCAGGGGACGCTCTATCCGGATGTGATCGAAAGCGTGTCCTTCGCGGGCGGGCCGTCCGTCACCATCAAGAGCCACCACAATGTGGGCGGGCTGCCGGAACGCATGAACATGAAACTGGTGGAGCCGCTGCGCGAGCTCTTCAAGGACGAGGTGCGCGAGCTGGGCCGCGAGCTCGGCCTGCCGGAACAATTCGTCGGGCGGCATCCTTTCCCCGGGCCGGGGCTCGCGATCCGTGTGCCGGGCGAGATCACGGGCGAGAAGCTGGAAATTTTGCGCAAGGCCGACACGATCTATCTGGAGGAAATCCGCGCGGCGGGCCTCTACGACCAGATCTGGCAGGCCTTCGCGGTGCTGCTGCCGGTGCGCACGGTGGGCGTGATGGGCGACGAGCGCACCTACGACTATGTCTGCGCGCTCCGCGCTGTGACGTCACTCGACGGCATGACGGCGGACTACTACCCCTTCAGCCACGAATTCCTCGGCCATGTCTCGACGCGCATCATCAACGAGGTCCGCGGCATCAACCGCGTCGTCTACGACGTGACCTCCAAGCCGCCCGGAACGATCGAGTGGGAGTGAGGGAAGAGCAGAATTTATTTGGGGGAAATTATAGTTATGTTCGGGAAATACGAAACGTAGTCTTTGGTGTTTGCTGTCAATAATGGGAACTCAAGAACTTCTGCTAGGGCACCGATTAGAAAATCGGGTAATACGTTAGTTTTTGTTCCATTTCTTTTTTTGTATTCTTTGTAAGCTCTCCCCGCTCTAAGAGCCTGTTCCAAAAAGAGGTGTGTGATTTCAGCGGCTTATGATTCTGTTGGTTTGCGAACTAACAGGAGATCGATATGCCGTGGACTGAAATC
>NZ_NYVD01000012.1 GCF_002684405.1 Parvibaculum sp. | reverse complement strand
ATGGCGGCAGCCAGAAGACCCGAAAAGTGAAGCTGCCACCCGAAGCCCAGCAGGCGCTTGAGAGCCTCGACCGTCAGGCGCTTCACGCCCATTTGCTCGCCTTCGAGCACCCGGCAAGTCACGAGAAAATGCGCTATGAGGCCCCCATACCCAACGATATTAAAAGCTTGATAGATAGTTTAGAATTAGTATAATTACTAACAAAGGTCCTTTTCTTGCCAGCTTTCCTCCCCATATTGGAGAGGCTGTCAGGCTGGCCCGGGCCCGCAAAGGCCCCTTTTCTTGAAGGAAGCGGACCAACTTGTTTGAACGTCAGCGGACCCCGGCACTTCCTGCCGGCGATCCAGATTGAGGGGTTCTCATGGCTACGAAACTCGCCCCGGCGCCTAATCCGGAAGGCAGCCTGTCTCGCTACCTGCAGGAAATCCGCAAATTTCCGATGCTGGAGCCGCAGGAAGAATACATGCTCGCCAAACGCTGGAAGGAGCATGAGGATTCCGAAGCCGCCCACAAGATGGTGACGAGCCATCTGCGCCTCGTGGCGAAGATCGCCATGGGCTATCGCGGCTATGGCCTGCCCATCGGCGAAGTCATCTCCGAAGGCAATGTCGGCCTGATGCAGGCTGTGAAGCGCTTCGAACCGGAAAAGGGCTTCCGGCTCGCCACCTATGCCATGTGGTGGATCCGCGCTTCCATTCAGGAATACATTTTGCGCTCCTGGTCGCTCGTGAAGATGGGCACCACGGCCGCGCAGAAAAAGCTCTTCTTCAACCTGCGCAAGGTAAAGGGCCAGATCCAGGCCATCGAGGACGGCGACCTGCGGCACGAACAGGTGACCGAGATCGCCGACCGCCTCGGCGTGACCGAGGACGAGGTCATCTCCATGAACCGCCGCATGGCGGGTCCCGACAACTCGCTCAACGCGCCGCTCCGACAGGACAGCGAAAGCGGCGAGTGGCAGGACTGGCTGGTGGACGACGCGCCGGATCAGGAATCTGAACTCGGCGATAGCGAGGAAATGAATCTGCGCCGCGAGATGCTGGCCACCGCCATGCAGTCGCTGAACGAGCGCGAGATGCACATCCTCACCGAGCGCCGCCTGAAGGACGACCCGGCCACGCTGGAGGAACTGAGCCAGGAATACGGCATCAGCCGCGAGCGTGTGCGCCAGATCGAAGTCCGCGCCTTCGAGAAGCTGCAAAAGGCGATGAAGAACGCCATGCGCGAGCAGGCAGATGCCCGCAAGGAAGCGTTGGAAGCGCACTAAGCGCGACACGGCACCGAAAAATCAAAACGGCCCGTCAAACTGGCGGGCCGTTTTTTGTTTCAGCCGTTCGAGAAACTCAATCGGCGACAACGCCCGTCCCCACGGGACAGCTCACGCCCGTGCCGCCGAGGCCGCAATAGCCATCCGGATTCTTGGCGAGATATTGCTGGTGGTAGTCCTCGGCGAAATAGAACGCCGGCGCGTCGAGAATTTCCGTCGTGATCTCACCGATCCCGCGCTTGGAAAGCTCCGCCTGATAGGCCGCCTTCGAGGCTTCCGCCGCCTCGCGCTGCGCGGGTGTGAACGCATAAATGCCGGAACGGTATTGCGTGCCGACATCGTTTCCCTGCCGCATGCCATGGGTCGGGTTGTGGTTCTCCCAGAAGATTTTCAGAAGCTGCTCATAGCTCACCTGCTTCGGGTCGTAGACGACCAGCACGACTTCATTATGCCCGGTCTGCCCGGTGCAGACTTCACGGTAGGTCGGGTTGGGCGTGTAGCCCGCGGCATAGCCGACGGCGGTGACGTAAACGCCGGGCACGTCCCAGAAGCGTTTCTCCGCGCCCCAAAAACAGCCAAGGCCGAACATCGCCTTCTCGGCACCCGCCGGGTAAGGCCCCTTGAGGGCCGCGCCATTGAGGAAATGCGTCTCGGCGGTCGGGATGGGGTCGCCGCGGCCCGGAAGAGCCTCGCCGCGGGCGGGCATTTCAGCGGATTTGCGCATGGAAAACATGGAAACCTCCCTCGCCCGTCGGGGCGCATGGTGTTGATATCGTCTTACCTGCAAGATAATGCGCCTTGCCCCGCTCTTCACCCCTTCATGCGCTGCGGACTCAAATCGCTTGCCTCCTTCCGGCCTGCCATTTAAAACCGTGAACATGATTTACATTTTTCCCGATAGCGGCGAATTCTCGCCCACCGTGGCGCAGAACAGGGCGCGCAAAATGCGCGAGATCCTGTCGGTGGCGCTGGACCTTGCGGTGGAAGGCGGGCTCGACAATCTGACGCTGCACGGGCTCGCGGAGCGCATGGGCCGCTCCGTCGCCGCCGTCTATCGCTATTACCCGTCGAAAGAGGCGGTGGTGCGCGAGCTGCAACGGCTGGTCGCCACCCATATCGGCGTGCTGAATGCGGACACGGCCGACCGGATCGACGGCTGGGCGCGAGAAAAAGCCCTTTCGGAACAGGATCTTGCGCTCGCCCGCATCATCGGCGCGGCGCAGACCTATGAACTTTTCGCGGTGGCCTCGCCTGCCGAATTCGGCCTCGTCACGCATTATCTCGGCAATCCGGCCAATGTGCTGTCCGAACAGGATGTGCGCATGGTCTTCGATGTAACGCGCGGAAGTCTGCAGCGTCTGGCCGATTTGATCGCCGACGCGGAGGCCAAAGGCGTTCTCGACAAGGGCGATGCGCGCGAGCGCGCGCTGATGATCTGGGGGGCGCTGCAGGGCGCGATCCAGCTTCTGAAAGTGACGCGCCGCGGCGCGGCCTGGGGCGAGGCCGGCGGGCTGCCGGACGCCACGGTGCGCACGCTGCTGCTTGGTTGGGGCGCCGATGGGGCAAGGTTGGGCATGATTGCGGGCAAGGTTCGAACCATGCAGCTCGCCGCCCCGCAGAGACAGGTGCGCGACCTCTTGAACACAATGACGACCAAACGCCGAAACAGGCGCCCGACAAAACAAATGCATCCTGAGGGAGGATAAAATGGCTGAGCACGATCTGGTAATCCGCGGCGGCACGATTGTCGACGGGACGGGCACCGACCCCTTTACCGGGGATATCGCCATCGACGGCAACAAGATCAGCGAAGTCGGCAAAGTGACCGGCAAGGGCAAGCGCGAGATCGACGCGAAGGGCCTGATGGTCACGCCGGGCTTTGTGGATATCCACACCCATTACGACGCGCAGGCGACCTGGGACCCCTATCTCACCCCCTCCTCGCAGCATGGCGTGACGACGGTGGTGATGGGCAATTGCGGCGTCGGCTTTGCGCCGGTGAAACCGGAATCGCGCGACGAACTCATCGACCTCATGGAAGCGGTGGAAGATATCCCCGGCGCGGCGATGCATGAGGGCATCAAATGGGAATGGGAAAGCTTCCCCGAATATATGGACGCGCTCGACAAGCGCAGCTACGCCGTCGATATCGGCGCGCAGATGCCGCATTGCTCGCTCCGCGTCTATGTGATGGGCCAGCGCGGCATCGACAACGAACCGGCAACGCCGGAAGACATCGCGAAGATGCGCGACCTCACCTATGAGAGCCTCAAGGCGGGCGCGCTCGGCTTTTCCACCTCGCGCACCGACCTCCACAACACGCTGCAGGGCGACCCCGTGCCCGGCACGCTGGCGGCGACCGACGAACTCTTCGGCATCGCCGATGCGCTGAAAGCCTATGGCGGCGGCGTCTTCCAGATCGCGGCAACGCATCGCGAGATGGAAAAGGAATTCGACTGGATGCTGAAAATGGCAAAGGACACCGGCCGTATGGTGACTTTCCAGATCCAGCAGATCGACGAAGCCCCCGACCTCTACCAGAAGATGCTCGACCATCTGGACGAAGCCCGGGCTGAAGGCGTCACCAATATTCGCGGCCAGCATTCGGGCCGCCCGGTCGGCCTGCTCATGGGCTGGCAGACCTCGGTGCATCCCTTTATCGGCTTCCCCGAATACCGGCCTTACGCGGAGATGCCCTTCAAGGAGCGTCTGGAGAAGCTGAAGGACCCGGCGGTGCGCGCAGAAATCACCGGCGGCAAGAATGTCGACAAGCTCGGCGATTTCGGCACCTTCATCACCACGAGCTTCCACAAGATGTATCCGATGGGCGAGAAGGAAAACTACGAGCCCGCGCCGGAAGATTCGATCGCCGCCATCGCCGAACGCGAAGGCAAGACGCCCGCGGAAGTCGCCTATGACGCGATGATGCTGAATGACGGACAGGCGATGCTCTATTTCCCGCTCTTCGGCTATTCGACCAACGATTACACAGCCATCGAGGCAACGCTGCGCCACCCGCAGACGGGCCTCAGCCTTGCCGATGGCGGCGCGCATGTCGGTGCGATCTGCGACGGCGGCACGCCCACCTTCATGCTGACGCATTGGGCCCGCGACCGTTCGCGCGGGGCGAAAATGCCGATCCAGGATATCATCCGTATCCAGACCAAGGACACGGCGGAGCAATATGGCCTCTATGACCGCGGCGTGCTGAAACCCGGCATGAAGGCGGATGTGAATGTGATCGATTTCGAGAACCTCACCTTCACGCACCCTGAAATGCGCTTCGATCTGCCCGCGGGCGGCCGCCGCCTCTGGCAGGGCGCAAAGGGCTACCGCGCCACGATCCTCTCCGGCGTGGTCGTGTCGGAAAACGACGAGCCGACCGGCAACCTGCCCGGCCATCTCATTCGCGGCGAGCAGGCAGCGCCCGCCGCGTAAGTAAAGCGTAGAAACATATGCAGGAGCGTCATTGCGAGGAGCCCTCGGGTCTTGCCTTGAGCAAGCCCAAGGACAGGCTCCGCGACGAAGCAATCCAGCGCTGAAGCTGCGGCTCTGGATCGCCGCGCGCCCTGACGGGCGCTCGCAATGACGATTTTGTTCAGAAAGACAAACACGTCAAAACATCCCCCCTTCCGGACGCGGGCCTTCGGGCCCGCGTTCTTCTTGAGTACATCGTTTCATGGATACCCTGATTTCCGTCTTCGCCGACGCGATGCCGCCCGCGCCCGACCTGGCGCTCGCCTTCGCAGCGGTGCTGTTCTCCACCACGCTGAAAGCCTTTGCCGGTTTCGGCTTCGGCCTTTCCGTGGTGCCGCTGTTGTCGCTCATCATGCATCCGGCGCAAGCCGTGCCCATGGCGCTGATGCTCGACCTGATCGGCTCCTCGCAGCTCGTGCCCATGGCGCGCAAGAAGGCCGACTGGAAATCGCTGAAACTGCTCGTCCCCGCCGCTTTCGTCTGCATTCCGCTCGGCGTCTATGCGCTGAGTGTCGTGCCCGGCGACAGCCTGCGCATCGCCATCGCCGTGATCCTGCTCGCAACGGTGGCGCTGATGGCGACAGGCGCGCGCCTGCCCGAACACCTTCCCGTCCCCGCCGTGCTGGGCGTGGGCGGCTTTGCGGGCATGTTGTCGGGCGGCATGGCGATGCCCGGCCCGCCCGTGATGGTCTATTTCCTCGCGCGCCCCACGGCGGCGGCGGTCAACCGGTCTTCGCTGTTGATGTTCTTCTTCTTCACCGATGTGGGGTCCATCGCGACGGGCCTCATCTCGGGCATTGTGGGGCTGAAGATCATCCTGCTCGCCATCATGCTGAGCCCGGCGCTGATCCTCGGCAACATCACCGGCCACTGGCTCTTCGGCAAGGCGCATGACACGCTCTACCGCCGCATCGCCCTGAGCCTGCTGACGATCATCGCTTTGGTGACGCTGGTGGAAGCGATCAGGGGATAAGGCCGTCTGCGTCTACTCCGCCACGCGCGCAGACAAGAGCCAGCCCCGCACGGCACTATAAAGCCGCTCCGGCGGCACCGCGTCACTGGGCTTTGTTGAGACCTTCACATTCAGATCGTCGAGGCCGAAAGATATTCTACCTTTATAGACCCGGTATTCCTCTTCATCCTCCGAACCGCTGTCGGAGCGATACCTGACAGTCAGAGAAATATATACTTCCTCGACTGGTGTCTCAGGCCCGAGAATACCTGCAGGAGACACAACCAGAGATGCCCAACGCAAACCCTCCGGAAGCGGCTGAGGCTCCCGCGGCCCACCGATGATTTCCGGTTTACCTCGCGTTCGCAACGCCTCTAGCCGATAGATATGCGCACCGATGCGAACCGGCTTACCCGATGTCAGGGCTTCCTGAAGCTCGGCGGTACGCTGCTTTCGTATTTCCGTTGGAATGAAATGCTCGAAGGCGGCGGCCGGCCAGACAAAGGCGGCCTCCCAGCCGTGCCTCCCTAGCTGGTACTTCGACATCGGGAACGCCCCGAGAAAAACGACCGCAGGAAGAGCCACCAGAAATGAGAGGACGGAAGAGCGCTCCACCATCCGGAATGTCATCCAGCAATAGGGCACGACACCCGCTATCCACGGCCACATCTGGGCAGGCGTATTCCAGCCACCGGCATATGCCGAACCGAATGTAAGAAAGCGGAAAAGCAGAACGAGTAGCGGCGTTCCAATCGTCGCCGCCACTAAGACCTCCACGGACACATTCAGCCGAGGCCGAAACCAACGGACAGCCAGCAGGATGGGAAGCCCCATCAGAAGCGATGTCATGCATAGGGAGAACAGCAAAGGCGACTGTTTGAACAGGATCACGAACAGAACGGATGTCGGGATAAGAAGCAGAATGCCCGCCCCTGCGACCGCCGCCGTCTTCAGCCAGCGCGACCTGTTCTCGCCCGCTGTCAGATAGCCGACGAGACACCAGCTCAGAACCACAACCAGAAAGTAGATGTGGTCCATGAGGAAGAGGAAATAGATCTGCGTTTCACTTTGCGGGATAGCCCCAAGGCTGAAATGGGTCAGTGCGATCAGCCCCGCCGGAACGACCATCAATCCGGCCCAGATCAGCCGCTCCGCAAATGTTGTTTTCCGCATGGGCCCTCTCCCCTGTCTCCCGTCAGCGAAACACCAAAGGTTTAATGAGGGGTATAGCCTCTAACCGGCCCGCCTGAACCAATCCGCCAGCTCCCGCCACGGGTCCAGCGACCAGTAGCGCGTCGCCGCGCCGGAGGGCGAGGTGAGGACGAAGGTGACGGGCTCGCCTTCAACGTCCGGCTGGCGGCCATAGGCGATCTTCCCTGTTGGCTTGCCGAGATAGAAGCTCGCCGCGCGCTTGCTGGTAAACGCGATGGCCTGCGGCTTCGCTTTCGCCAGCCGCGCGCGAAGCCCCGCCGCGTCGAAATCCCCCGCCGCGATTTCATGGTCCATGCCGGAACCAATCTTCGACACATCGGTAAAGCCGATGCCGAGTTTCGTCAGGTCACGGAACTCCTGTGGAGCGAAGCGTCGCGGCGTGATCCCGACCTCATGCAGCGTGCGCCAGAACCGGT
>NZ_NYVD01000011.1 GCF_002684405.1 Parvibaculum sp. | reverse complement strand
TTATCAGGCCGACAATGGCGCTCAACATATGGAACGAGCGCGTATCGATCTTTAGGCCGGCACGTTCCAGCCGCATCGCAAGAGAGAGCTTCTTATTGTGCTCTTTCTGCTGCTCTTCCAGTCCTTTCAGCGTCTCCTGCATCTGCTTGCGACGCTTTTCGCTGCTATCGGCCTCGCTTTCAACCCGGGCATTCTTCGCACGGCCGGGCCCCGCCACACGCGCGACCCGCTTTTGCGCGGAGTTCTGCCCGCCGACGAAAACGAAACCGACACCCCCGATGCCCACGGCAACGAGGAACGAGATCGCAATGATGATGAACGTGGCCTGATCCATCCGGCTGCCGTTTCCGTTCAGTCCTGTGCGCGGTCGAGGGCCGCGGCAAGATTCTGGTGCTGATTGTAGTAACGCGCCCTGTCCCAGAATGCGGGGCGGGCGATACCCGTCGATTTGTGCTTGCCGAGGATGCGGCCGTGCTCGTCTTCACCGTCCATGTCGTAGACGAAAAGATCCTGGGTGATCACCACATCGCCTTCGGTGCCGAGCACCTCGGTGATGTGGGTGATACGGCGCGAACCGTCTCGCAGACGCGCGGCCTGAATAATCACGTCGATCGAGCCCACGATCATTTCACGAATGGTTTTGGAAGGCAGATTGTAGCCGCCCATGGTGATCATGCTTTCCAGACGAGACAGGGCCTCGCGCGGACTGTTCGCATGGAGCGTACCCATGGAACCGTCATGACCGGTGTTCATAGCCTGCAAAAGGTCGAAGGCTTCCGGTCCGCGCACCTCACCCACGATGATGCGTTCAGGGCGCATACGCAGGCAGTTACGGACAAGCTCGGTCATCGTCACCTGCCCCTGCCCTTCCAGATTGGGCGGGCGGGTTTCGAGACGCACCACATGCGGCTGCTGAAGCTGAAGTTCGGCGGCGTCTTCGCAGGTAATCACGCGCTCGTCATGCTCAATGAAGGCGGTGAGGCAGTTCAGAAGCGTCGTCTTACCCGAACCCGTACCGCCGGAGATCAGGACGTTGCAGCGAACCTTGCCGATGATACCGAGAACTTCCGCTCCTTCAGGGGAGATAGAGGCGTACTCCACCAGGTCCTGCATCTTGAGCTTGTCGCGGCGGAACTTACGAATGGTAAGCGCGGGGCCGTCGATGGCCAGCGGCGGAACGATCACGTTAACGCGAGAGCCGTCCGGCAGGCGCGCGTCGCATATCGGGCTCGATTCATCGACGCGGCGGCCGACCTGGCTCACGATACGCTGACAGATGTTCATGAGCTGGCTGTTGTCGCGGAAGCGAACACCCGTCACTTCGGTCTTGCCGTTCACTTCGATGAAAGTGCGTTCGCAGCCATTCACCATGATGTCGGCAATATCGTCGCGGGCCAGCAGCGGTTCGAGCGGACCATACCCGAGCACGTCGTTGCAGATATCCTGGAGCAGCGCTTCCTGCTCGGAAATCGACATCACGACATTCTTGATCGAAAGAATCTCGTTCACGATGTCGCGGATTTCCTCGCGCGCGCTTTCCGTGTCGAGTTGGGCGAGCTGCGTCAGATCGATCGTATCGATCAGCGCGTTAAAGATCGTGGTCTTGATCTGGTAGTAGTTTTCGGAACGCTCGTCCACGGTCGCGCTCGGCCGCGCGGCCGGTGCGGGTTGGGCGGGCGCAGGCTTGGGAGGCGGCGCCTTTGGCGCTCCGGCCTTCTGCCCGCCGGACTTCTGCCCACCGGACTGCGTCTCGGGGCGGGCCGGCGCCGCAGGTTTGCGGGGCGCAACAGCTTGTCCTTCGTTCCGGCGTCCAAACACTTTCCACTACCTCCGGTTCAGGCTTTTCGGCTGAACAGTTTCTTGAGCGAGAACGACTTTCGCGCCTTGCCGGCGTTCGCTTCGCGCCCGCAAAGCATCTGTGCAAGATCGCGCAAATTGTCCGAGGTCTTGCCCTTCGGCTCGAGCTCTTCGAGCATCTGGCCGTTATTGGCGGCCGCGCCGAAAAGACCGGGATTGAACGGGATCACCAACGCAGGATCCATTCCGATCGCCTCGGCGAAATCCTTTGCCGGAATCTCGGGCCGCTTGGGAACGCCGACCTGGTTCAAGACGATGCGCGGCGGCGTGTCATTGGGACGGGCCTGACGGATCAGGTCGACCAGGTTCTTGGTATTCCGCAGGCTGGCAAGGTCCGGCATAGCGGTAATGACCACCTCGTCGGCAGCCAGAAGCGCCTTTTTGGTCCAGGGCGACCAGATATGCGGAAGATCGACAATCACGCACGGCACGCCCGCGCGAACGATTTCGATTACGCTTTCGCAGGATTCCGTATCGACCTCATATTCGCGGTCGAGAACGGCGGGTGCCGCGAAGAGGCTCAGCCTGTCCGTGCATTTGACGAGCAGCCGGTCGAGCAGCACGTCGTCGAGACGTTCCGGCGCGGTCAGTGCGTCGGCAATGCCCTGAGCCGGATCCTGATTGAAGTCGAGGCCCGCCGTCCCGAAGGGGAGGTCCAGATCGGCGATCACGACATCTTCGTTGAAGCTCGTGGAGATCGACCAGCCGATATTATGCGCAAGCGTACTCGAGCCGACGCCGCCCTTGGCGCCCATAAAAGCGATAGTCCGCCCGATCGGCGGCGCGTCGGGATCGATATAGAGGCGCGAGACAGCCTCGATCACGGCCAGCGGCTTCAGCGGCGCCACGAGATACTCGTTTACCCCCTGCCGGATCATCTCGCGATAGAGCGAGACGTCGTTCAGGTGACCGACGACGATCACTTTCGTTCCCGCGTCGCAAACTTCTGCAAGGGCGCCAAGCTGGCTGAAGAGTTCGTTCCCCGACGCAGAGGTCTCGACGATGATCAGATTGGGCGTGGATGCGGTCTGATACTGCTCGACCGCGGCGGCCACACCGCCCATATGAACAGTCAGATGCGCCTTGGCCAGGCGGCGGTCTTCGCCCGCGCGCTGGATGGTGCTGCCGCTCTCGGGAAATTCGCAGAATGCGTGAATGGTGATACGCGGCACCGGCTTCATGACGGGGGCAAGGCCGCCCTCGCTCGCATTCTGATCGTTTGCCGGCTGAGCACCACGCGTCTCGTCCGCGCCCGCACGCGGCGGGGGGGCGGGATCTTCGGTCGCGACCGGCGGGGCCTCGGCATCCATTTCGTCTTTATACGCTGCGTCGCTCATCACTTCACCTCGCTGACCGCGGCCGAGTCGCTATCGGAGCGCTGCGTCGCAGTCGATTCGCCCTTACGGTACTTCTCGAGCACCGTGCTGCGGCGATCCGCATCCGCCGGATCCATGGTGCGCGGATGCACGAGATCGGACGGATCGGCAACCATCGCCGCAAGATTGTTCTGTGTCGCGCAGCCAAAATTCGGCGGATTGAGATTCTTGGGGTTGTAGGAATAATTCGCCGACCAGTCGCCGCAGGGGCTCGCCTGCGCCACATACCGATTGAACGTCATGACGACGGGCGCGGAGTTCTTGTCGCCGGCGACCTGGTAGGGCTTGTAGACCACCCGATCGTCCGTCACGCCTTCATCCGCCAGGGCACGGCTGACATCGTTGAGGAAGTCGGACGCCGCGCCCTTGTTCAGGCTGCGGTCGGGGACCGATACCACCATCGGGCCATGGCCACGCTCGGTATAGGCGCGGGCGAAGGACGCGATCTGCGCCTTCTGACGGCCGTTCAGATATCCAAGATCCATCGCCGCATCGAGCTTCAGCGTCGCCGTATCTTTCGACACGGTGATCGGATGCACGTTCTCAGGCGTGTAGAGAGCTTCCTCACGGCCATTGAACCCGCCGCAGCCGGCCAGTGCCAGCATGGCCACAGCGGCAGCAAGCGGACGCCATCCGAACTGCGTTGCGTTTTTCGCCGTCGTTTTCGGCATGTTCCGATCCATAGTCATATCCGATGCCTTTCCCTGATCATTCCACGACGAAGCCGACGGGACCCTTAAGCGTCTTGCCCGCGGGCTGGCTGTCTTTCAGTCCATAGGTCGCGTTCAGCTTGCCCATCAGGATGGTGTCCATGTCGCTCGGCGGCGAATAGCCGTCGGTCGGGAGGGCGATGTTCTTGCGTGCGGTCGGGTTCACGAGATACGGCGTGACCACGACCACGAGTTCGGTTTCGTTTTTCTGATAGTCGCGGCTGCGAAACAGGGCGCCCAGCACGGGCAGGTCTTTCGCCCCCGGAACGCCGTCGATGTTCTGACGGGTCTGCTCGGACAGGAGGCCGGCCATGACCAGAGAGCCGCCGCTCGGCAGCTCGAGCGTGGTTTCCGCACGACGAACCTTAAGCGAGGGCACTGTCACACCGCTCGACGCGGTTCCCTGCAACACAAAGGCGTTTTCCGAGGTCAGCTCGGATACTTCTGTCGAAATCTTGAGGCTGATGCGACCATCGCTCAGCACCACCGGCGTGAAGTTGAGCCCGACACCGAACGGCTTGTACTGCAGCTGGATGTTGCCGTTGTTATCGCGCGATACCGGTACGGGGAATTCGCCGCCCGCCAGAAAGCTTGCCGCTTCGCCGGAAATGGCCGTCAGGTTCGGTTCGGCCAGCGTGTGCAGCAGGCCGGTTCGCTCCAGGGCCTGCAACGTGCCGCCAAGCTGGAATTTTTCATTGTAGTTGGCAGCGCCCGTCAGGCCGCCAAGGGATTGACCCTGCAAGCTCAAAGCGTTTTGAGTCGCCACACCGAACGCAACATTTCCGAGGCTGCCCAGATTGGCCAGGTTGATCCCGAGCTGCTTGATCGCGGTCCGCTGCATTTCAGCGACCGTGACTTTCAGCATCACCTGCTCCTTGCCCGAAATCGACAGCATATTGACGATGCGGTTGTCTTCGGGTTTCGCACCGATGAAACGCGCCGCGAAGGTGCGGGCCTTGTCGGCAGCAGAAGCGCTTGGCACCGTGCCGGACAGAACGATGTTGTCGTTCATGGCCTGCACATCGATCTTCGTGCCGGGGAAGTAGTGGCTCAATGCATCGCGCAGGCTTGCCAGGTCGCGTTCGACGCGAATTTCGAGATTGAGGATCTGGCGACCGTCCTTGTCAAAGAAAAAGGCGTTGGTCTGCCCGACCTTGAGGCCGATCAGATAGGTGCGCTTGTTCGTACGCACCACCGCGTCGACGATTTCCGGGTTGGACACAAGCACGTCGCGGGCCGCGACGGGCAGTTCCACGATGGCCGCCTTGTCGAGGCCCAGCACGATGGCGCGCGAGTCCTGACCGGTCCCGCCCTGGTCGATTTTCACCAGCCGGGCATCGGCCGCGTAAAGCGGTGTGGCCGGTTCCCAGCCAAGCGCTGCGGCGCAAAGCACAAGAAGGCCCATACGCAGCCAACGCCGTGTTCGCGTTTTTAAAGAGTGTGCTTTTGCCGTCATGGTCTCGTTCCTCATGGCAGTCACTTCACGCGAACGGGTTGGGTATGACCGAAGCGGACAACACGGACAACGGAGCCTTCGGCTTCATCGCGCGTATCACCGCCCGCGATCTCCTTTTCGCCGATACCACGGAGCGTGAGCGTCAGCTTGCCCTCTTCCTGAGCGAGCGCGATCAGCTCCGCCTGCGCCGGCGTCAATTCGAGCGTCGCCGTTTTACCGATCGCGACCTGGGCGCCTTCCTTCTCGTTGAAACGCTGGTCGATGGCGAGAATGCGCACATTGCGCATGATGGTCTCGGCCGTGGCGGCGTCGCGATTGCCGCCCGAGGACCGGCCTGTCAGAACGACATCGACACGATCATTGGGCAGGATGAAACCGCCGGCACTGGTCTCTGGCGAAATGCGAATGGCGACTGCCCGCATGCCCGGATCGATCAGCGCCGCCATGAGCCCCTTGTCGCCGGTCCGAACGAGCTTGTCCGCGGTAACGGGCTCGCCCTTCACGATCGACACGCGCGCGACACTATCGGCGTTCGCGGCCAGCGCGTCCGGACTGGACTTGCGCGTGATGAAGACCGGGTTCAAGGCGTTCTTCGGCCATTTCTGCCATTTGATGGCTGAGCCGGTAAGGCGATCGCCGATTGCAATATTCTTCGCGGCCACGAGGACTTCGGCCGTCGGCGCCTCGACGACTTTGGGCGCGGCCTGCTTGCTGTCGTCCGACGAGACAAGACCGCGCGCCAGGAAGGCGGCTGCGCCCGCTGCGACCAATGCCAGAACCAGAACTCCAATGCGTGCGGCGTTCATATGTTCACTTCCTTTCCACGCGGATCATTCGCCACTCTCATGAGGTGGCGGCCGCGAAGGCGACCCAGTGTGAGTCCCTGAAAATCACGAGACCC
>NZ_NYVD01000010.1 GCF_002684405.1 Parvibaculum sp. | reverse complement strand
GGGGCTGATCGGCCAGTTGCAGCAGGAACAGGCCGACGAACTGGTGAAGATCGCCCTGGAAGCGGGGATTAACTTTATCGATACCGCCAACATCTATGGCTTCGGGGCCAGCGAGCGCATCGTCGGCCAGTCCCTGAAGAACCTCGGCGTTCGCCGGGAAGATGTCGTGCTGGCCACCAAGGTGCTCGGCCCGATGGGCGAGGGCCCCAATGCCCGTGGCGCTTCCCGCGGCCACATCATGAATGAATGCAAGGCGAGCCTGGCGCGCCTGCAAACGGATTATATCGACCTGTACCAGATCCACGGTTTTGACCCGGCCACCCCGATCGAGGAAACCCTGGAGGCACTGAACACCCTGGTGCGACAGGGCCATGTGCGGTACGTGGGTCTGTCCAACTGGGCCGCCTGGCAGGTGATGAAAGCCATCGGCATCAGCCAGGCCCGCAACCTGTGCCCGATCATATCCCTGCAGGCCCACTATACCCTCGTGGGTCGCGACCTGGAGCGGGATATTATTCCGATGCTGGAATCTGAGAACGTCGGTCTGATGGTGTGGAGCCCGCTGGCAGGCGGTTATCTGTCCGGTAAATACGAGGGGCCGGACGTGTCCGAGGAAAACCGGCGTGCCAAGTTTGACTTTCCGCCTGTCGACCGTGAGCGGGGCAGCGACGTCATCAAGGTGATGCGGGAGATTGCCGGCGGAAAGCAGATCGACGGCGAGCCGGTTACCGTGGCCCAAATAGCCCTGGCGTGGCTGCTACACCAGAAGCCTGTATCCAGTATTATCGTTGGCGCCAAGCGGCCGGAGCAGCTGAAAGCCAATATCCAGGCAGCGCAGATCCGGTTGTCTGGCGAGGAACTTAATACGCTCGACGAGGTGAGCCGTATACCGGAGGAGTATCCGGGCTGGATGATGAAAATGATGGCCGGGTATAGGGACTCTACTGAGTCCTGATTCTTCACATCGCGCTGCGCCCCGGCGGCGCAGCCGCTCAACTTGAGAAGTGGCCTATGCTGTCAACACGTAAACGTCCGTGACTACTTCAATCTTCTATCTGTAAGCGAAACCAGAGTGCATAAAGCGCCGGAACAAACAACAGCGTGATCAGAGTGCCGACCGCCACGCCCCCTATAAGGACATAAGCCAGCGGCCCCCAGAACAGGTCAAAGGTCAGAGGTACAAACGCCAGAACGGCCGCCAGGGCAGTGAGCACCACGGGGCGGGCGCGTTGGACTGCCGCCTCGACCACGGCTTCCCGGGCAACCATCCCTGCTTTGAAGTTGTCCTGCACCTGTTGGGTCAGAATCATGGTATTTCGCATCAGGATGCCGCCCAGGCCAATCAGTCCCAGCAACGCGGTAAAGCCAAAGGGTTGGTTAAACAGCAGCAAAGCCAGCACAGCGCCAATCAGCCCCAGTGGCGCGGTGGCCAGAACGGTCAATGTGCCGATAAAGGAACGCATCTGAAGCATGATGAAGATCAGCATCAACGCCAACATCACCGGTTGTAATGTCTGGATGGACGCATTGGCTTTGGCTGATTGCTCCACCGTACCGCCGATTTCAATACGGTAACCCTCCGGCAACTGTTCACGCAGGCCAGTCATCGCACTCCAGATCTCCTTGGTGACATCCGGTGGCTGGGCACCTTCTACATCGGCCTGAACGGCCAGGAAGAGGTCACGGTTGTAACGCTTTATAACGGGCTCCTCATAGCGAACCTGCCACTTGCCCAGTTGCTGTGCGGAAAGTTTGCGGCCGTCGCGGGTCTTGATTTCAAGATCTTCGGGCATCATCACTTCGCCACGGGCATTACGCGCCACCAGTTGAACGCTCCTTATTCCCTGACGTAGCTCGGTGACGGCCACTCCGCGAAGTTGGAACTGCAGTTGCCGGGCAACTTCTGCCGGGGTCAGGCCGATCCAACCCAGGTTTTCCGGGTCCAACTCAAGATAGAGAGTGGGTACGCGCTCATCCCATTCGAGATGCGGCATGACGATATTCGGATGCCCGGTCATAAGAGTCCGGATCTGGTGCGCGATCTCTCTGAGTTGATCTGGTTCCGGGCCCAACACTCGAAAACTGACCGGCCAGGCCACCGGGGGACCATACAGCAAACGCGTTACCCGCACTCGTGCCTCCGGAAACTCACCCACCGCGATTCTGGTTTCCAGCGCCGAGATGATGCGATCGCGCCCTTCAACGTCCTGCCCGATGGCAATCAGCTTGGCAAATGCCGGGTCCGGCTGCTCGGGGTTGGCAGATACGAAAAACCGGGGGGCACCGGCACCGATGTAAGCGGAAAGGCTTTTCACCTCCGGCATGTCCATCAATATCGCTTCCAGGCGTCTGACACTTTCATCTGTGGTAGCGATAGCGCTTCCCTGTGGAGCAAAGACGCTGACCAAAACTTCGGGGCGATCAGAACTCGGAAAAAACTGCTTCTGCACCTGAGTTGCCATACCGAAAGCACTGATCACCAGCAAACCCAACGTGATAAAAACGACGGTTTTCCGGTATTGTACACACGCGGCAATGACCCCACGCAACCGCTGATAAAAAGCGCTTTGGTAAAGGTCCTGGCCACCATGACCGGGATAGTTGGGCAAAAGCTTGACGCCCAGATAAGGCGTGAAGGTTACCGCCACTACCCAGGAAATCAACAACGAAAAAGCCAGCACCCAGAAAATGTTGCCGGTGTATTCCCCGACACCGGACTGGGCAAATCCGATGGGGACAAATCCGGCCACCGTCACCAATGTTCCAAACAGCATGGGAGCAGCTGTTACGCTCCAGGCATGACTGGCGGCCCGTACCCGGTCCCAGCCGCTCTCCATTTTAACAATCATCATTTCAATGGCGATGATCGCATCGTCCACTAACAGGCCCAATGCGATAATCAACGCGCCCAGGGTGATGCGGTCCAGGTTAATGCCCGCCATTTTCATCAATAAAAAGGTCAGGCCGAGAGTGACGGGAATCGCGATGCCCACCACCAAACCCGCGCGCAGACCGATCGCCAGTATGCTGACCCCCATCACGACGACCAGCGCCACCAGAAACTTGACCTGAAAAAGATCAACCGCCTGAGTGATGGCTTCGGCCTGGTCGGTCAGGGTCTGTATTGACATCCCCAGGGGCAGCCTGGCCTGTTCAGTATTGACAAACTCGCGCAGGCGCTCGCCAAACGCCAGGCCATTTTCGCCCGCCTCCATGACGACGCCCAGGAGGATCGCATCCTCACCGCTGGAACGGACGATGTAGTTCAGCGGATCTTCATAGCCCAAACGCACCTCGGCCAGATCAGACACGGTGATAAGCTGGTCTCCGATACGCAGAGGTACTGAGGCGAGGCGCTCAAGGTCAGACAGGTCGATGTTGCTGCGGATGTAAACCCGCGGGCCGGCCAGATCAACAAAGCCAAGAGGCTCAAGACGATTGTTGGCCTCTATCGCCTGTAACACGTCTTCTGCCGACAAACCGAGGTTGTTGAGCCGGTCCTGATCAAACTCGAGATACACCCGCTCAGGACGCTCCGCCAGGAGCTGTGCTTTTTGCAAGCCGGGCAACCGCTGCAGGCGATCTCGTATCGACTCTGCCTCGCGGGTCAGTTCACGCATTGGCATGCCGGGTGCCGTCAGGGCCAGCAGGGAGAAATACACATCCGCAAAATCGTCGTTAACGATAGGCCCGATCACGCCCCGGGGCAGGTTGGGCCTCTCATCGGACATGCGTTTGCGAACCTGGTAGAAGAGGTCAGGCACTTTTTCACTGGGGGTGTAATCCTGGAACCGGATAAGCATGGAGGCCTGTCCCGGCCGAATAGTGGTTTCAACGGTATCGAAATAGGCCACCTCCTGAATTCGCTTTTCCAGACGATCCACGACCTGATTCTGCAGCACTTCGGGTGTAGCTCCTGGCCAGACCACAGAGACCACCATCGACCGGACGGTGAACGCAGGATCTTCCGCCCGACCAAGGGACGAGAACGCATAGAAGCCGGCAACAACGGACAGCAAAAGAAAAAAGAGGGTGACCGAACGCTCGCGCACTGCCAGCGCGGAGAGATTAGGCAGGCTCATCGCGCCAGCTCCCGCACCGCCATGCCAGGAGTGAGCAGGTGTGTCCCCAACGCGACAATGGACGTTCCCGCATTGATATCGGCCCTGATCTGCGCATATTCCTCGCCCAGATCGATTACCTCGACCGCAAGGGGGTTCACCGTGCCGTCGGAGACCAGCCAGACCTGCGGCGTTTGCCCTCTCTCATCCAGGGCACCCAGAGGTACGCGATGGCTGGGCGCGGTTTGCTTCTGTGCTAACCGGACACTCACCACCGATCCCAGGGTTAAAGATGAGGGGTAGGGCCCCTCCAGGCTGTATCGGGCACGCCAGCTCAGGCTTCTGGGGTCGGCAGCCCCGGCAATCTCTCTCAGACTCACAGCAAGCTGTTCGCCAGTGGGTAAAGGAATATAACCGCGCCTGGGTGGGTTACTGCCCTCTGGCAAAAAAACCTCCACTTCCAGCGATTGATCTTCAGCCAGAACGGCAAGTGTTTGTCCGACCCCCACCACCTGACCGGGTTCAACGATGACCTCAGTGACCACACCTGTGTTGGACGCTTTTAGTTCCGCATACCCCAGAGCATTCTGAGCCTGCTGATTGCGCGCAGAAGCCGTTTCCACCTGGCTGCGCGCCTCGCGCTCTGCCAATTCAAGGCGTTGCAGGGTTTGTTCGCTGACAAACTGACGTCCTACGAGTTGCTGCTGACGCTGGAGCTCATTGGTGGCAATGGCCTGGGCTGCTTCTGATCGCTTGAGTTCCGCGGCAGCTCCCCCCGCCGTTGCCACAAGGTCTCGTGTGTCGAGCTTGAACAGTAAGTCGCCTTTTTTCACGCGCTGACCGGCATCGATAAAACGCTGTTGAATCCGGCCGGAGATCTGAAAGGCCTGAGGAACTTCGTGGCGGCCTCGCAGGGTTCCGGAAAATCTCTGCGCTGTTGGGTCTGCCGCCTTTAGAACAACTGTTTTTACCCAGGGGATAGAGGCGAGAGCCTCTGGGGGCGGTTCCGAAGACTGCTGACAACCAGACAGAAGGAGCAGCGAGATAAACAGTGTCAGCATACAGCGCATGGCAGGTGTCCTGATTGGCAAAATCCAGGTGTGGGTATCAGTTCTCGCGGCATCCGGATAAAGCAAGCTGCAGGATGGCGTCGCGAACGGTGTCGTTCTGCTCCATGGGCAGAAAATGGGTTGTACCTTCAACCACCCGCACGCCAGCCGAGGGCAGCAGGGTCTGCAGCCGTTGTCGGGCCGCCGGCGAGAAGGTTGACCCGCGTTCTGCAGCCAGCGCAATAACCGGGCACCGCAACCGACGAATACCGGGCCACGGGTTGTGTTCGGTATGGGCAAACGTAGTACTTTCCCACTCCGGGCTACACGCCAATTGAACTTGATCGTCCTGCGGCACGAAGGCGTGTTGGACGTAGGCTTCCAGCCATGCTTCAGGCCAGGTTTTGAAACCACCGCGACCTCGATAGTTGTCCAGCGCGGCAGTGTGCGAGTCGAACACCCTGCGCCGACGTGCCGCTCCGGCGGCCAGTGACAACCGATGTGACTGGCGCAGCAGTTTGGCCAGCCCCAACTTCAGGCCCTGCACTGGATCCATGATCACGGGTTCCGCCAGAATCAGGCCCAGCACTTTGTCAGGCCGGCGGGCAGCGGCCATGATGCTGGTGGTGGCACCGATGGAATGGCCGGCAAGCCAGACCGGCTCGTCCTGGCTATCCAGCAGAGCCGTCATATCTCGATAGTAGGTATCCCAGCCCCGGAATGTCGAAACATTCGCCGCACCGGCGCTGGCGCCATGCCCCCGCATGTCCCAGGCCAGGACATTGACGTCCGTGGCAAGCTCGTCAAGGAGGGGGTGGTACAGGTGGCCATGGAAACCCGTGGCATGCGCCCAGTGCAGCGTGGGGCGCGCTTTGGATTGCGGCCAGCGCCACAGTGCGATGTCGGCGCCATCCGTCGCCTGGAATTCGTCGCGTTCAGGTGTGTTGTGCTTAATGTCCATGTCGGTCTTCTTGTTGGGCGGCCATTGTCGGGAGCAATAACTGAACCTGACCCGTGGCGATCGGTTTGTTCTCATCGCCTTGCCAGCAGGTCACCTGGACCAGGCTGGTCCGCCTGCCTTGCCGAATAATGTCGGCCCTGGCGAACGTCGATCGGGCCTGCGCGGAGCGGAGGTAATTGATGTGGCTGTCGAGAATGCGCGGGCAACGTGTCTCCGTATCCTGGCTTTGCGCAGCCACCCGCGCGGTGAGTTCGATCAGGGCCCCAAGCACGCCGCCATGGAGCGCGGGTAGCATGAAGTTGCCAATCAGCGCTTCACGACACGGCAAATGAACCAATACACCTGCATCACCGCGCTGAACCTCAAGCCCGAGGTGCCGTGCGTAGGGAATACGCTCCAGCAGAGCCTGCCAGTCAGCACATTCTTTCCCACTTTCCGCAGCGCCAGAGATGTGTTGTGCCGAATCGCCAGTCGTGCTCATGCGCTCTCCTTTCCCCGTCCACCGGCATGGAATTGCTGGCCCTGGGTGTTGCGCATGAAGGTGGCATTTGCCGTCGCCAGCAACTCACGATTGCCCTCGCTAAGGATGTCACAATGAATAAACGCGACCTCGTCCGTTAAATGTCGGCAGGTAGCCACCGCTAACAGGGCCTGGTCGCCGCTGGCAGGGCGCAGATAATCCATGCGCAGATCCAGCGTGGCAATGGGCATCAACTCCAGGGCCCCCGCGAATACCGCCAAGCCTCCGGCGGAGTCTGCCAGCGAGTAAAGTACGCTGGTGCAGATTTCTTTCGTATCCTCTTGGGCGAACATCCATGACTGTGGCGTCAGACGCATACAGACCTGGCCCTGGTCTACCGAGACAACCTGCATACCCAGCTCCCTGCCGTGGGGAACCTGCTCGGTGAACTGCCACGCCGTCGCCACAGCGTTACTGTGCTGAGCTCTGTTCGGCTTGGTCATCAGATCTGCCCAGCCTGGCATGCCTTTCGTACCGGGGCGGAGGTGATGGGAAACCACTGATTTTCATCGATCATTGCCATGTCATTGTCTTCCGAATAGTATTGTTGCTGGATTTTGGTTGGTTAACCAACCAAAAGTCAAGGCTATGTTTGCGGACCAATGGCACGCCGCCTGGGTCATGGCGTACGATCAGTGCAGCAAGTCTGGTGGCGACCGCTCTGATGAATAATAAATGGGCTTGCTGAGGAGATACTTAAGCGATGGTTAACAGACAGATTACTTCCGCAGGCAAACCGGGCGACCAGGGCGACGTTTTGTCTAATGCAGCCCGGCTTTTTCGGGAGAAAGGGTTTGAAAGGACGTCGCTCAAAGAGATTGCCGAGGCCTGCAATATGCTGCCCGGAAGTCTGTATTATCGTTACAACAGCAAGGAAGCGCTGCTTGTCGAGCTGATGCGCCGGGGAGTCGACCTGGTAACCGCAGAGGTCGAGTCGGCTTACGCCAGCTCGGACGACCCGGTTGAGCGTATGCGTCTTTGTATCAACGCGCATCTGCGAGCCCTGTTGTTAGATTCGGATGCGGTTTACGTGCTGTTGTTTGAATGGCGAGCGCTGGGCCCGGAGGCTCGTAAGGAAATCATCGAACTGCGTGACCAGTACGAGTCCCTGTGGGCCGGTATCCTCGAAACAATGATTGCGCAGGGCGTGGTCCGGAAGAATGTTGNNGGCCGCTTGCTTCGCCTGATAGGNCTTGGGGCACTCAACTGGGTTGCAACCTGGTTCGACCCGAACGGGGCCCAGTCACTCGACGCCATTGGTGATTTGATCTGGCAGATCGCTATGGACGGTGTCATCAATAAAGGAGTCAAGGCATAGGGTAAACACTGCCGGAAAATGTCTCGGTACTCAGAAGTGATACGCAGCCGACACAGTTCCAAAAGAAAGTGCATCTTTATTGCTTTCATCCTGACTGGTCGTCGCTCTGAGTGTGATGGCAATCTGGATTCCAGGCGAATGCCAGCCAACGCCCACGCCACCCAGACCGACAACAGGACGCTGGTCATAATCGTAGCGCCCTGACTGCTCCTCCAGATAGGAATAGGGTATGAATTCCATACCCAAACCAATGAACACGGACCAACCCGAGCCGGGGGCATTCAGTGAGCCCGGCAGGGCAATGGTTGAAGAGGCTCCTGCATAATCCGGGATGATATTGGCGGGCAAGTTAGTGCCGATTCGCCAAGACATACCCAGCTCGCCACTGCTGACGAAATTCGACAGCCTGCCACCGGTTACCCAAGCCATCTCTTGGTGCACCCCACTGCCGATATTTTCGCGAAACAACCGCCGAGCATGAAAGGCGTGCACTTCGCCAATGACATCAGTGCCCAGCTGGTTATCCCAGCCATTCGGATTGGTGCTGCCGGTCAGTTTGTGGACCCATTTCTGCGTTGCTTCGGCGCCGGAATTCGGTCCAACGACACCCAGACCGATGCCATAGCCGGTCAGGGATTCTGAACTCCAGCTCCAGAGAGTGATTGAGCCAGAGAGGTAGCCGACGTAAGGCAAGTCTTCATAAATCGGCCCAGATGCTTGTATGTTCTCTGGGGTGACCATCAGTTGGCTCAAGCTGAAAGTCAAGGCATGAGCGTTGCCCGTCCGACCAATAACGGGCAACCAATCCATTGCGTTTCTGGCGCTTCTGGCCAGACACACCTCGCAGTTGTTGTTTTCTGCCGAGGCACTCAGATAGGACAATCGACCACCATTGGTATACCCCTTATCCGAGCCGGTCAGAAGGTCGTTGTCCCAGGAAATGCTAAAGGCCCCGGAACTGGCCCCGGCAAATTCGGGAATAAGTGCAAACAAAAAAATGATCAACCTCAAGAGAGCTTTGTCCCGTTAAAAGCGATAGTTCATCAATAATCCGCCGAAGCCCTGAACATGATCTCCAATATCCGCAACTATCGGACTGTCTTTGGCCTCTCCAGTCAGGTAAGCCACTCCCGCAAGACCGGTCAGTGACCAATCAGCACTTAGGCGGTAAGTCATGGCGCCGCCAAAACGTATGCGCAGGTAACCTTTATCAACGTCATAGGCGCTCAGCCCGGAGCGGGCGCTCTCTGCCTCGGATATTCCAAACTTGCTCTCCGTCCAGCGCTCACTGCTATAAATGAGGCCCGGACCGGCCGACAAGAAAAGGTTTTCTGTCAGCGGGGTTCGCCAACTTCCCTTAAGTGTCAACTGATAGCCGTCGACGTCACCGGTGTCTTTACCGACGCGCTGTAATTGAAAGGCCCGTCCTCCAGGGCAACGCGCAAACCAATGGCAGCCCCACTGTCCACCTTATCAAGGTTGCTCAGGTCATCCTCATTATCACGGCCCCCGACATAGCCGATGTAGGTCGACAGCGACCATGCGCCATAATTAATAAAGTTCCAGCCGAGGCCATCGCGGATATTCAGATAGAACCGGTCGTCATAACTCAGGTTCAGGTTGGGCAGGCCTCGGGTTTCATAGTCGTCACTGCCAAGATAGTCCGGCGCATAGAAGGCTCCCGCCCCGATGCTGCCATCCCAGTCTGGGCTGGTCATGGCATTCTGCCAGTCAGCGGCTGCAAACACGGTGGGGCTGAGCACTACCAATGACAGGGCCATCGCTGTGGGGGCGTATTTGTTTCGTAACATAAAGCTAGCGTCCTCAGTTTCGGGTTGGATCGTCGATGGTTTCATCGTCCTCGGCCAGAGCTTCGATGCCTGGCGCCGATGCACTGAGCCAGCGGTTCAGATTCATCAAATCCTGTGGGCTGAGGGTGCCGGCGGACTGTTTCAGGTTAAGAGTGTTGAGTACGTAGTCGTAGCGGGCATTGGCATAGTTTTGCAGGGCTTCGTAATAGTCCCGTTCGGCATCCAGCACTTCGACGATGTTGCGAGTGCCGACTTCTTACCCCGCACGGGTAGCGTCCAGTGCACTGCGGCGCGAGATGATGGTCTGTTCGAGTGCCGAGGCGGATTCGATATTGGTATTGACCTGACGAAACAGACTGCGGGTGTTGACCCGCACGTCCCGACGAACGGTATTCAGGGCCTGATCGGCCACCGTGACCAGTGATCGCTGTTGCCGCACTCCGGCCTGTGTTCCGCCGCCGAGGTACAACGGCACGTTCAGGGTCAGACTGATCACGCCCTCAGTGGTCGTTCCATTGCCAGAGCGGGTGGCGCCTCCACTGCCGGCGGTGGAACCCGTGCCGCCGGGCCCGAGGCCGTTGATGTCTGTTTCACCGTAAGAGGCGTTCAGGTCCAGCGTCGGGTAATGCCCCGCCTTGCGGCTTTCAAGGGTGGACTTGCTGGCATCGAGCTCAAGCAGGGCGGTCTGGATTTCCCAATTCTGTCCCAACGCGATCTTCTCCCACTCTGTGGGATTCGCGGGCGCGGGTCTGGCCAGAGGGAATTCCTGGCGCAGGTTGTCCAGTTGTTCGGTGTATTCTCCGGTCAAGCGGGCAAGATCTTCCCGGGCGATGTCCAAGTCACTTTCGGCGGCAATACGCCGGCTTTTGGAATCATCGTAGCTGGCGCGGGCCTCATACACTTCGGTAATGGCGATCAGGCCGACATCGAAACGCTCCTGAGCTTGCTCGTACTGTCTGCCTATAGCTGTCTCGGTGGCCTGTGCAGTGGTCAGCGCATCTGCCGCCCGCAACACATTGAAGTAACCTTCGGCAACGTCGAGGATCAACTGCTGCTGCGCCAGGTTGTAACGGGCTCGGGCGGCCTCGCTCCGAATCTGGCTGGTTTCAAAATCAAACCAGGCGTCAGCGCGGAACAGCGGCTGAGTCAGTTCAACGCCGTAGCTGAAAGTTTTGTACGAGTCTTCGCTGGCGTTGTCCGGATCGATATCTGTGTGCCTGGCATCACCAAACGCATTGAGCCGGGGCAAAAGGTTGGCGCGGCTAACATCAATGCCGGCCTGTTCTGCCTGCAGGGTAGCTCGGGATTCGGCGATGCCGGAATCGTAGGTAAGCGCTTTCTCATAGGTTTCGACCAGGTTCATGGCCGGCACGTGCTGGGCTGCAAGCGCCGCCATCAGGCCAGGCAACAGGCGTTTGTTCATGGGGTTTCCTTGTTTGTTTGGAATGGCTCGTTTTCAGGGCAGAGGCCCCGGAACAATGTATCGACCAGGCATTCCGCTTCGGCGCTCAGGTCGTAGGCGTCAGGATTCCTGAGCCAATCAACGTAGATGCCCAGCATTTGGGTATGCAGCGAACGGGCGGCCTGACTGGCGGTTAGTGATGAATGGGGGGGGTGATTGCTGAAAAACCGCGTCAGTGTATCAATAGACTCCTGCGTCATTTCATCCTGCAGCCGCAGACCGTGTTCGGATTCCGTGTGGTGAAACAGGATCTTGTAGACACGGAAGTGGCGTTGATCCTTAACGAGGGTCTGAAGCGCATACACACACAGGTTTCTGAGTGTCCGAAGGTCACCAGTGCGCTCGTCAGCGGCGTTTTCAGTCATCTCTGCCATCGGCAATCGAACCCGCTCGAGCATGGCCTTGAAAACATGCGATTTATTCTGGAAGTGCCAGTAAATCGCGCCACGGGTGACCTGGGCGGTGCGGGCGATTTCCTCCAGTGAGGCCCGGGCCACGCCCTTGTTGAGAAAGACCTGCTCTGCTGCGTCCAGCAAAGCCTGATAGGTGACTTCAGCTTCCGCCTTGGTTTTTCTGGCCATGGTGAATATCCGTCATTCTGAGTGTAGGCCCCACCGCTAAAGTGCATACGGGTCCGTTTGTCTTGGGCGCCATCATGCCAAAGTTTTTTGCATACATCCATGAATGTAGGTATTGTCCCATCAATTCGAACAACGTTTACCCAAGGAGAACTCCGTCATGCCGTCGCATGCTGCCCTACTGTATTCCTCCAGATCACTACGTCGAACATTATTGCTTTCTGTGCTTGTGGCCGGTCTGGCTGCCTGCAGCGGTGACAATAATCAAAACGCTGGGGAGGGCAGTGGCAGGCCAGCCCCGGAGGTCATCGTGGAAACGGCTGAAACAACCGACGTGACAGTGCGCCAGGACTATGCCGGTCGGGCTCGCGGGGCTCGGGAAGTAGAAGTTCGCGCCCGGATTCAGGGCATCCTCGAGGAACGCCTGTATCGCGAAGGCCAGATTGTCAGTGAGGGTGACTCTCTGTTCCGCATTGACCCCAAGCCTTCGGAAGCCGCACTGCAGGGAGCAAAGGCTCAACGCCAGGTGGCGGAAGCGGATCTCCGCCAGGCTGAGCGGGAATGGAATCGCATATCCTCGTTGTACGAGCGTAATGCCGTCAGTGAACGGGATCGTGACTCCGCCCGTTCCGCCCTGGAACTGGCCCAGGCCAATCTGGCTGTTGCCGAGGCAGGCGTTACGGTAGCTGAACTGAATTTGGGGTATACCGACGTCAGGGCTCCGGTCAATGGCGTGACCAGCCTTGAAGATCTGCCCGAAGGGAGCCTGATTAGGGCCACCTCACGAAACGGAAAATATCGCACGCTAAGCGCTCTGGCGGCGTTCGGAGCGGACACACCGGGCAATGTCAGCCGGGAAGCGCTAGAGGGGTATAACCAGTGGCGGGAGGAAAGGGCCGCTTGAACTATATAGATGCCTAATGTTTATACTATAAAGTTGTTTCACTCGATTTTGACCAACCAACCATGAGATACGCCCATGAAAATCGTTAAAGTTCAGGACATCATTGGTACCGAGCGTGAAGTCAGCGACAAGCAGTGGACCAGCCGCC
>NZ_NYVD01000009.1 GCF_002684405.1 Parvibaculum sp. | reverse complement strand
AAGATCTGCTCGGCATGCAATACTAAAGCGGAAACTCTTCCGCTCTCGGTCCGCTCATGGACCTGCGCCAATTGCGGCGCGCAGCATGATCGCGATGTGAATGCAGCGATCAACCTCAAGAATTTGGCCGGTAGCGAGGACTTCGCGGTCCGTCCGGTGACAGCTTGTGGAGCGGAAGGCTCTGGTGACGGAAATGATCCCGTTACGAAACCGGCCGCGTCGAAGCAGGAATTGGGCTCTGATCAGAAAAGATCAAGTCCATGAAAGCGGTGAACCCTCCCACGCTGAGCGGGTGTCGATTTTTTCGCTACCGGCAGGCGTTCATAAAGCCAGCACAAATAAATTTGGGAGCCATTTTTAGACCGTTTTTCTGAATCAGTATTGAAATCGACGAAAAACCAAATGATTTCAATGCCGCCCAAGTCGGGCTGGTATTTTGTGCGGATTTCAGAATTACCGGACAGCGATTCCGCTAAATCCCGGACAGCCGTTTCAGTAATTCCCGGACAGTCCGGGCACGGCTGATTATCTTCCTGCAGTCATGTTTCGGTATGCATCGTTTCGGTGTTTTCAGGGGGGGTCAAGTTCGTGTTTTGATCTGGCCGCCGCATGCTGTCTCCCTTGAGGTCGACGCGGTGAGCATTGTGGACGATCCGGTCGAGGATGGCGTCCGCGATTGTGGGTTCACCGATCATGTCATGCCAGGCTGAGACGGGGAGCTGAGCGGTGATGATGGTGGATCGCCGCTGATAGCGTTCCTCAAAGAGTTCGAGGAGGTCGAGGCGCTGTTGATCGGTCAGCCCATGGGTCCCCCAGTCGTCGAGAATGAGGAGCTGGACGCGGGCCAGCTTGTCGACCAGCTTGGGGAATCGCCCGTCGAGGCGGGCCATGGCCATGTCCTCGAAGAGCCGCGGCATTCGGACATAGAGGACGGAGTGGTCGAGCCGGGCGGCTTGATGGCCGAAGGCGCAGGCCAGCCAGGTTTTACCCGTTCCGGTCTGGCCGGTGAGGATGATCTGCTCCTTTGCCTTGATCCACTCGCCCTGTGCCAGCGCGAGGATCTGACGGCGGTCGAGGCCGCGGCTTGCGGCGAAGTTGACGTCTTCGATACAGGCGTCGGGGAAGCGCAGCCTGGCGTTGCGCAGCCTGTTGGCGAAGCGTTTGTCGGCCCTTGTCGAGACTTCCCGGTCGAGCATGAGGCCGAGCCATTCATTGCGATCGAGAGCCTGGCCCGGGTCCTGTCCGGCGAGAGCCTTCCAGGCGTCGGCCATGCCTGTCAGGCCAAGCGCGGCCATCTGGTCGAGGGTGGGATGTGTCAGCATGTGTTGATCCTTCTGTGCTGAGGGTTACTGGTAGTAGCCGGCGCCACGGATGTTGTCGTGGACCGGTGTCGCGGTGATCGGCTCTGGCGGTTCCGGGGCCTGGTCGAGCCCGGTGACGAGGATGGAGCGCACCGAGGCATAGGAGATGGTTCCGACCGTCAGGGCGCGATTACAGGCAGCTTCCAATCTGTCTGCCCCGAACTGCCGTTGCAGGCCGAGGACGCCGAGGGCCGATCGATATCCCTGTTCGGGATGCGGCCTGTCGCGCATCAGACGTTCAACGAGCGCGGCCGTGTGATAGCCGGTCCGGGCTGCCCTGCGAATGAGGCTTTCCGGCGTCATGCCACCATGGCGCTGATGGGCCTTGGGCATGTGCTCCTTGATGGTGGTGTGGCCGCCACGCGGCCCGCGGCGGTGATGCAAGGCCACCTGCTGGTTGTTGTGGAAGATCTCGATCATGCGATGTGTCAGGCGCACATCGACCTGCCGGCCGATCAGGCGGTGCGGCACGGAATAGAAGCTGTGGAGCACCTCGATATGATAGTCGGGATGCACCTTGGCCTGCTTCCATTCCGCGTACTCGAACGGTGTGTCGGGCAAGGGTCTCAGCGCGGCGCGTTCGATCTCTTCGAAGAGCTCCTGCCGGGAGCGGCCCACCCGCCGCATGGTCCGGGCATTGAGATCCTCGAGCAACTCGGCAATGGCCACGTTGAGTGCCTCGATGGAAAAGAATTGCCGGTTGCGCAGCCGGGCCAGGATCCAGCGCTCCACGATCAGCACCGCGCCCTCGACCTTGCCCTTGTCGCGGGGCTTGCGCGGCCGCGTGGGCAGCACGGTCGTGTCGTAATGTGTCGCCATGTCGGAGAAGGTCCTGGTCACCGACGGCTCGAACCAGAGCGGCTTGACCACGGCGGCCTTGAGATTATCGCACACGATCGCTTTGGGCGCGCCGCGGAAGAACTGCAACGCCCGAACCTGGGCGTCAATCCAGTCGGGCAGCTTCTGGCTGAGGCTGGCCCAGGCGAAGGTGTAGTTGGATGCGCCAAGCACCGCGACAAAGATCTGGGCGCGGCGCTCCTGACCTGTCGCGGGGTCGATTACCGGGATCGTATGGCCGGCATAGTCGGTCTGCATCACCGCGCCCGCTTCGTGGCGGTTGCGATACCGAGGGCTGATCCGGTTCTCGAACTCCCTGTAGCGTTCGCAGAACCAGGTGTAGCCATAGCCGTCGGGGTGGGCCGCGCGATACTCCTCCCAGAGCAGCAGCAAGGTCACGCCCTTGCGCTTCATCTCGGCCGTCATCTTCGGCCAATCAGGTTCGCTCAGATCCCGGGGCGGCCGCCCGACACGCTGGAACAGAACTTGCCTCAGCGTCGCATCGTCATCTCGACCAGCAGGAAGAGGCCAGCAGTCCAGCCCGGCTTCCCGGGCCCGGTTCAGGTAGGTTGCCACGGTCGTCTTGCTCAGCTTCAGGCGTGCGGCAACCTCGCGCGCCGAAAGCCCCTGGTCATGCGTCAGTCGCAGTATCGTTCGAATGTCTTGCACGCTCGTGCGCCTCGCTTGCTTCCGTCTCGGCATGCTCCCTCCCGGCCTTGTTCAAGACCGGCAGAATGCCGTGGCGGCGCAGGCGATGACCAACCCTGCCCAACCCCTCCCGGAACTGTCCGGGAATTAGCGAAATCACTGTCCGGGATTTACCGAAACGCGTGTCCGGGAATTACTGAAATGCTTGTCCGGGAATTACCGAAACCCGCAGGCTTGTGTATGCCGGAGGGATAGGCGGCGTAGTAGCGCGCGCACGGCCTGACTCTGATCCGCCGCCCCTCATTGCGCGAAACCAAATCGCGTCGTGGTATGCGGCGAGGCAGCAGCCGTGGCCTTACGAGGATTCCGACATCGGGTATGGGGCGGAAGGACCAGAAGCGCCGCCTCTTATCGCTGATGACGCAGACGTAACGATTGTCGCCGCTCATCTCACCCGGTTTGCTCTGGATTCTCTCGTCCGCCCCGACAACTCTATATTTCCTGCTTCTGCCTACGCCTTTGGACTCAGGCAGGGGTGGATATTTCAAGCTCCTTTCGACACATGGCCGATTGAGCTAACCAAGGAAGGCGTTTGGGGGGCTATGGCAGAAGCGAATGCGTCAGAAGAATTGCAAGCACTGCTTGCGGAATTAGCTTCTGAGGCAGAAAGACAAGATGAAGATTGAATTTCCTGCCAGCCTGCGACGCCGAATGCGCCGCCGTTTGTGGTGGGCAGGACGTCGTGAGATAGGCGGAATTCTGATGGCCGAACAGATAGCGCCCGGGCATTTTAGGCTTGCCGATTTCTCAGTCGATGATCAAACAGGAGGGGCGGCGCACTTTGTGCGCAGTACAGAATATCACCAAGCTGCTCTACGCTCATTCTTTGCTCGGACCGGCGACGATTATCGACGCTACAATTATTTGGGAGAATGGCATTCACATCCGAGGTTTCCCGTCATACCCAGCGTTGATGATTGCTGCTCGATGCGAGAGTTGGTCGAGAGTGAACGAAGTATAGATTTTGCTATTTTGCTTATATCAAAGACTAGATTATGGACGCCGTTAGAGTGCTCAGCTTTGTTGTTCCAAAAAGGTGAAGAGGCTTTTAGAGTAGAAGTCAATTATTGTGAATAGAATGGGAACACTAGACTATGTCATAAGGGCGCTGGCGGACTGGACCTTCAGGAAGCGTTCAATTGGTTACTTCCTCGTCAGAGGAGGTGTGGCGCTTCTGGCTCTCTTAATCGCAGGTAACGTATTTAGTGTCAGCATTCCAACCGAATTTGGGCCACTGACATTCAACTACGAAGCCGGTCAAGCTTCGGTCATTCTCACGACCCTTTCGTACATTGCGGCAGCGACTCTCATTGTCGTCGGCCTCATATTGATCTGGCGTGAGCATCAAAGTCTGGGCCGCAAGCGTGTGTTCGTCTTGGAGTTCCGAGGGCTTCGGGACTGGAATGGCTCTCCCTTGGCCGAGGCCATTCCTCATTCCTTGCCCGGAAGAAGAGAGCAAGTGCTGGTAGACCTGCGGCAACGCGTAAACGACGGATTGATCGTTGATCCGCAAGCTGCTGTCGATCGGTTGATGACGTTGCGCCAAGAGCTAGACACGCGGGAAGATGGGGCAGATCGCCGAGATATTTTGTATGTGGCAGGCGGACTTGCACCAGTTCCTCTTTCATTTCTGGCGGGCATCCTGCTCGATGACGAAGCTTCTGTCATGTTTATGGATTGGAATCGGCATGAACGGCGGTGGCAAGAACTTAATTCCGAGGATGATGGCAGGAGATTTGAAGTCTCGGGCATGGGAGACATTCCTGACGGTACGGCCGAGGTTGTTCTCGCCGTCTCGGTCTCTTATCGAGTAGACACACAAGGAGCTCTATTGAAGTGTGGCGCGCTTCCGCTAGTGCATCTGGAGCACGCGGATATTGAGGCTGCGCCTATGGATGCTCATTGGTCAGAACAAAAGCAGTTGGCCTTGGGGCAGCAGTTTCTTGATACAGCTATAGCGCTTGGCAATAGAGGCGTTAGAACCATTCACCTGTTTTTTGCCGGGCCGAATAGCCTTGTTCTGCGTTTCGGAAGTCTCTACGACAAACGAAATTTGCCGTCTCTCATTGTGTACCAGTATGACCAAACGGCGGCACCTCCATTCACATGGTCAATCCAGATGCCAGTAGCTGGGTAAGCGGTGTCCCAGTCACACCCGACTTATTTCATCGGCTTGTTTTCGGCTTCCAGCGTTTAGCGAGCTTGAGGACCTCGAGACGGAGTTCATCGGCCGGGGGCACGGTGGGATCAAAGGCAGCTCCATACCATTCCTGCAGATCCGCATGTTCGGGGTGTTCGGGATCAGCCATGGCCTCGATGAACTCTTCATACCCGGGAATGCCGCCAACATCTTCGGGCGGACATCTGCCCGAGGTGTCTGTCAGCCGAGGGTAGAGGTCACCGGGAACAGCGTCGGTGACCTTGCCGACCGACAGGCTATGCTCCCAGCTGTCTCCGAAGTCATAGATATAGCGGATGGTCCGCGCCCCGGTGTCCTCGATCAACTGGGCCAGGGTCGTCTTGTTGGCAGGCAGGTCCTCGCCGCCGAAGTCGGGATCGGGCAGCCCCCATGTCGCGCCGCCCGCCTCGAACATGTAGAGATGCGAGTTGGTCCAGCCCATGGCGGCCTGCAGGGTCAGATGCAGCCGGTCGAGGCGGATTGTGACGGGGACCTGCAGTGTGCGGGTGACCGGGGGCTCGATATGTTCAAGCGTGACCTTGATTTCGACGATGCTCATGGCCGTCCTCCCGCTGCCAGCTTCCCTTGTAGTTCCAGGGCAGCAGCGCGTCGATATCGGATTGCCGGTGTCCACCCGCAATGGCCTTGAAGGTATCGCTCAGCCAGGCGTGGGGGTCGACCGCATTGAGTTTACAGGTTTCGATGAGCGAGGCGATCATCGCCCAGTTCTCAGCCCCGGCCTCATGACCGGCAAACAGAGCATTCTTCCGCGTCAATGCGATCGGCCGGATACTGCGCTCGACCGTATTGTTGTCGAGCTCGATCCGCCCATCCTCAAGGAAGCGCAGCAGCCCGTCCCGGTGTCTGGCAATATATTTCAGGGCCTCCCCGAGGGGGGACTTCGATGACACGCGCGACCGGTTCTGCATCAGCCACATATCGAAGCTGTCGAGCAACGGTTTCGAGCGCGCCTGCCGCTGTGCGACACGCGCGGCCGGATCCTGACCGCGGATCTCTTTCTCGATTCCATAGAGAGCGTTGATCAGTCTCAGCCCCTCCTCGGCAATCGGCGCTTTGCCCGCCTGCGCAACCTCATGCAATTTGCGTCTGGCATGGGCCCAGCAGAAGGCCAGCTCGATCCCTTGACCGGCCCGCCTCGGCAGCCGGTTGTATCCCGCATAGCCATCGACCTGCAGCGTGCCCGTGAAGCCCTCAAGGATCCTTTCGGCATAAAGACCGGCCCGACCCGGCGCATAGGTGAAGACCACTCCGGGCGGATCGCTCCCGCCCCAGGGCCGGTCATCGCGGGCCAGCGCCCAGAAGTAGCCTGTCCTGGTCTTCCTGCGGCCCGGATCGAGCACCGGCGCACGGGTTTCGTCCATGAAGAGCTTCGATGAGCGCTTCAGCTCGGCAAGCAGCGCCTCATGCAGCGGTTTCAGTTCGAAAGCCCCGCGGCCCACCCAGTCGGCCAGCGTGGAGCGGTCCAGATCGATACCCTGGCGGCTGTAAATCTGCGCCTGACGGTACAAGGGAAGGTAATCGGCGTATTTGCTGACCATCACATGCGCCACACTGGCCTCACTCGGCATTCCCCCAGGGATCAGCCGGGCCGGCGCGGGCGCCTGGACGATGCCGTCCTCGCAGGCGCGGCAGGCATATTTCGGGCGACGGGTCACAATCACCCGGAACCGGGCCGGAATGATATCGAGGCGCTCGCAGACATCCTCGCCGATAACGTGCCGCTCCGCGCCGCAGCCGCAGACCGTACTCGCCGGCTCGATCACCTCCTCGATACGCGGGAGATGTTTCGGCAGCGATCCCCGATTGGCCTTGCGCCGGCGCGGGGGACGGCCGGCCAGACGGTCCTCCGCCTCGTCTTCGGCATGAAGCGCGGCCTGCGCCGTCTCGATGTCTTCCAGGGCCAAAGCGAACTGCTCCGGGCAGGCCTTCTCCGACCTCGCACCAAACAGGGCGCGCCTGAAGTCGGCCACCAGCTTTTCCAGCTGAACAAGGCGCGCTTCCTTGCGCTCGATCACCTCATCCTGCAGCGCGACCCGCGACTGCGCAGCCAGAACCATCGCCTTCAGAGCGTCAATGTCATCGGGAAGATCGGCCGCCATCGTCATGGCAAAATTCTACCAGACACCGCGCCCCGCAGCCTGTTCAAAGAACCGCCCGAGTCACTCTGCCGCACCGGGCGGACGCGCCGCCAGGGCCTTCACCTTACGCCAGTCCAGACCCGCAAAGAGCGCCTCGAACTGGGCGTGATTGAGCGCCATCACCCCGTCCCGGATCGCNGGCCAGGTGAAGCNCGTCTCNTCCAGGCGCTTGTAGGCCATCACCAGCCCGGTACCGTCCCAGTACAACAGCTTCAGACGGTCAGCCCGTCTGGCGCGGAACACAAATACCGTCCCGGTGAAGGGATCTTTATGCAGCTCGTTCTTCACCAGAGCCGCCAACCCGTCATGCCCCTTGCGGAAGTCCACCGGCTTCGATGCAACCAGGATCCGCACCCGGTTCGACGGGAAGATCATGCCGGNACCGAAAGCGCGCGNGCNACCGNCGCNATCCGCTCCGGTGAAGCCCCGGGCTCAAGCCGGATCGTGATAGTCCCTGTCATGATTTCCGGTCCCGAAGCAGGCCGGGGCGCCGGCCCATTATCCGTCGGCGCAACCACCATCGCCGCAAACGCCACCGCGTCTGTCGCCTGCGGTTCGGGCAGAACAAGCCGACCCTTGCGCGCCAGCGTCCGCCAGGCCGAAAGATGGTTCGCCTTGACCCCGTGACGCCGCGCGACCTCCTTCACCGTCGCCCCTGGCTCCAGCGTCTGCGCTACTATCGCTGCCTTCACATCATCCGGCCATTTGCGGTAGCCACGATCAACTCCCGAATTCGGGAGAACCTCAAATGTAGCCTCCATGGAGAAACTCCTTCCCGCCAATCAACGGGAAGCAAAATCAATCATCACCTCAAAATGCGAAAGGTGGGGCTACAACACCGCTTACGGAAAGCCCTTCGCGCTCCATCATCAGCGCAAGAAGGGGGATCGAGACGCCAAGCCCCATGCCCACGACCGAAATGCAGGCGATGACGGCGATGAGGCTGTTCCGGCGCTGACGGGGCGTCAGTTCGCCCTGCCGCATCCCGGGCGGCACTTCCATGGTCAATGTCTGCTGGGTGTCTTCCATTTTACTTCCGCAAAAGCGGCCGCCCGTTCCTGTAGGCAAAGAGCGGAACCGGTCTGTCGCCCGATGCCTGTTCGGGCATGACGCCTTGTACCTCATGAAGCACGAATTCGGTGACGTCTATAACCGGCAGCTTCAGTGCTTCCGACAGGGGATACCAGTCGAGGTCTTCGAGTTCGCCGCTGCCGCGCAATTCGCCCGTCGCGATCCCGGCGGGCGCGGCATAGAAGCGGGCGTGAAAGCGGATCGGGCTTTCGGTGGGCGTGATGGCGCGGGCGACGAAGCGCAGCGGCGCAAGATGCGGGGCAAGCCCCTGGTCGCGGAAAGGCGACCAGGCGTCGCCCGATGCCTCGCCGACATCGCCGGGCGCGGCGATCAGCAGGCCGGTTTCCTCCATGGTCTCGCGAATGGCGGCCATGGCAAGCGCTTCGGCCCGGCGGCTCAGTGCCGGGGTCTGCGCGATCTGGGCTTTCATTTCAGCGTCGAACGCGGTCGCCGGTTTGGCTTTCTCGTCCGTGGCGTCGAGCTTGCCGCCGGGGAAAACGAAAGCGTCCGGTACGAAGGACATTTTCGAATGACGGCGGCCCATCAGGATGCACGGCTCTTCGCCCGATCGGTCGATCAGGACGAGGCTGGCGGCATCGCGCGGGCGCACCGCGCGGGTTTTGGGGGCGGCATGCTGCAACAGGCTCAGTCCTTGATTTCGTCGCGGATGGCAGAGCCGTTGCGGAAGTGAATGAATGGGACGGGCCTGCGCGCCCGGGCGGCTCGGTTCTGCTTCAGGCGTTCCTCGATTTCGTCCAGCACCACGCGGGTGATGTTGGGCAGGTCGAGATCGCGCGCATCGTCGAGCGTCAGCCAGTGCAGGCCCTGCAATTCGCCGGAGCCGGCGACGGCGAGCGGGTCGCCCTGGATATGTTCGGCATCGGCGATGAAAAAGCGCGTGTCGAAGCGGCGCGTGCGATAGGGCGGGGTGATGGCGCGGGCGACGAAGTCGAGCCGTCCGAGCGCGGGCGCCACGCCTTGTGCGAAATAGGCTGCCCAGTCTTCATGCTTGCTCGACATGGCGTCGCGCACGGGCTTGCCGAGGACGAGGCCGGTCTCTTCGAAGGTTTCGCGGATGGCGGCCATGGCAAGCGCGCGGGCGCGGTTTTCGCTCGGCGTGCCGCGCATGCGGGTCATCAGTCGCCGCGTGACTACGGGGCGCAACTCTTCGGCTGCGCGCACGCGGCTGTCGGCGCGGTCCACGCGTCCGCCCGGAAAGACGAACTTGTTGGGCATGAATTTGTGATTCTCATGCCGCTGCCCCATCAGAACCTTGGGCCGGCTCGCATCATTATTGACGATGATGAGGGTCGCGGCATCACGCGGCCGCACGGCGCGCGTCGCGCCGTCCCGATATTCCTGACCGCGCGATTGTTTGGGGTCAAAGGTGCCCCGGGCGCTATCTGCCATGCGCCATCCTCCCTGACGTTTCTGAATTGCTTTGCACAGAGGATGGCCCGGCGTGGAGGGGCTGTCCAGTCAGGTGTCCGGTGGCGTTCAGTTCGGGGTGGTGCCGCGTTCCGCGTCGGGATTGCCGAAACCGTGCATGCGGGCGGCCCATTGCCAGCCTACGATGCCGCCTTTCAGGCGCGGTAGAAGCCAGAGCGACAGGAGCAGGGTGAGGGCCGGCCACAGCGCCATATGCACCCAGATCGGCGGCAGATATTCGAGCTCCAGCCAGAGCATCATCGGCACGATGATGTGGCCCACGATCATGATCGTGAAATAGGGCGGGGCGTCGTCGGCCTGATGATAATGCAGCGCTTCGCCGCAATCCGGGCAGTGATCGGACACTTTCAGGAACTTGTAGAACATGTGGCCTTTGCCACAGGCCGGACAGCGCATGCTCAGACCGCGCAGAATCGCCTCTTTGGCGGGGCGCGGCGCATTTTCGTCTTGCTGGTAGATTTCGGGCCGGGACATGTCCAAGGGCGCACTCATTTCGTTCACGCGGCTAAACGCCACGAATTTGGAGACTCAAGTCCTACTAAAATGGTGGGTAAAGCCTCGGGACGGAATGTGGCAGGTTGCCGCGCTTGATTTGGTTTAACGACGGCGCCCTTTTCCGGGGCTTCCCGTCTTGCGCTTGCCTTTCGGCTTGGCGCCGGATTTCTGCGGGCCCTTGCGCCGAGACGTGCCGGGTCGCCCGCGGCCGGATGCATTGCGGCGCCCGGTGGAGCCGCCGGTACTGCCGCCGTCGAGCAGTTCGAAGCGCATACCGCCGGTAATGGGGGCGGCTTCGGCGAGCTTCACGCGTACCGCTTCGCCCAGGCGGTAGGTGGTGCGGCTGCGTTCGCCCACCAGCGCATGTCCGACTTCGTCGTGATGGAAATATTCCGCGCCGAGCGTGGCGATGGGCACAATGCCGTCCGCGCCGTTGTCGTCGAGCTTCACGAAGAGGCCGAAGCGCGTGACGCCCGAAATATGACCTTTGAACTCCGCGCCGATCCGCGCTTCGAGATATTGCGCGATGAAGCGGTCCTTGCTGTCGCGCTCCGCCATCATGGAGCGGCGCTCGGTCATCGAGATATGGGTCGCGATCTCTTCCAGCCCGCGCTCTTCCTCTTCCGGCTGGCCGTCCTTCTTCACATCGGGGCCGAGGTTCAGCGAGGCGATGAGCGCACGGTGAACGGTCAGGTCCGCATAGCGGCGGATGGGCGAGGTAAAATGCGCATAGCGGCGCAGATTGAGCCCGAAATGGCCGATATTGTCTGGCGAGTAGATGGCCTGGGCCTGGGAGCGAAGGATGACCTCGCTCACCATGCGGTCATGCTCGGTATCGTGGACCTGTTTCAGGATGCGGTTGAAATTCTGTGGACGGACGACTTCGCCTTTGGAAAAGCTGATGTCGAGCGTGTCGAGAAATTCCGCCAGCGCCATGATGCGTTCGCGACTCGGGCCGTCATGCACGCGGTAGATGACGCGCTTGCGTTTGTCCTCCACCGATTCCGCTGCGCAGACATTCGCCTGGATCATGCACTCTTCGATCAGGCGCATGCTCTCGAAGCGTTCATATTCCTTCACCTGCACGACCTTGCCGTCATCGTCGAAGCCGATGCGGTATTCGGGGAGATCCAGCTCCAGGGGGCCGCGCTGTTCGCGGCCTTTCAGCATGGTCTGATAGGCGTTCCAGAGCGGCTGCAGAACCGTTTCCAGCAGCGGACCGGTCTTGTCGTCCGGCTTGCCGTCGATGGCTTCCTGCATCTGGCGATAGGTGAGGCTCGCCGCCGACTTCATCAGGCCGCGAATGAATTCGTGACCGATCTTGGTGCCGTGCCGGTCGAAGGTCATGCGCACGGCGATGCAGGCGCGATCTTCCTTTTCCCGCAGCGAGCAGAGATCGTTTGAAATCCGCTCCGGCAGCATGGGGACCACGCGGTCGGGGAAATAGGTGGAGTTGCCGCGCTTCTTTGCTTCCTCGTCCATGGGTTCGCCGGGGCGTACATAGGCGGCCACATCGGCGATGGCGACGATGACGATATGCCCGCCCTCGTTTTTCGGATTGTCGTCGGGCATCGCCCAGACGGCGTCGTCATGGTCGCGCGCATCGGCGGGGTCGATGGTGACGAGCGGAATGTCGCGCAGATCCTCCCGGCCTTTGAGGCCGCGATGACGCATCCGGGCGGCGGATTTTACCACTTCTTCGGGGAAGGCGTCGGGAATGCCATGCGCATGAATGGCGATGAGGCTGACGACGCGCGGGTCGTCGCGATTGCCGAGCACCTCGATCACGCGGGCGCGCGGGCGGCCATGCTGTTTGCCCGGAATGGTCTCGCCCATGACGAGATCGCCGTCTCCGGCATCGCCCGCATCGCCTCTTCCGACTTCGAATTCGTGTCGGGCCTTCTTGTCCACGGGCAGGATGCGTCCGCCGCGCGCGTCGGATTTGAAGACGCCGAGCACGCGTTCCGCGCCCTTGCCGACGCGTTTGATGACGCGCGCCTCATAGGGGTAGGTGTCGGGCTCGTCTGTATTCTGCGCAATGCGCGCCAGCACGCGGTCGCCGACGCCCGTGGGGGCGTCTCCGGCATAGCGTTTGCCGCGTCTTTTTTCCGGCACGATGACGATGAGGGGCGCAGGCGTTTCGCCGCTCCAGTTGAGCGGCTTGGCGATCAGCTCGCCATCCATGTCGGTATGGGTGACTTCCAGCACGGTGACGGCGGGCAGTTCGCCCGGGCGGCGCAGTTTCTTGCCGCCGTCCTTTTCCAGCAGGCCTTCCGCTTCCAGCTCGCGCAGCATGCGCTTCAGCGGAATGCGGTCGGAGCCCTTGATGTTGAAGGCGCGGGCGATTTCGCGCTTGCCGACATTGCCTTCGGTCTCGGAGATGAATGTCAGAATCTGCTCGCGGCTGGGCAGACCTCCGGCGCTGTCATCTTTCGCCTGTCCGGCGGAGGCTTTCTTGGATCTCGGCGGCGTCTTGCGCGCGGTCACTCAGTTTCGGCCTTTGCGGAATCTGTTTTGCTGGCCGCCGGCTTTTTCTTCGCAGCCGGCTTCTTTGCGGGCGCTTTCTTCTTCGCTGGCGCCTTTTTGGCGGCAGGCTTCTTTGCTGCGGGCTTTTTCGCAGCGGCTTTCGTTGTCGTCTTCTTGGCTGCGGCTTTCTTCTTGCCCTTGGCCGGAACCTTCTCTGCGATGAGTTCGAGCGCCTGCTCGAAGGTCACCGCGTCATGATCGGCCCCCTTGGGCAGCGTTACATTGGCGGTGCCATAGCGGATATAGGGGCCGTATTTGCCCTCGCGAAGCTGCACCGGCTTTTTCGTGTCCGGATGCTCGCCCAGCTCTTTCAGGATCTTGCCCGCGCGCTTTTCCGCCCGCTCGATCTTTTCCGCCAGCACGGTGAGTGCGCGGTTGAGGCCGATGGTGAAGAGCTCCTCGGGGTCCTTGATATTGGCGTAGGTGCCGTCGTGATAAATGTAGGGACCGAAGCGGCCGAGGCCCGCCGTCACCTTCTTGCCGGTCTCCGGGTGCAGGCCGATCTCGCGGGGCAGGGTGAGCAGCTTCAGCGCCTTCTCAAGGTCCACATCGGCGGCGGCAAGTCCGTTGGGCAGGCCGGAACGCTTGGGCTTTTCGCCTTCTTCCAGCGGGGCGCGTTCCACGTAAGGACCGAAGCGGCCCGATTTCAGCGTGATTTCCGCGCCCGTATCCGGGTCTTCGCCCAAGACGCGGTCGCCGGTCGCCGCGGCGCTGTCCGCGTCCAGCGCGGCTGTCAGCGGGCGGGTGAAGCGGCATTCCGGATAGTTGGAGCAGCCCACAAAGGCGCCGAACTTTCCGACCTTGAGCGAGAGGCGCCCGTTTTCGCAGGTGGGGCATTTGCGCGGGTCCGATCCGTCTTCCTTTTCGGGGAAGACATGCGGCGCCAGCACTTCGTTCAGCCGGTCCAGCACTTCGGTGATGCGCAGATCCGCGATGTCCTCGACGGTGCCGGTGAAGCCCTTCCAGAAGTCGCGCAGCAGCTCCTTCCAGTCGAGTTCGCCCGCCGACACCTTGTCGAGCTTTTCCTCAAGATCGGCGGTGAAGCCGTATTCGACATAGCGCTCGAAGAAGTTTTCGAGGAAGGCCGTCACCAGCCGTCCCTTGTCGTCGGGGACGAGGCGGTTCTTGTCCATCGTCACATAGCCGCGGTCGCGCAGCGTTTGCAGCGTCGAGGCGTAGGTGGAGGGTCGGCCGATGCCGAGTTCTTCCATGCGCTTCACGAGCGTCGCTTCGGTGAAGCGGGGCGGCGGTTCGGTGAAATGCTGGTCGGGCCGGACGTTCACGAGGCTGGGCTTGTCGCCCTTGGCCATCTTCGGCAGGCGGTTGCTGTCCTCGCCATCGCCTGCATCGTCGTCCCGGCCTTCCTGATAAAGGCGCAGGAAGCCGTCGAAGATGATGACAGAGCCCGTCGCGCGCATGCCTATGGGGGCGTCGTTCGCCTCGATCTCGATTGTGGTGCGTTCGAGCTGCACGCTCTCCATCTGGCTGGCAACCGTACGGTTCCAGACCAGTTCGTAGAGGCGGCGCTGATCGTCGTCGAGGACATGGGCGACCTGTTTGGGCAGGCGCGACAGCTCGGTCGGACGAATGGCTTCATGCGCTTCCTGCGCATTCTTGGCCTTGGTCTTGTAGACGCGGGGCCCGTCCGGCAGATAGGTCTCGCCGAATTCGTTATTGATGACGGTGCGTGTCGCCGCGATCGCCTCATCGGCGATCTGCACGCCGTCGGTACGCATATAGGTGATGAGACCGGTGGTCTCGCCGTCAAGTTCCACGCCTTCATAAAGCCGCTGAGCGACCTGCATGGTGCGGCTGGCGGAAAAGCCGAGCTTGCGCGAGGCTTCCTGCTGCAGGGTGGAGGTCGTGAAGGGCGGGTTCGGATTGCGCCTGGTCGGCTTGCTTTCGACCGAGGTGACCGTGAATTTCGAGTCGCGGATGCGCGCCTCGATGTCCTTCGCGGATTTCTCGTCGGGAATGGCGAATTTGTCGAGCTTCTTGCCGTCGAGCTGCGTCAGGCGGGCAATGAAGCTTTGAGACTTCTCGGTCTGGAAATCGGTTTCGACGGTCCAGTATTCCTGGGCGCGGAAGGATTCGATTTCGAGCTCGCGGTCGCAGACCAGACGCAGCGCGACCGATTGCACGCGCCCCGCCGAACGCGAGCCCGGCAGTTTGCGCCAAAGCACCGGCGACAGCGTGAACCCGACGAGATAGTCGAGGGCGCGGCGGGCGAGATAGGCGTCGATCAGTTCCTTGTCGAGGTCGCGCGGATGCTTCATCGCTTCCGTCACGGACTGCTTCGTGATCGCGTTGAAGACCACGCGGCTCACGTTCTTGTCGCCGAGCGCCTTCTTGTCGCGGAGCACTTCCAGCACGTGCCAGGAAATGGCCTCGCCTTCGCGGTCGGGGTCGGTTGCGAGGATCAGGCCGTCGGCATCCTTCACGGCCTTCACGATGTCGTTCAGCCGTTTCTGGGACTTGGCATCCACATCCCAGTGCATGGTGAAGTCTTCGTCAGGCTGCACGGAGCCGTCCTTGGACGGCAGGTCCCGCACATGGCCGTAGGAGGCCATGACTTTATAGTCCTTGCCCAAATACTTGTTGATGGTTTTCGCCTTGGCTGGCGATTCTACTATGACGACATCCATCTAGGGCTCGAATGCTCTCCTGTGGGGGACAAGAAACTTTGCCGGCCTGTCCGCTCGTATTCCGGTGATCCGGGGGCGACCTTGCGCCGACGCGGGACAATGCGGAAAAGCCCGTGACCTGTCAAACTTCCTCGGAAGGCCGCGGAAATCCTCATGTATTGAGAAACTGCTATCTCCGTTTTATTCAAAACGACAATTTTTACAGCGAGAAACGGATTGGATTTTGTGTGACCCGATCTAAATAGCGCGTAATAATCGAAAACAAGAGATTAGTAATCTTGAATGTTCTCGCGCTGGGAACGTTTTTCAAGAGACAGGAGGTAAAATGCGAAATCCTGTCGGAGGAACCAAGCGGAAGGTGAAGTCCGATAGCGCCGATGGGCGGATGCGTAGGGGACGTCCATTGCAAGATACGAAAACGAAAGAGGACGGTAGCGAAACAGGCGGTGAGGGGGCGGACTATCTTCTGGAGACGTTGACCGGCGCGCGTCAGCTCGCCGCGGCGCAGGGTTACCGTTTCCTCGCCTATCTTCTCGGGCTGGCATTGGAGGAGGCCCGTCAACTCTCGCAAACGGGCGAGTCTTGGTCGACCTCATGGCGGGACCGGTCTAGCGGGACCGATCGTCGGGGGGAATAAGGCTCAGGCGGTCGCCGGGGTCGCGTTGCAGGCGGCCGGCAAGTTCCAGTTCGATCAGGACGGCGCGCACCGATCCGGGATCGGCGGCGGCCTCGTTCAGCAGGTCGCCAAGCGGCGTCGGCGTGGGGCCGAGTGCTTCGAGAACACGCAGGCGTATCGCGTCGTCGGGCTCTGCGCCCTGCGACGGCTGTGAAAAATCGACATGTTGCGGTTCCGCCAGGCGTCGATGCGCCTGATGAGGTGCGCCGAGCGCATCCACCACATCTTCCGCCGTTTCCACCAGTGTCGCGCCTTGCTTGATGAGGCGGTTCGCGCCATGTGCGCGCGGGTCGAGCGGCGAGCCGGGCACAGCGCAGACCTCGCGGTTCTGCTCCAGTGCATAGCGCGCCGTGATGAGCGAGCCTGAGCGCAACGCGGCTTCCACCACCACCGTTGCGAGCGACAGGCCGGAAATCAGCCGGTTGCGGCGTGGAAAATGGCGGGCCTGCGGGCTCGTGCCGGGCGGCATTTCGCCGACAAGCAGGCCGTCTTCACCGATGGCTCGTTGCAGTTTCTCGTTTTCAGGCGGGTAGAAAATGTCGAGGCCGCCGGCGACCACCGCGATGGTGCCGCTTGCCAGCGATGCTTGATGCGCGGCCGTGTCGATGCCGCGCGCAAGACCCGAGGCGACGACATATCCGCGTTCGGACAGACCCTTGGCGATATCGCCTGCGATCCGCCGCCCCGCGGCGGAGGCATTGCGCGAACCGACCATGGCGATGGTGTCGCGTGTCAGAAGCGAGAGGTTTCCCTTTACCGCGATGACAGGCGGCGGTGGGTCGGTGAGGGCGAGGGGTGGCGGATAATCCGCATCGCCCAGAACGAGAAGCGTGGCGCCGAGCTTTTCCAGCGTCGCCATTTCCCGTTCTGCGTCGGCGGCGCTCGCGACCCGGATCGCGCGTTTGCGCCCGCCGCGCGCCGCGAGGCCGGGCAGGGCGTCGAGCGCGGTTCCGGCGGAACCGAAATGTTCGAGCAGATCGCGAAAGGTGACGGGGCCGATATTTTCGCTACGTGCGAGCCGCAGGCGCGCCAGGCGCTCTTCCTGCGGCAGCGGGCTCACTGACCCGCCTCGCTACCGCCGGCTTCGGTCTCTTTTTTCTTTGCGCCGATTTTCGGTTCGGTACCGTTCAGCAGCCGCGAGATGTTTTCGCGGTGCGCCCAGTAGATCAGCACCACCAGCGGCACGGACAGCGCCACGAGCTGCCATTGGTCCAGCCAGGCGAGATAGAGCGGCGTGAGCAGCGCGGCGACGAGCGCGGAGAGCGAGGAGTAGCGGCCGAGAACCGCCACGGCGAGCCATGTCGCGCAGAAGAGGAGGCCGATGGGCCAGTAGAGCGCCAGCAATATGCCGATGAAGACGGCAACGCCTTTGCCGCCCTTGAATTTGAGCCATACCGGGTAGAGGTGACCGAGAAAGGCGCCAATGCCCGCCAGCCCCGCCATGGTGACGGGGTGGGCGCCGAATTCGCGCATGATGAGGACGGCGGCAATGCCCTTGCCAGCATCGCCGAGAAGCGTCCCGGCGGCGACCCAGCGATTGCCCGTGCGCAGCGCGTTGGTGGCGCCGATACTGCCCGAGCCGATGTCGCGAATGTCGCCGAGGCCCGCGATACGGGTCAGCAGCAGGCCGAAGGGGATCGACCCTAGCAGATATCCGACGATCAGCGCACCGGCGAGCCACGGCCCGTCGGTCGCCAGCGTAACCCCCTCGAACATGCTTAGCCCTCTTCCCCGTGAACGAAAACCATCCGGCCGCCGACAATAGTCCGCAAAACGCGGCCTTGAAAGCGCCGGTCCTCGAAGGGTGTGTTCTTGGAAACGGATTTGAGCGCCTCCGGCTTCAACTGCCAGGGCATATCCGTATCGATGAGGATGAGGTCGGCGGGCAGACCCGCGGCAAGCCGCCCCGTGCCCAGGTCCAGCAGGTCGGCGGGCACATGGGTCATGGTGTCGAGCAGGCGCGCGAGCGGTACGTCGCCGGAATGGACGAGGGCGAGCCCCGCGGCCAGCAGCGTTTCAAGCCCGATGGCGCCGAAATTGGCTTCTTCGAAGGGGCGGCGTTTGACGTCGGCGTCCTGCGGGTCGTGGCCGGAGACGATGACGTCGATCGTGCCGTCGGCCAGCCCCGCGACAAGGGCCTGGCGGTCCTGTTCGCTGCGAAGTGGCGGCGAAAGCTTGAAAAAGGTCCGGTAGCCCTGAATGTCGAGTTCGTTGAGTTGCAGGTGTGCAGCGGAGACGCCGCAGGTGACCTGCAATCCCCGGTTCTTCGCCGCGCGGATGATCTCGACCGAGGCTTCGCAGGAAATCTGCGCGATGTGGAGGCGTCCGCCGGTGAGTTCCATGAGGCGCAGATCGCGCTCGATCATGATGGTTTCGGCGGCGGCCGGGATGCCGGGCAGGCCCCAGCGGCTCGACAATTCGCCTTCATGCATCACGCCGCTGGCAAGTGCAGGCTCTTCGGCATGCTGGACCAGCAAGGCGTCGAAAAGTTTTGCGTAGGACATGGCGCGGCGAACGACTTGCGCATTGGCGACCGCCTTGTCGCCATCGGTGAAGGCGACCGCGCCTGCTTCCTTCAGCAGGCCGATCTCCGTCATCTCCTGTCCCTTGAGGCCCTTGGTCAGCGCCGCCATGGGATGGACATTGACGATGGCGGTATCGCGCGCGCGGCGTTCCATGAAATCGACCAGCGCCACATCGTCGATCACCGGATCGGTATTCGGCATGACGATAACGGTGGTGACACCGCCCGCCGCCGCCGCCTGGCTGGTGAGCGCCAGCGTTTCGCGGTGTTCCGCGCCGGGCTCGCCGGTAAAGACGCGCATATCGACGAGGCCGGGGCAGAGGACCTTGCCGCCGCACTCCACCGTTTCCACGCCTTCCGGCACGCCGTCATTGAAAAGATCGGGGCCGAGATCGACGATCTTGCCGTCTTCGACCAGTAGGTTTCCGATCTGGTCGTAGCCGCTGGCCGGATCGAGGAGGCGGGCATTGACGAAGGCGGTGCGGGTCATTTCGCAGTCTCCGCCGTGTCGGGATCGTTGGGCAGGTTGCGCGCCAGTGCGTCGAGCACGGCCATGCGCACCGCCACGCCCATTTCCACCTGTTCGCGGATCAGGCTGCGGTGAATGTCGTCGGCGACCGCGCTGTCGATTTCGACGCCGCGGTTCATCGGGCCGGGATGCATGACGAGTGCATCGGGCTTGGCGGCGGAGAGCTTGTCGTAGTCGAGGCCGTAATAGCGGAAATATTCACGCTGCGAGGGCACGTAGGAGCCCGCCATGCGCTCCAGCTGCAGGCGGAGCATCATCACGATGTCGCAGTCCTCCAGCCCCTTCTTCATGTCGTGGAAGATTTCCACGCCGAAGCGCTCGATGCCGGTGGGCATCAGCGTGGGCGGGCCGATCACGCGGACGCGCGCGCCCATGGTCTGCAGCAGCAGGATGTTGGAGCGCGCCACGCGGCTGTGCAGGATGTCGCCGCAGATCGCGACCTGAAGGCCTTGCAGTTTGCCCTTGCGACGGCGAATGGTCAGTGCGTCGAGCAGGGCCTGTGTCGGGTGTTCATGCGCGCCGTCGCCCGCATTTACCACCGAGCAGGAGACTTTCTGCGAGAGAAGCTCCACCGCGCCGGAATTCTGGTGCCGCACTACGATCATGTCCGGGTGCATGGCATTGAGCGTCACCGCCGTATCGATCAGCGTTTCGCCCTTCTTTACGGAGGATGTGCCGACCGACATGTTCATCACATCGGCGCCGAGCCGCTTGCCCGCCAGCTCGAAGGAGCTTTGCGTGCGCGTGGAGGCTTCGAAGAAGAGGTTGATCTGGGTCCGGCCCCTGAGCACGGCTCCCTTTTTATCGATTCGCCGGTTCTGCTCGACATAGGTGTCGGCAAGGTCCAACAGGGCGGTGATGTCTTGGGGAGAAAGCCCCTCGATCCCGATCAGATGACGATGCGGGAAGATGGGGGCGGGGGATGTTTCCGGACTGCTCATTAAAGCCGAATGTATAGGTGCGATTCCCGGTTCCAGCAAGGAACAATCTCGGTTTTGGCTGCGTCCTTTCGCGCGGGTTGCGTAGGGGGTGACGTTGGGTCTCCAATGGGCCTCAAAATGTCAGGAGGCGGCCCAAAATGACCAATCCCGAGTTCGAGCCTGAGGCATTCGCGACCCATGAGGTGTTCAACCAGCCGCCGGCGCTGGAAAACTACAACCTCTTCACCAGCGATATTGCGCTGCGGGAGACTATCGCGCGGGAAGGCGGCGGGGCCGCGGAAGACAATCTGACGGCTTTCGGCGGCAGGATCGGCACCTCCGAGGTGATCGATCTAGGGCGGCAGGCGAACGCCTATCTGCCCGTCCTGAAGAGCTTCGACCGTTTCGGCCATCGTATCGACCGGGTGGAGTTCCATCCCTCCTATCATCAGCTGATGTCGCTTTCTGTGGCGCAGGGGCTTCATGGCAGCCCGTGGGACCATTTGAAGGACGGGTCGGCGCCGAAAAAGGGTGCCATCGTCTCGCGGCTCGCCGGCACCTACGTGATGAGCCAGATCGAGGCCGGTCACGGCTGTCCCATCACCATGACCAATGCGGCGGTGCCCGCGCTGATGTTCCAGCCGAGCCTTGCGGAGGAGTGGCTCCCGCGCATCCTGTCGCGCGACTACGATCCGTCCTTCAAGCCCGCGAGCGAGAAGACCGGCGTCACGCTCGGCATGGGGATGACGGAGAAGCAGGGCGGCACGGATGTGCGCGCCAACACGACCCATGCGCAGCCGGTGAATGGCGGCGGGCCGGGCGCGGAATATCGCATCACCGGACACAAATGGTTCTTCTCCGCGCCCATGTGCGACGCCTTCCTCGTGCTCGCACAGGCGCCGAACGGGCTTTCCTGTTTCCTCATGCCGCGCTTTACGCCGGACGGCGAGCCGAACCGCATTCGTATCCAGCGGTTGAAGGAGAAGGTGGGCAACAAGTCCAATGCCTCCTCGGAAGTCGAGTTCCAGGCGGCGGCGGGGTGGCTCATCGGTGAGGAAGGCCGTGGCGTGCGCAACATCATCGAGATGGCGACCTATACGCGGCTCGATTGCGCGGTGGCGACGGCGGGGATGATGCGGCAGGCGGTGGCGCAGGCCGTGCATCATTGTTCCTATCGCCGTGTCTTCCAGAAGCATCTGATCGACCAGCCGCTCATGTCGGGCGTGCTGGCGGACTTGGCACTCGAAACGGAGGCGGCGACGGCGCTCTCCTTCCGGGTGGCGCGGTCCTTCGACGAAGCCTTCACCGACGAGCAGGAAGCCGCCTATCGCCGCATCATGACGCCGGTCGCGAAATACTGGGTCTGCAAGCGTGCGCCGAACCTCGCCTATGAGGCGATGGAGTGTCTCGGCGGCAATGGCTATGTGGAAGAGGGCATTGCGGGCCGTATCTATCGTGAGATGCCGGTGAATGCGATCTGGGAAGGCTCGGGCAATGTGATGTGCCTCGACGTCTTACGCGCGCTGGGCCGCGAGCCGGAGGCGCTCGATGTCGTCTTCGCCGAGTTCGAAGCCGCGAAGGGCGGCAATGCGCATTACGACAAGGCGGTCGATCTCCTGAAGCAGCAATTCACGGATATCGGCACGCTCGAAATGCGCGCTCGCGTCGTTGTCGAGGATATGGCCAAGGTCGCGGCAGCGTCGGTGCTGGTGAAACACGCGCCGGACTATGTGTCCGACGCCTTCTGCGCCACACGCCTCAACCGCGACTGGGGCGATCTCTATGGCACGCTGCCGGAGGGAGTGGATCAGCGCGCGATCATCGATCGGTCGCGGCCTATGGCTTAGGGCGGGCTCACATGAGATGAACGCGCCACAGAAATTATTGATAGACAACTCGGTCCGTAGTTTGGCCATCACTATGGACTATGCGAGGCAACCATTTTCACTGGATGTGGGTGGTTCACCAATGACAGGTGAAGTGGTTGGAATGAAGAGAAGAAGGGTGGACGATTGGAAGTCAAAACAATTGTCCGCGCTTCCGACGATTGTTCATTTGGTATCGGATGGGAAGATTCAGTTCTTTAGCTATGGGGAACTTCGAAACGAAGCATGGAATAGGCCGGGGAGCTTTCCCGGTGAGGTGATGGGGAATTTGTTGGCTGGCGTGCAGATCAGCGAAGTTCCTGATGCGATATGCAGAACTCGACTTTTTTCTTCGAATTTTAAAGAGACGAAGGCGGAAATGATTGATTTCTGCAGATGGCTGTTGTCGCTCAATCAAAGGGGCGTGAAGAAATTAGGAGGACTGCCATTTACTGATTTTGAAATGGAGAATTTTAGAGGACTGGATCGCTTCAGAGAGATTTGTAAGGCCGTCCATTCAAAGCACTACCCCGACGCCTTTCATTTTTGGACCGCCGAGGTAAATGGAATGGATTTCTTTCTGAGAGCCTGAATCATAAAGGCGGCAATGATTTCATGGCCTTGCGAGACGTCGTGTGACGATGCGGATGTGGGCGATGAAGAGCCATGCGATGGCGCTT
>NZ_NYVD01000008.1 GCF_002684405.1 Parvibaculum sp. | reverse complement strand
CCTCCCGAAGCCGGTGCAACTCCTCTTCCCGGCCATGATGCGGCACGCCCGCTTCCGAAAAAGAGGGCGTTCGCTGCTTTCCCTTATTTTAGCATGTAGGAAAGCCGCACCAATATGTCACGCGTTTGCAGCCAACTAACCGGAAGGCACGCAAGAAGCCGATGAATTTCAGCTATTTAGCGTGGGGAGCATTAAGGCGCCGGTCATGGGCCGATCAGGGAGCGATCACGGCCCGGACCGCACGCGCCGCCCGGTCGATGACGCGCTCGCGGTCGCACTCGGCGGTTTCCAGCAGCATCTCGACGGAGGCATAGCCGAGTTCGACGGCCAGCCGGCACCGGTCATAGGCGTCGTCGCGCGCGATATCCGGAAAGGCCTCCAGAACCCGGTCGGTGAGGAACCCGGCCACATAGGCATGGGAGGAAAGACGGATGGGCCGGAGCGAGGGGATCGCCCGGAGCGATACGATCAACGCATAGCCGCCTTCGAATGTTTCGGTGATTTCCAGGGTACGGCGGAGCAGTTCACGTGTTCGCACCAGCTGCGCGCCGGGCTCTTCGGACATATCGACGGACGACTCTCCGAGCGCCGCGTTCTGCGCCTCCATCAACTCACGCCCGAGCACGGCCAAAATGGCATGCTTGTCCTCGAAATAGCGATAGAAGGTCGGCGCCGTCAGACCGGCCCGTTCGACGATAGCGTTGGAGTTGAGCGCCTCCAGCCCCGCTTCGCTGAGGATTTGCTGCGCGGCGGCCAGCAGGCTGCGATAGGTCGCCTTGGCGCGGCGCTGGCGAGGTTCGACAACGGGTTTTTCCTGGAGGCTTTCGGGCGCGGAAGTTTCTTTCATACCGAGAACTTAAGAGATCGGCGGGCCTGCCGCAAAGGGGGAGGCAAGAGGCTTTCGGCATCCGATCACAGGGATTTGCATTGCCTTTGCGCGCGGCAGCCTCCAATTACTACATATGAAATTCCGGGAAGGAGAGTTTTACATGTCAGATAGTGAATATACGCCGCCGAAAGTCTGGACCTGGGAAAAGGACAAGAGCGAAAACCGTTTTTCCAATATCAACCGCCCCATCGCAGGCCCGACACATGAGAAGGAACTGCCCGTCGGCAAGCATCCCTTCCAGCTCTATTCGCTGGCGACGCCCAATGGCGTGAAGGTGACGGTGATGCTGGAAGAGCTGTTGGAAGCCGGCCACAAGGGCGCCGAATACGACGCCTGGCTCATCAATATCAGCGAAGGCAATCAGTTCGGGTCGGATTTCGTGGCGATCAATCCGAATTCCAAGATCCCCGCCCTGATGGATCGCAGCACCGACAAGCCGACGCGGATTTTCGAAAGCGGCGCGATCCTGCTCTATCTCGCCGAGAAGTTCGGCGGCGCCTTCGTGCCCAAGGACCTTGCTGCGCGGGCGGAATGCTATTCCTGGCTGATGTGGCAGATGGGCTCCGCGCCCTATCTCGGCGGCGGCTTCGGGCATTTCTATGCCTATGCGCCGGTGAAGATCGAATATGCCATCGACCGCTTCGCCATGGAGGTGAAGCGCCAGCTCGACGTGCTGGACCGGCAGCTTGCCGACAATGAATATATCGCCGGGCCGGACTATACGATCGCCGATATGGCGATCTGGCCGTGGTACGGCGCGCTGGCCAAGGGGCTGATCTACGACGCGGGCGAGTTCCTGAGCGTGCATGAATACAAGCACGTCAATCGCTGGACCGACCAGCTTTCGGAGCGGCCCGCCGTGAAGCGGGGCCGCATGGTCAACCGCGTCTGGGGCGAGCCCGAGAGCCAGCTTCCCGAACGGCACGACGCGAGCGACTTCGAAAAGGTGAAGTAACGACGCAGAAGAGACGCATGGGCGGCGCCCCGCCCATGCGCTCAAATCCCGTTGAGGCGGCAGCCGCGGGCTTCCAGTATCGGCCTCAGTTCCCGATAGGCCGCAGGGTTGCGGTCGAGCGGAATGCGCGGATGCAGGTGGTGGACGATGTGGTACTGCATGCCGAGCGAGAGCACGTTGCCCAGACGGGAGCGGAAGGCCCGTGTGTCGCGATAGCGGCCCGTCGCCTCAGCCGGGTGATGCGGCGCCCAGGACAGGAAGAAATCGATATAGATGAAGGCGAGCTGCAAGGGCAGCCACCAGAGGAAGAAGGCTTCCAGCCCATAGCCCGACCACGCCGCCACACAGAGAACGGCCAGATAAACGAAATTATAGACCGCTGCGTGCAGGAGAAGATCCGAGCGGCCGATGCGCGTCAGACATTCCTCATAAGCCTTCCCACGCTCGCCATCCGGCTGGCGCTCGCGGATGCTGCGCCAGATAGCATGCCATGCGCCGCGCGCGCTCGTCGCGTAATCGGGATCGAGAGCGGGATCGTTCGTATGCCGATGATGCTCGAGATGGGTCTGGCGCAGCACCTCGAAGGACGAGGCGATCATCCAGCTCGTCGCGTGCCCCAGGAACTCATTGAACCATCTGAGCCGTTCGCCGGGACGGGCGATGATGTCATGCTGGGCGTCATGCGTGGGCAGATAGACGAGCGTCATGTTGACGGTGGCGATGAGGAAGCCGGCCCATAGCGGCAGGAACCCGTAAAGCACCAGAGGCCAGAGCGACAGCCAGACCGCCATATTGGCGAATGCCCAGACGACCATGAACCAGGGAAACCTACCCATATGACGGCGCGCGATCTCGCGCTCGCATTTCATCAGCTCGGTTTCGTTCAGGCCCGCATAATCGGCTGCGTCCACGGTCATATCCATCTCCTCCAGAATTGCGCGACCAAACCCCATGCGCCGCAGACGATGGCCGAGAAGGCCAGAGGCGACAGGCCAAAGGGCGGCAGCCACCCGATCGTATGGATCGCCTGCGCCATGACGGGCGTCAGAAAACCGAACGCGAAAATGAGCGGCATGATGTAGAAGACACCGCCTATGAGCTTTTCCACGCCAGCCTCCCTCTCCGATCGTCATTTCCACGCATCGTCATTCTCCCTCGATCATCCTGTCGAGACTCTTCAACAGCCTTTTCTGCGTGTAGAGATACATGGACGCATTTCGCAGGCGGACGAGCGCAGGCGAGTTGACGAACATCAGCCGGGCAAGCGAACGGGACCCGTCCTGCGCCGTCTCGACACGGGAGCGCTGGCGTTTTTCATAGAGCGTCAGGGCGCGTGTCATGCCCGCCGCATCGGTTCGCGACAATTCGTCTGCCAGCGCCGCCGCCGAATCCATTGCGACGGAAGCGCCCGCCCCCGCCGTCGGCAGGAAGGCGGCCGCCGCATCGCCGAGCAGCACGACGCGCCCCTTGCTCCAGCGTTTGGCGCGGCCATCATCAAGGTCCCAGAAAAAGGGTTCGTCTTCCGGTTCGAGGCTCTCCAGCGCATCGGCGAAGGGGCCTTTGCGCTTGCCGAGCTGCGTCTTCAACTTATCGACAAGCGACCGGGCCGATTTCTCCTTCAGCGCGTCGATGCGGCCGGCGAGGAAAATGCCCGTCCGATCCTTCACCGGATAGAGGCCCATGCCCCAGCCGGGACCCCAGAGTTCGCGATAGGTGCCGCCCATGGCGGAGGGGGCGTCCGTCCACATGACCCAACCGCCCCAGCCGGTGCGATAGGGCGTATATTCATCCGCCGACAGAATGAAGTCGCGCGTAGTTGAGTGAATGCCGTCGGCCGCAACGACCAGATCGAAGCGATGGTGCGATCCATCGTCGAAGGTCACATCGACACCGCCCTCATCCTGGGCGAGATCGCGAATGGTCGTCCCGTAATGTACGGGCAGATCGCCGAGGCTGCCGTGCAGAAGATCGAGAAGCGCGCCGCGCTCAATGCCCTGATAGGCGCCATAGCGCTCCATGATCGGGGTGAGCGAATAGTGCCGCAGCCTTTTGCCGGACATGCCGTTGAATTCATAGGCATTCATAGGCCTGCTCTCGGCCAGATAAGCGTCGTGAAGACCAAGCCCGTGCAGGACCCGGCCGCCAAGCGGCAGAAGGCCGAGCATGTAGCCGCCCGGTGTGCCTGCGGGGTTTTTCTCGATGAGGACAGGCGCTTCTCCGCGCTGCTTCAGCAGGGCGGCAAGGGTTACGCCGGCGATCCCCGCTCCCACGATGAGGATGCGAAGCCGGGCGCGGGAAAGCGTCGGCGCTATCGCATCGGCGAACGAATCTTTTTGGGGCAGGCCTTCTTCATCTGTATGCGGATCGCTACTCATCGCTTTCACTCTCCGCCTCTTCGTCCTCGTCATGTTCGGGATGGAACCGATAGCGGAAGGTGCAGCAGGGCGCCCCCTGCATCAGCGTCTGCTCGCGGGTCAGCTCTACATTCGGTGCATTCGCCGTCGCCATGTCGGTATCGATGTCGCAAACCAGCGCGCGGCCGAGGTCCGGCTCGTCCATGGCCCGAAAGAGTTGCGCAAAGGCGCAGGACGTCACGTCATAGTCGAGGGCGCCCTCCTCCTGTCGCAACCATTTGTAGTCGACGCTGTCGCCGACGCGGCGGCCGAGATCGGCCATGGCGCTGGCCCATGCCTTTTTGCCGGGGCCGCCCGCGTTTTGCGCCGCGCACTGCAACTTGCGGCGGCGCTCCTCCGCGACGGCGCCCAGCACCAGCCTGTTCGCCTTTTCCTCTCCGATTTCCGCACGCAGGGCATGCAGGACCGGCACCAGCACCTCCGCCTGCGCTTCAACTTCACGCATAAGAGAGTCGTCAGGCTGCGTTGCGGGTGGTGCGGCGGGGGCGAGCATGTTTCGGCACAACTCGATGGATTGCTGCGTACGCTCCAGCACTTCCTCATCGGTAAGTTCAGACCAGTGTTCGACGAACCAGCGATCTGCATGAAGCGCTGCGCCGAGTGCGTTGGCGACGAGGAGCGTGATGGGCATGTCGCGCCGCACGGCACCCGCCGCCTGACCGGTTTCCAGCGCCTGACGCACCCAGCCTTTCACCCGCTCGACAAGCGGCGCAAGTTCGTCGCGCAGCAGCGGCGTATCCGAATAGATGCCCTTGGCGAGCTCTGCCAGCTGGGCCTTGTCGGCCATGACGAGGGTCGCCCGCATTAAAACATCGGACAGCGAGTCCCAGAAGGCGTCGGGGGATTCCGCCTTGAGCGCGACGGGCGCGGCCTCTTCCGCGATCCGGTTCAATGCGCGGTCCACGACGAGCCGGTAGAGGGCCGCCTTGTCGCGCGCATAGTGATAGACCTGCCCCTTGCTGATACCCGCGCGCTCCAGAATGCGGTTAAGGGACGCGCGGTCGAAACCATGTTCGGCGAATTCAGTCTCCGCCGGATCCAGCAATTGCGCCTGACGATCCGGCGACAGGGCGCGAAACCGTTCCTCCGGGCTTTCAGGAGCCCGGGGCCGGCGTTTTTTGTCCTCGGAAGCTGCCATGCGCTCTTTTTAGACCGATGGTCTAAACAAGGCAAGAAATTTTAGACCACTGGTCTAAAGTCGCTTTAGCGCCGCCCGGAGAGAGGCCGACCGGCTATTCGGCTGTCAGACCAGCAGCAACCAGGCCTGTGCAAGTTTCGCCGCCTTCCCGTCCTTGATACCTGCAAGAGCCTTTCGAGCCTCGGCTTTCCTGCCGGTGGCGAGATAGGCCTGCGCCAGATGCAGGCGCGTGAGGCCGGCCTCCGGGAAGGAGGCCGCCAGCGCCGATTTGTAGAGCGCGATCGCCTTGTCGTATTGGCCATAGCTGGCATAGGCCTCGCCGAGCGCCGCCTTGCCCTTCGGGCTGGGGGCGTCCTTCGCCAGCGACTGCTTGTCCTCGGCTGCAAGCTTCTTTGCCATATTGAGCAGGCGCAGTTCGCGGTTCTTGTCCTTGCCGCCGAGCACGCCCTTCTTGAAGCCTTCGTCCATCAGCGCCTTCGCCTCGCCCGGCAGGCCGAGTTGAATGGCGATCTGGGCCGCCTCCATGTAGCGGCGGGAGCTATCCATATAGCCCTTGGCGCGCAGGATACGGTCGAGTTCCAGCGTCATGCGGTCCGAGGTGCCGATAGCACGCTGCGTATCCGCCAGATACTGCTTCCAGTACACATCCGACGGCGCATATTTAACGAGCTTCCGGAGTGCCGAGGCCTGCATCTTCTTGTCGCCCGCCTGCTGGGCGCTGGCCATCTGGATCTGCAGCCAGGATTCCTCCGGCGCCTTGCCGGATTTTTCCGCAGCCGCCACAAGCACGGCAGCGGATTTCACGGCAGCCGGATAGTCCTTACGCAGATAGTCGCTCTGCATCACCAGAACCTGCATGTGCCGGTCGGGACCGAAGGACTTCTGGTATTGCGAGGCGAAGGACGCGGCCTTGCCGTACATCTTGCCGCGATAGGCCATGTCGGCCAGCGCCTGAAGCCGCTTGGGCTTTTGCGCGGCAGGGACATAGGACGAGCCGTAGGAGGTCTCATAGGCCTTCACCGCCGAGGCGTAGTCGCCGAGGCGGGCGGCGAGATAGCCCATGAAATCGTTCACGACGAAGCTCTCATAAGCCGTCTTCTTTTTGACGGCTGCGGCTTCGCGCGTCTTCTTCATCGCGGCTGCGTATTTTCCGGCCTTGGCGAGTTTCTGCGCGGCCTGAAGCGGCTTGCCGACTTCAACAGACATGGTTTCGGCGGCCTGCGCGGCGGCGGGCGCCATCACTGCCGCCGTCATGCCGAGCGGCAGGGCCGCTGCCAGAATGAGGCTGCGTGCGAATTTGAAGATGTCGAATTTACTCAAGCTACTCATGGGAAACCGTTTCCCCCTAATCCATATATTGTTCATTACCGACGAAGCCGATTTTGGTGACGCCGAGGCGTTGCGCGGCGGACAGCACCTTGGCGACATAGTCGTATTTGACGAGCCGGTTGGGCCGCAGATGCACTTCCGGCTGCGGCTGCATCCCGGCGATCTCGGTGAACTTGTGGGGGGACCAGATCGTGCATCGGTCTTGTTGCAACCACTGGAAGCTCTTTGCAATGTGGAAGAAACTGTCGTCCGCGACGCTGCTGCAAAGAGTATTTGTAAAATTATTGACCTGTTGCCTGACCAGGTGGCTCAAGGGACTGCTGTTCCCATGGTAATTCGCTTGGCAAATGGTGACTGGTTTACGTCAAAGGTTTCTTCGTGCGCTTTGGTTGCATCGGCATACGCGAAATCGAATGGCTCCGGCAAACAACAGCTTCTACAACTGTTCTGCACCCAGCTAGCAAAGGACGACACACCAATGGTTAGAAGAGCTGTTGCGAAACAACTAGGTGCCGTGTGTTCCGTTGTTGAAGCACAAGAGCAACGCGCCAAGGTGGTACCTTTATACAAAGAAATGGTTATGAATGACCAAAACGAAACTGTGCGATTGCTGGCATTGGAGCAATCGCCAATAATTGCTGCAAATATTAAAGATGTTAGTTTTGTTTTAGATGTCGTTAAGCCCCAGTTTCAAGAGTTGTCTTGGCGTATTCGAAACAGTGTCACGAAAGGATTAGGGGAACTTGCAAAGGCCTGTGGAAGCGATTTGTCTGTTTCTCAACTCGGCCCGTTACTTCCACCGCTGCTGGTGGACCCAGAGGCAGAAGTTCGCTTAACAGTATGTAACCAACTAGTAGATTTTTGCAACGTTGTAGGCGCAAAACAATTCCGTGATATTTGCATGCCGCAACTAATGGCAATTGCTGAACAGCAGGACGAGGACCCACGAATTAAAGCGTCTGCCGCAAACGTTATTATGTTTGCGGGGCCGAAGTTAGGAAAAGAGTATCTGTCGTCAGACTCAGTTATGCCATTTGTAAAACGTCTCGTGAATGACCCTGGAAATTCAATGGAAGTGACAACGAAAGTGCTTCCTCACATTGATGAGCTGATAGGTAACCTAAATGTTGAAAGCGTACAAACCTTTTGTAAAGATGTGTTAATGAAAATGCTAGACGCAAATGAAGGATTTGATTGGAGAGCGCGCGCAGCGGCCGCGAAAGCTCTACCAATAGCAGCAAAGGAGCTACAAAAAGGCGGAGTTAGCCCGGACACTTTCTTTGAAAAAAACAAATTGTTTGATGCGTTTTTGGAACTATTAAACGATCGTGTGTCCGATGTTCGTGAAACATGTGCAAATTCCTTCAGTGTATTTCATGACGTGTTAGGTGTGGAGTGGACAACAAGGATCGCTTTGCCATGCATCACTGACAATCTCAAAAACATGAGCTATCTAAGGCGCATATCTTCGATGAAAGCTATTACATGTTTAGCAAAGGCTGGTCCCGATCTATCTTCAAGTATTTTAAAGTTATTTCAGATAGGCTTGAAGGACAAAGTGCCGAATGTTCGAATTGCAGCGTTGGTGGGAATGATGGAATGTTGGAAAAATCTAAATCAAACAGATACCGAGGAAATAGCCACTACAGTTAAAGGGATGGTGGATGATGAAGACGATGAAGTAAGAATGTTCGCGTTGCAAATGTCGACAATGCTATAAAGTGTCGATCTCATATCGTACACCGACATAATATACACAACTAATGGATGATATACTCATACACGATTTTAGAAATTGCGAAATCTAACTTTTTAAAAATTAAATTAAAACGCGTAATGGTCAGTGCCTCTAGATATTTTACATAATTATACATTATTGTTATATATATTATTATTGTTTGTACAGTACTATAATTAATACATGTGTTTGATTTCTCTACCAAATCAGGCCAAACCCTCGCTCTAAAAAACAGCAGTCAGATACTCTCTGCTCTAGCTCACATATATAAAATTGTCGCGGTTTATGGGTGTTGCAATTCATCCGAAAAAGTGTGCAAATGTAATGATAACACCCTGATTAATAATCGAAAAGTGGTATTCTCAAAATGCCAAAGCTTATCTATATATAGGTAGAGTCTGCTTTTATCTACAAATGCGCAAAATGGCGCGGG
>NZ_NYVD01000007.1 GCF_002684405.1 Parvibaculum sp. | reverse complement strand
TAGATCAGGAAGAGAAAGGCGATGAAGATCAGGACATGCACCGCGCCCTGAAGCAGGTTCGTGCGGCCGCTTGAAAAGGTGATGACGCTTACCGCCAGCATGAGCACGAGAATAATCGTGTCGCTCGGCTCCAGTCCCAGAACAAGGTCGAACCCGGCCCAATAGGCCACCGCCAGCATTGCCGGCACGGTCAGGCCGATCGTGGCCAGTACCGACCCCAGGAAAATATTCACCGAGCGTTGAAGCTGATTGTGAAGCGCCGCCTTCACCCCGCCGATAGCCTCGGGCGTCGCCACCAGCGTCGCCATGATGACGCCGCCTATCGCCACCGGGGCGTGGAGCGTTTCGACCACATAGTCGACCGGCACGGCGAGCTGCTCGACCAGAAACACGACGGGCACCATATAGGCGAGCATCAGAAGCGCATGCGGCAGGATGCCGGTCTCCTCCACCTCATGCGCCTCTTCTCCGCCAATGTCGGAGAGAGAGAAATAGGCGCGGTGGCGTCCGGTCTGGATCAGCACGAAAATGGCGTAAAGGCCGGTGGCCATCACACCGAGCATGATCATCTGGCCGAGGGAATAGGTTCCGCCCTCCGTCGATTTGGTAAAGTCGGGAAGGATCAGGCTGAAGACCGCCAATGGCACGATGACGCCCAGATAGGCGTTGGCGCCTTGAAGATTGAAGCTCTGCTCGTGATGCCGCAACGCGCCGAGCAACAGCGACAGGCCGACCATGCCCCCCATCACGATCATGACGACCGAAAACAGCGTGTCGCGCACCAGCGTCGGGTTTTCGCCGCCATGCATCATGATCGCGGTGATGCTCAAAACCTCGATCAAGGCGATGGAAACCGTCAGCACCAAGGTGCCATAGGGTTCGCCCAACTTTTCCGACAGCGCTTCGGCATGACGCACGACGCCGACCGCCGCGCCGAGCACGACGGCGAAAATCCAGACGAAGAGAACCCCGAGCCATATCCCGTTTGAAAGCCCCTGAAAGAGGTAGGAACCGAAGAAAAGGAAAACAAGGCTCGTGAGAATTGCCACGGCCAGCATCCATTCGCGTCGAAGCGCAACCCCGCGCGGGCCGGCGGGCGCGACGTCGACCGTGGCGTCCTGCGCGGAAACCGGCTCTTCCATCATGCCCCCGGTCAGGCCGGCTGGCCGGCGGCATCCGCCGCGGCAGCGAAATTATCCGTTCCCAGATAGCTTGTATAAGAGGGAAATGCGAAGTCGGAGCCGTTATCGTACACGATCCCCATCACACGCAGGAGCAGCTCTTCCCGGATCTTCAGGAAGGTGCCCCAGTCCGCGCTGCGCACCATCCCGCGAACTTCCAGATCAAGGGAATAGTCGCCCAATTCCTTCAGGCAGACGCGAACCGTGTCGGGATCGATGCGCTCGTCGGTGCGCAGCATCTCCGCGACCTTGTCGATGATGTCGGAAAGCTGTTCGCGCGTGGTTTCATAGCGGAGCCTGAGCTCGGTATCGATCAGGTTCGCGTCGCGGCGCGTATAGTTCGTGATCGACATCTGAGCGAATTCCGAGTTCTGCACCGTCACCAGCGTCCGGTCCAGCCCGCGCACCTTGGTGGAGCGCAGACCGATCTCCTCCACCGTGCCGACCATGCTGCCGAATTTACAGAAATCGCCGACTTTCACCGGACGGTCCGCATAGAGAATGATACCGCCGATAAAGTTTTCCAGCGTCGGGCGGACGGCAAGCGCAAGCGCGAGACCGCCGACACCCAGACTTGCGATGATGCCGTATAGCGGGACACCCATGCGCGCCACGGCCAGCGCTATCACATAGCTGGCAACCAGAATGCCGAGCACGCGCAGTATGAGGCGGATGAGGCTGGCATCGAGACTTTCCTTGCGCACGCGCGGCATGGATACGATCATCGCCGCCACGGCATTGAAGCCGAGCACGATGACGACGGCCACGGCAATCGCCTGAAGAGCCAGCACGACGAGTTGCAGAGCGGCCAGGAAATCGCCCGTCAGATTGACGAAGTCGTCATTCAGCCAGAGATACAATTCCAGCAGGCCGGCGATCAGAAGAGGTGCGATCATACGCTCCAGCGAACGGACGACCGGATTGACCGGCTGGACGCGCCGCCCCTCCCAGCGCAACAGCATAAACACGGCGAGAGCGAGGAGCACGGTCATGAACGCAAATGCCATCCATTGCCAGACCGCCTGCTCATCGAAGCTCGACCGCATCCAGTCCGGCAGCTCCAGCACGTAGCGATAGAACTCCACCGGCATGGAAAGGCCCGGCCCCAGAACGAAATCCTGGTAGAAGTCCATCGTTTCGCCGGAACGCTCGGGCATGTCTCGGACAAGTGCGTAAAACGCCGGCAAGCGCCGCACCGTGTCTTCCGAGAACAGATAATCGGGACTGCCGTCCGCTCCCTCGACGCGGACCATCCTTATTTCGGTGCCGGGAAGAACCCATCCATGATCGGCCTTGCCGGCGGCCACCTCTGCCCTGCCGGGGATAGCGGCCAGGTCCGGTTCGGGGAGGCGATCCAGAATTTCCTTGAGGAGAAGAACCGAGCTGATCCCCACCGAACGGCGGCTGGCGGGCGCCACGGATGACAGGTCGAGCGTGGAGGTGGCCTTTATCAGATCGGCCAGCGCCTGTTTCTTCAGGGCGGTGACTTCCTCGGTATCGAAAATGGCGTCGTTCTCCGCCGCCCGTTCGATGGCCGCCAGAAGCGATTTTTCCACATCGTCGGTGAGCCGGGTGAAACTCGAGAAGGTCTGGCGAGGAGAGGCATTGGGCAGAGGCGAGAGCGGAGAGGCCGCTACCGGATCGCTCTCCGCCGCGCTTTGCGGCGCCGTCATACTTTGCTGCGCCATCGCGGCGGATGCCGAAACACCCGACAGGGAGGCAGCAAGCAGGAAAAAGACTGAGAGTGCGCTGGCCGCCGTCAGGCGAAGCAAATGATGCATCGTATTTTCAGCCTATGGCCGCTGTTTCGACTATGGCCAGCCTAGAAGGACCGTAGTTAACAGCGCCTTTATCGGATCGACGGCGACCGGCGCGCGGCACCCCGATCGCATCCCGACTTGCCAATGAGAAGCCAGCGGATTATAAATGACCGACTAGTCGGTCATAATGAGTTGCACCCATGGCCCGTATCGTCGATCGCGACGCCAAGCGTCAGAAAATTCTGGAAGCCGCCTCCGCCTGCTTCGCCAAAGAGGGCTATGACGCCACCTCCATGGAGGCGGTCGCGAGTGCTGCCGGGATCAGCAAAGGGTCCCTCTACGACTACTTCAAGAACAAGGAAGACCTCTTCTTCGGCGTTTTCGAATGGTTTCAACAGCTCGTCATGGTGTCGGCCATGGCGCGCATGGGCGAACATCAAGACGCCCGCGCGCGCATCATGGCCTTCGCCGACGCCGCCATCGGCGCCCTTCTGGACCATCTGGAACTCTATCCCGTCTCGCTGGAAGTCTGGGCGGCCGCCGCCAAACCGGGAACGCGCCCACGCTTCTCCGGCGCGATGAAAAATCTCTACGCCTCCTATCGCGCGGAGCTTGCCGGCCTCATTCAGGACGCACAGGCGGAAGGCGCGATCCGGGACGGCATCGACGTCGAGGCAACCGCCGGCATGCTGATCGGCGCGGTGGACAATCTCGCGCTCCACTACTGGCTGGACAGAAGCTTCGACCCGCAAGCCTGGTGCCGCTCCTTTCTCGGCTCCCTGTTCGATGGCATCGGCACCGAAACGAGGAAAGCATAATGATCCGGAAAGCAGCTCTCATCCTTCTCGCAACCGCCGCCATGACCGGGCTCGCGTCCGCCGATACAACAGCCCCCGCCCCCAACCCCGATGCTCTTCTGCGCGCCGCCTTCGACAATTGGCGCGCCGACAGCTCGCAGGCCGACATGACCATGACCGTGCACCGGCCCGACTGGGAACGGCATATGGAAATGAAGACATGGACGCAGGGCGATGACGACGCATTGGTGCGCTTCACGGCGCCCGCCAAGGACGCAGGCAATGCCACGCTCAAAAAGGGCGACGAAACCTGGGTGTTCAACCCCAAGCTCAATCAGGTCATCAAGCTGCCCGCTTCCATGCTGGCGCAATCCTGGATGGGATCGGATTTCTCCTATAACGACCTGTCCAAAGCCAATGACCTTCTGACCGAATACACCCACAAGCTGACGGGGTCGACGAAGGACGGTCCGCATACGGTCTATACCATCGACGCCATCCCCAAACCCGGTGCCCCCGTCGTATGGGGCAAGCGCACGGTCAGGGTGCGCGAGGACGGCATCATGCTGGGCGAAACCTATTTCGACCAGGACATGAAGCCCGTGCGCATCATGACGACGGAGAAAGTTTCCATGATCGGCGGCCGCGACTACCCGGTGGTGATGACGATGCGCCCGGAAGACGAAGAGGGCAAATGGACGCGCATCGAGACGAAGGATGCGACGTTCAATCAATCCATGCCCGGCTATCTCTTCACTCTTTCCAACCTGCAAAATCCGAGGAACTGATCTCATGCTTGTCGGGCTTGCATGGCGGAATATCTGGCGTCAGCCGCATCGCACTGCGTTGAGCCTGAGTTCGATCGCCATTGCGGGCACGATCACCGTGTTCCTGCTGGCGTTGCAGCAGGGCGCTTACGGCACGATGAAGGAAAGCGTGTTGAAGCTCATGGACGGCTTCGCGCAATTGCAGCCCCCCGGCTATGCCGACGACCCCGATATTCGCAAATCGATTTCCGATAGCGGCCCGCTGATCGCCGATCTGGTCAGCCTGCCGGAAGTAACCGCCGCGACGCCGCGGGCGGCAAGCTATGCGATCCTGTCCAACGGTCCGCAAAGCTACGGCGCGGCGATCGTCGGCATAGATCCGGCTCGCGAAGTGAAGGTTTCCAATCTCGCCTCCACCATCACCAGAGGCCGGTATCTCCAGCCGGGCGACGAAGATGCGGTGGTGATCGGCGCAGGCCTTGCCCGCAATCTGAAGCTCAATCCCGGCGACAGCGTGACCATGCTGGGCTCGGCGCAGGACGGGTCCATCGCCGCCGACATCCTCAAAGTCACAGGCATCTTTTCCACCGGCTCCCCGGCGCTCGACCGGCAGGTGGTGGAAATGCCGCTTGTCCACTTCCAGCAGGATTTCGCGATGAACGGCAGCATCAACCTGATCGCTGTCAGCGGAGAACATCTCTCCACCATCAACGCCGCCATCCCTTCGCTCGAGAAAATTGCGCGCAGGAACGATCTCGTGGCACGCGACTGGACGCAGCTCGAACCGGCGCTACACGATGTGATCCTCCTCGATGGAAGTTTTTCCGCACTCCTCTATGTGAGCCTCGTCATCATCGTCGTCTTCATCATTCTCAACACGCTTTTGATGTCGGTACTGGAACGCACACGCGAGTTCGGCATGCTGATGGCGATCGGCATGAAGCCGCGTCAGATCGGGCGCATGGTCTGGCTGGAGCTTCTCTTCCTCGCCGGCTCCGGCTCGGCCATCGCAATTGCCGCCGGCTCGGCGATCACCGCCTGGGCGGCAACACAAGGCATCCCCTTTCCCGGCGCGGAAGCATTGTTTTCCCAATGGAACATGCCTTCCACGCTTTACCCGCAACTGACCCTGCTGAGTGCGACGGCCGGCCCGCTCGCGATCCTGGTCGCGGTCGCGATTGCCGGTTTCATTCCCTATGCCCGCGTGCGTCGCCTTGAACCCGTAACCGCCATGAGGTCGGCATGATGGACCGGCTCCGCCTTCTCCTTCCCCTCGCCTGGCGCAATCTCTGGCGCAATCCGCGCCGCACAATCATCACCGTGCTCGTCGTCAGTGTCGGATTATGGTCCATCCTCACTTTCTCCGTGCTGCTCAAGGCGTGGTCCGTCTCCAGCCGCGATACGACGCTGAAGCTGATGACCGGCGAAGGACAGATCCACGCCACGGGCTATCTGGACGATCCCACTGTTGCCCATCGCATGACGCAGCCGGCCGGCAAACTTGAAAACATCCTCTCCTCTTCCGCCGTTGCGGCATATACAAAGCGTCTGCGCATCGCCGCCATCGTGCAGAGCGAGTACAAGACCCTGCCCATGACGCTGGTCGGCACCGATCCTGCGCGGGAACGCCGCCTTTCCGTACTGCCGGACCGTGTCCGCGAGGGACGCTATCTCGATGGCCCGGCGGATACGGGTATCGTGCTGGGGCGAAACCTCGCCCGCCGCCTCAAGACACGGGTCGGCAAGCGCGTCGTGGTGATGGCCCAGGACGAGAAAGGGAAACTCGCCGAGCGCGCCTTCAAGGTCATCGGCCTCTATGCCGCGCCCCAGCAGACCGAAGACCAGTTCGCCTTTACCGGCCTCAAAACCGCGCAAGCCTTTACCGGCATCGGCACGGATATCACCGAGATCGCCTTTGTGACGCCGGACAGTCAGGACATCGCCGATGTCATCGCACGGATGAAGGCGTCTTCGCCCGGCCGCGACATTCAAAGCTGGAAGACGCTGGCCCCGCTTTCCTATGCGGTCAGCACATTCTTCAACGAATTTATCCTGATGTGGCTCTGGATCATGTTCGCGCTGATGGCGATCGGCATCGTCAACACGCAGCTCATGGCCGTTTTCGAACGCATCCGCGAATTCGGCCTGTTGCAGGCCCTTGGCATGCGGCCGCGCCTGGTGCTGATGGAGGTGACGCTCGAATCCGCCATGCTGATCGGCGTCGGGGTGGGCCTGGGCATCGCCATGTCCGTGCTTTCGGTTCAGGCCTTTCCCAACGGGATCGATCTCGGCTTTCTGGGGCGGGGCGCGGAACTGGTCGGCGCGGGCCACATTCTTTATCCGAAAGTCGATGCGGGCGATTTCGCGCTTTACAGCCTGATCGTCTGGACGCTTGGCGTGGTCGCCACGCTCTGGCCCGCGCGCCGCGCCTCGCGGGTGAGCCCCGTCGAAGCCATGGGACGTTTTTAGGAAAGAGGGAGAGAGCCATGACCGCCATCGTCGAATGCAAGGGCATTACCAAGCATTACCGTCAGGGCTCGATCGACGTGCCGGCGCTGCGCGGCGTCGACCTCGCCATCGAGAAGGGCGACTTCGCCTCGCTCGCCGGGCCGTCCGGATCGGGCAAGACGACGCTTCTCAATATCGTCGGCGGACTCGACCGCCCAACGGAAGGAACGATCAGCATTGACGGGCAGGATCTCACGGCCCTCGACAATGAGGAACTCGCCGACCTTCGACTGCGCAAGATCGGTTTCGTCTTTCAAGCCTATAATCTCATCCCCGTTCTTTCCGCCGTGGAGAATGTCGAATTCACGCAGCAGCTGATGAACGTCCCGGCAAAGGAGCGCCGCGAGCGGGCAAAGGAGATGCTGCATCAGGTCGGGCTCGACGGCATGGAAAACAGACGTCCGTCGCGTCTGTCCGGCGGCCAGCAACAGCGTGTCGCCGTCGCCCGCGCACTGGCGAGCCGTCCTTCCATCGTGCTGGCCGACGAGCCTACCGCCAATCTCGACACCAAGACGGCGGAAGATCTCATCACGCTGATGTCCGACCTCAACGAGCGCTATGGCGTCACCTTCCTGATGGCCACGCATGATGATCGCGTCATCTCGCGCACCCGCCGTCACATCGTCATCGCAGACGGCCGTGTCGCCTCAGACGAGCTTCGGCCGGCCGAAATGGCGGTCTGAAACCTATGAAACATCTCACGCGCATTCTGTTGGCCGCTTTCCTCGCGCTGCATGCCGCGCCGGGACGCGCCGCACCGGTGCATGGCCGGCTGGAATTGCAGGATGTGTTTGCGCGTGAAAGCGACCGAAGCGTTTCGTCGATGCTGGGCAAGCGCGAGCGAAACGACGTATTGGGCAGTCTGCGGGTGAGGTGGGAGCCGCGCCGGGGTCCGTGGCGGTTTGCCTTCCAGTATCAGCTCGGCTTCGATGCCGGCGACACGCCGCTGCTCGCCGCGCGGGAAAAGGCCCTCGCCCTGTTTCCCAAAGCGCCGCCGCGGACATGGTGGGACCTGACGGACACCACTATGGACGGGAACAACTTCACGCTCACGCAGCGTATCGACCGCGCGTCCATCGGCTATACCGGTGCGCATGTCGTCATCCGCGCCGGCCGTCAGGCCCTGACATGGGGGGCCGGCCTCGTTTTCCATCCGATGGATCTTTTCGACCCCTTCTCGCCCGATGCGACGGATACGGAATACAAGCCCGGCGCGGATATGCTCTATACGCAATATCTCTTCGACGATGGATCGGACCTGCAATTCGTCGCCGTGCCCCGCCCGCCGCAGAGAGGCGACGATCCGACACTCGACGCCAGCTCCTTCGCGCTTTTGTTTCACACTGCCCTCGGACCATGGCGCACCAGCTTTCTGGCCGCGCAGGACCATGGCGATACCGTCGCCGCACTCGGCGTAAGCGGGGCGCTGAGCGGCGCCACATGGAACGCGGAGTTGGTGCCGACCTATGTCGATGACGACCGGACCTATGTCTCGGGGCTTGCCAATATCAGCGACGCCTTCACCCTTGCCGGGCGAGACGCCACCATTTTCGCCGAATATTATCGAAACGGTTTCGGGCTGGAGGCGCGTCGCTATTCGCTGGCCAGTCTCCCGGCACCGCTGACCGACCGCCTGTTGCGCGGGCAGGTTTTCAATACGGGCCGCGACTATCTTTCGCTCGGCGGCACACTGCAATGGACGCCGCTTCTGGAGATCGCGCCGACGCTGATCGCCAATCTCAACGATGGCAGCTTCTACGCGCTCGGCGAGGCCACCTGGTCGCTGGAAGACAATCTCAATCTTATCGCCGGCGCGCGGCTTCCCCTCGGCCCCTCGAATACGGAGTTCGGCGGACTGCCCGTCATCGGCAGTGGCGCTCCCTATGCCGAGCAACCCACACGGGTCTATCTCCAGCTTCGACGGTATTTCTGAATACAGCTCAGCAATACGTATTGCAGGCGCGGATGACGGACGCCGCCGAACAGTCCTACCGCGGCGGCATGCGGATTGCGCCGTCGAGGCGGACCGTCTCGCCGTTGAAATAGCCGTTGCGCAGCATGGTGAGCGCGAGGTCGGCATATTCCGACGGATCGCCGAGGCGCGGCGGAAAAGGCACCGACGCCGCCAGATTGTCGAAGATCTGCGGTGCCCTGTCCTTCACACCCAGCATGGGCGGCGTCGCCATGATACCGGGAAGGATCGTGTTGATCCTGATACCTTCGCGCGAGAGGTCCCGTGCAATGGTCAGCGTCATCCCCTTGATCGCAGCCTTGGCCGCGGAATAGGCCACCTGCCCGATCTGTCCGTCCTCGGCCGCGACCGAGCCGGTATTCACGATGGCCCCGCGCTCTCCATTGTCCAGTGGCTCAAGCGTCGCCATGCCGGCCGCACTCTTTACGATGCAGCGGAACGTGCCCACGGTGTTGAGACCCAGCACATATTCGAAGTCGGAAATCTTGAAGGGGACGATCTCGCCGGTCTTCTTGTCACGCGCGATGGTCTTGCCGCCGCGCCCGCCACCGGCGCAATTCACGAGAATACGTTCCTGGCCGTTCTCGGCCCGCGCCTTGGCAAAGCCTGCATCGACGCCGTCCTCGTCCATCACATTGACCTCGCAATAGAGCGCGCCGAGCTCCTTTGCGACCCTCTCGCCGTTTTCCCTGTTGAGATCGAAAATGGCGACCTTCACGCCCTTTTCGCGCAGCGCGGTCACGGTTGCCTTACCAAGACCGGACGCGCCGCCGGTCACCACGGCGGAAACGGATTCGTCGAGTTTCATGAGTACTCCTCCCTTGTCTTTTTCTTGTTCGGCTCATTTCGATCCGGCTCAAGGCCGTCTCGTGCCGTAAACATGGCGCGTTTTGCGGCATGCGCCAATCGACCCCGCGACATCCTCGCCAGCCCCTACGGCAGGCTCGCCAGATCACCACTTCATGGGCTACATATCTGTCCATCCGCAATCCACCGACAAGAACCGCCTCTCAGAAAGGCGGTCAGGAGAACAAGAATGTCTGCATTGGAATCGTCCGCCGAGGACGGGCTGGGACACAGCCTTGGATTTGTCCGCATCATCGAAATGACGCCGGAAGGGCGGGCCCGTATCGAATATGAGGCAGGGCCGCATATGTGCCATTCGGGCGGCGTGGTTCAGGGCGGGTTCGTGACCGGCTGGATCGACGCGGCCATGGCGCATGGCTGTATCGGCATGGTGGGCCCGGACATCGTCCCCATGTCGCTGGAACTCAAGATCAGCTTCTTTGCGCCCGCGCGCCCGGGCCGCGTCATCGCCGAAGGCTGGGTGGAACGCAAGGGCCGGCGCACCTGCTTTTTCGAAGGCCGCCTCGTCGACACCGAAGGCAATGTCCTCGCCAAAGCCAGTTCGACGCTGATGCTGATGCCCCGCGACAAGGTGGAGGCGGCATCGAAGGCGGCCCTTGGCGGGAGCTGAGCGCCACGGACGCCGAACAGCCGCGTTTATCGCCACGCATGCATTTCTTTGCGGGGCGCCGTCGGGCTATATGATCGGATAAAACATTCAAACGAACCATGGCGTTTGCAAGGGCCTCCCCTCGCAGCGCCATGACCGGTGAGGAACCCAAATGCAATATGACGAAGTGGTCACGGGACGGCGCAGCATACGCGGCTTCAAGCCCGATCCCGTCTCCAAAGACGCAATCAAGGACATCATCGGTCTCGCCATACGGGCGCCCTCTTCGCTGAACACGCAGCCCTGGAACTTTTACGTCGTCTCGGGGAAGCCGCTCGACCGGATTCGCAAGGGCAATACCGAGCGCAATCTTGCCGGCGTTCCCGATAGCCGCGAGTTTCGCAGCCATGGCGCCTATGAAGGGGAGCACAGGGAACGCCAGATCGAGATCGCGAAACAGCTATTCGCCGCCATGGGGATCGAACGCCACGACAAGGAGGCGCGTCAGAACTGGGTTCTCCGCGGCTTCCGTCAGTTCGACGCGCCGGTCTCCATCGTCGTGACCTATGACCGCTCGATCCATGGCGGCGATATCGCACCGTTCGATTGCGGCGCCGTCACCAACGCCCTTGTGAACGCGGCCTGGTCGCGTGGCCTCGGTTGCGTCATCAACAGTCAGGGCATCATGCAGTCGCCGGTGGTTCGCGAACATGCGGGGATCTCGGACGATCAGGTCATCATGATCTGCGTTGCGATGGGATATCCCGACGACAGCTTCCCCGCCAACGCGGTCGTGTCGCGCCGGAAATCCGTGGACGAGGCGGCGGTTTTCGTAGGCTTCGACGATTAGCCGCCGCGGAGACCGTCAGACGAAGCCGTTTTCCTTCTCAGCCTGGCGCTTGCGCCATCGAGCGGGGCTCATACCGAACTGCTTCTGGAACGACCGGACGAATGCGGCGGACGAGCTGTAGCCGGCTTCGAAGGCCGCCTCCTCGACGCTCAATCCGGTCGCCATCATCCTTCGCGCGATCATCATCAGACGGATCCGCGAGATGGTTTCGATGGGCGGCTGGCCGATGAGCTGGCGGAACTCCTCTGCAAAGCGCGTGCGCGACATGCCGGCCTCGCCCGCGAGCCGCTCCACCGTCCACGCCTCGTAAGGCTCGTTCAGGAACGCCCGCAAGGCCCGCATCACGGCCTTGCTCGTCGCAAAACCGATCCCCTGATTTTCCCGGATGCCGCGCCGAGCCAGAACGCTGCGCGTCATGTTGAGCGACACGATTTCGGCGATCCGGCGCACGATCAGCGGATGGTGGAAATCCGTGCGCGGCAGGGTTGCCTCGTCTTCCAGCAATTGCAGGGCATGCCAGATGCGCCGATTGTGCTCCGCTGCCGCGTCGAAGGGCACATAGATCGGCCCGACGATCATGTTCGACAGCGCTATCGTTTCCTGCGGTGCGACCCCGACGATCAGACGCACAGGTGCTTCGGGGTCCGCCGGCGTGGTCATCTCGCTCAAGTCGAGAAAGCTCGGCTTGGCGCGTGCGTCGCTGTCCGGAGAGTCCAGCAGATGGGGCGAAAGACCGCTCACACCCACCACGTCGCCGGGCCTCAGGATGATTTCCTCCGAGAACGGAAATTCCACGCGCAGGCGCAGCGTGCCTGCCTGCACCATGAGACCGTAAGAGAAATTTCCCGCAGGCAACACATGGCAGAAGGGCGGCGAGGGAGCCGCCCGCATGAAATAGACACCGCCCATATCGACCTCCGGCGTCACTCCCGCGATCGGAGGCGCCAGGTCGTCATAGACGGGTGATCCATCCTCTTGTGCCTTGGTCATCTTGCATGGACCGTTTATGTGGGCCGTTTCTCGTCCCCTGCCGGGTCATCCTTTTCCATCCCGCCTTTTCGTCCAGCAAGATCGAGTGCGATATCGACGATCATGTCTTCCTGGCCGCCGACCATCCGCCTTCGGCCAGTCTCCATCAGAATATCACGAACGTCCAAACCATAGCGCTCCGACGCCGCTTCCGCGTGGCGCAGGAAGCTGGAATAGACGCCCGCGCAACCGAGGCTAAGCGTCTCCCGGTCCACCTGTACGGGACGGTCCTGCAGCGGCCGCACGAGGTCTTCCGCCGCATCCATCAGCGCAAAAAGGTCGGTTCCGTGCTGCCAGCCATAACGGTCCGCCACACCGACGAACACTTCCAGCGGCGCATTACCCGCGCCCGCTCCCATGCCCGCCAGCGAGGCGTCCACACGCAGGGCGCCGTTTTGCACCGCAACAACGGAGTTGGCGACGCCGAGGCTCAGATTGTGGTGCGCATGGATGCCGCGTTCCGTCTCCGGTTCCAGAACGTCATCATAAGCGCGGAAGCATGCCGCCACATCGTCCATCGTCATGGCGCCGCCGCTATCGGTCACATAAACGCAATGCGCCCCATAAGACTCCATCAGCTTCGCCTGGGCGGCCAGCGCCGAGGGCGCGGACATATGGCTCATCATCAGGAAGCCGGACACATCCATGCCCAGCTCCCGCGCGCAGGCGATGTGCTGGGCGGAGACATCCGCCTCTGTGCAATGTGTGGCGACCCGCACCGAGCGGACCCCGAGGTCATAGGCCTTACGCAAATCCTCGACCGTGCCGATGCCCGGCAGGAGAAGCGTCGTCACCACCGCGTTCTCGACTTCGTCGCAGACCGCTTCGATCCACGCCCAGTCTGTGCAGGCGCCGAAGCCGTAATTCACGCTCGAGCCCGACAGCCCGTCGCCATGCGCGATCTCTATGGCGTCCACGCCTGCCCTGTCGAGCGCACGGGCAATCTTGCGCACATGCTCGATCCCGTATTGGTGACGGATCGCATGCATGCCATCGCGCAGCGTGACGTCCTGAATGTAGAGTTTCTTCTCCGTCATCACGCATGCTCCCGCAATTCGACCAGGCGTTCCGCCGTGCGCAGGGCCGCCGACGTCATGATGTCGAGATTGCCCGCATAAGGCGGCAGGTAGTGCCCGGCGCCTTCCACTTCGAGGAAGACACTCACTTTGAGGCCCGTGAATTCCTCATCCGTCTCGGGCAGATAAATCGGGTTGTTGGACCCGATACGCTCGATCTGCACATCCTGCTTGAGCCTGTATCCCGGCACGTAAGACTGCACCTCGGCGACCTTTGCGGCGACGGCGTCTGCCAGTGCTTTCGGATCGGCATCGGCGCACAGGCAGTGCACCGTGTCGCGCATGATGAGAGGCGGCTCGGCCGGATTGAGGATGATGATGGCCTTGCCGGTCTGCGCCCCGCCGACCGTTTCGATGGCGCGGGACGTCGTCTCGGTGAACTCGTCGATATTGGCGCGCGTGCCCGGTCCCGCCGATTTCGACGCGATGGAGGCGACGATCTCGCCATAGCGCACTGGCGCAACAGACCCGATGGCCGCCACGACGGGGATGGTCGCCTGCCCGCCGCATGTGACCATATTCATGTTCGGCGCATGCATATGCGCGTCGATATTGACGCTCGGCACCACGTAAGGACCGATTGCCGCCGGCGTCAGGTCGATGATGCGTTTGCCATGCGCCCGCAGCACGTCGTCATGATGCTTGTGTGCGCCTGCGGAGGTCGCATCGAATACGACCTCGATTTCGCTGAAGCCGGGAAGCGCCACCAGCCCTTCCACGCCTTCCGCCGTGGTGGCAACGCCGAGCGAGGCGGCTCGTGCCAGACCGTCCGATGCGGGATCGATCCCGGCCATCGCCGCCAGCTCGAGCGAGGAGGACAGCGTCACGATCTTCATCATCAGATCCGTGCCTATGTTGCCCGATCCGATGATGGCCGTTTTGACGCGCGGTGTGTTCTCTTCTGTCATCATGCGGCCCTTCACGCGAAAGACAGGTGCAGCGGCTTGAAGCCCTGCACATGAACGATGATTTCATCGCCCGCCGCGACCGTCACCATCGGGCCGAGCGCGCCGGAGAGCACGATGTCGTCCCGGCCGAGGGGACGGCCGAGCTCGATCATCTTGTTGGCGAGCCAAACGACAGCGTTGAGCGGATTGCCGAGACAGGCCGCCGCCACGCCCAGCGAGGCCTGACGGCCATTGTGGAGAAGCTCCATACCCGCCAGATGCAGATCGACCTTGTCGAGCGGCAGACAATCCGTCCCGATCAGGAATTTTGCAGCGGAGGCATTGTCGGCCACCGTGTCGGGCAGGGTGATCTTCCAGTCCTCGATTGCGCTGTCCACGATCTCGATCGCAGCAACCGCATAATCGATCGCCGCCGCCGCGCGTTCATTCGTCACCGGTCCAGCGGACAGATCGTCTTTCAGGATGAATGCGATCTCGGCTTCGACTTTGGGCTGGATCAGCGTGTCCATCGACAAGGTACCGCCATCCGCCACCCGATCGGCGTCGAACAACATCCCGAAGTCGGGTTCGGAAACGCCAAGCTGCGCCTGCACAGCGGGAGAGGTCAGGCCGATCTTGTGCCCGACGATCCGCTCGCCCGCCGCGAGCCGCCGCCCGGTCGTCACCTCCTGCACCGCATAGGCTTCTTCCACGGTGAAACCCGGATGCGTTTTCGAGATCGGTGCGATGGGGTGGCGGGTCTTGCGCGCCGTGGCAAGCGCATCCGCCAGCGCCTCGCAATCTGTTCCGGTCGAAACACCCTTATCCATTGCCGCCCTCAAGAAAGGTGATGGTGGTGCGATTGAATTCGTCGGCATGTTCCCACTGCGCCCAGTGGCCGCATTGCGGCAGCACGAAGAGGCGTGCCTTCGGGATCACCTTGAGAAAGGTGAAGGCCATATCGAGCGGCATCACACGATCCTCGCGGCCCCAGACAATCATTGTTTCATGCGGCAGCTTTCCAAGGCGCGGATCGTTCCAGACCGGTTCGACCCTGGTGTCGCGCGACTGGCGCATGGGCGGGTTGTCGATGAATTTCTGCTCCATCGCCTTTTCCAGGCGGCCCTGCAGCAGCTCGTCGGTGATTTCCGACTGGTCGTAGGTGAACTGGTCGGCAAAGGCCTTGAGCTTTTCAAAGCTCGGCCCGTCGCCTTCATAGAAACCGAAGATGGATTTGATGGCGGGCGTCGGGAACATGCTGAAGAGCGGAATGCCGCCGCCCGGTCCCATCAGGATCATCCGGTCGACCTTTTCCGGCCGGTCCATCGCCAGCCGCATGGTGACCATGCCGCCCAGAGAATTGCCAACGAAATGGGCCTTCTCGATACCGAGCTCGTCGAGGAACTGGCCGATCTTCGTCGACCACCATTCCGGCACGGGGCTGCCCGCCGGCTTCACATCGGATTTGCCCCAGCCGGGAAGGTCCGGCACGAGCACGCGGAAGTGCTTCGACAGCGCTTCGACATTGCGCGCATAGTTGGACCAGCCATAGGCCCCCGGCCCGGAGCCATGGATCAGGACCAGCACAGGGCCTTCACCGGCCTCGTTATAATGGATATTCACGCCATCGACGGTGACGAAACGGCTGGTCGATTCTTCGGTGATCTTGGTCATGGAACCCTGTTCGTACTTGCTGAGATAAAAGAATGGATCGGTGCCGGAGTACCGCTCACGCGCCGACCGGCTTGTGCCCCCACATGCTTGCCGCTTCGTGATGCGTCACGCGCCAGGTCTCGTCATGAACCGGAATGCCGGCGCAGCCGACTTCCACTTCGAATCCCGACGGCGTTTCGGCATAGAAGGAAACCATCTGGTCGTTGGTATGTTTGCCGAGCGTCGTCCGCTGCCGGACGCCGCAGGCCGCCATACGATCCAATGCAAAGCCGACATCGTCGAGCGAAGCCATTTCGACCATGAAGTGATGCAGCCGCTTGGGCGCAGGCATGCCCGCCAGCGCGAGCGTGTGATGGCGCGGGTTGCAGTGGTAGAACTCAAGCGTGATCGAAAAATCCGGGGCGAGCTTCATGCCGATCGTGTCCGATAAGCGAAAGCCCAGTGCATCCACATAGAAGCCACGAACGGCGTCGATGTCTTCGGATGCCAGCACCACATGCCCTGCGCCCTGATCGCCCGTGCAGAAGGATGAAACGCCCGCCGGCGAATTGAAGGGGCGGTTGGTCAGCTCGGTCGGGCCATAATAGATTTCGACATCGAGACCCATCGGATCCTTGAGCCTTATCAGGTCGGCCACATGCCGCTTCGCCTTGAGGTCCTCGTCGCCTTGCGTAAAGGAGACGCCCCTGGCGGCGAGCGACGCCTTGATCGCCTCGAAACCGGTCACGGACGGCGCTTCCAGCCCGACAAGGGCAACGTCGTCGCGACTGCCATGGAGCAGGAAAACGCGCGCCGCGCGCTCATCCATCCGGTAGCTCACCTGCTCATTGTCTTCCGCGCCGCGCATCAGGCCGAGAAAGTCTTCCATGAAGATTTTCCAGGCGCCTGCGTCACTCACCTCGAAGCCGACATAGCCGAGCGATGCAATGCTCATCGGGTCTCCTCCCCGTTGGATCCATATTTTTTGGCAAGTCCCGCCCCGCCGTTCACACCGGAAATGCCGCGCACGGCAATGCCCGTTTCGCAGGCAAGAACGCCGCCCGTGGCCGGAATGTTGTCGCGGCGCGAGGCGTAATAGACATAGGCACCTGCGTATTGCGCCGGGGTCGGCACCAGCCCCAGCGGCATGACCGGCGAGGCCTTGGCCGACAGGTCGAAACTGCTGATCGCCGTGTCGGCCAGCCCCAGCGCGCCGGGGCCACGCAAATCCGTGTCGATGGGCCCGGGCGCAACGCCATTGACGCGCACAGAAGGTGCGAACTCGAAAGCGAGCTGGCGGATCAATCCGACCACGGCATGTTTCGACGCCGTGTAGAGCGCACCGCCGCCATCCGGATCGAAGCCGGCATTGGAGACGGTGAAGACCAGCGAACCGCGCGAACGCACCAGCGCGGGCAAACACGCCTTAGCCAGATGCAGATAGCCTTTGACGTTGACGCCGAAAACTTCATCGAAGGCACCATCGAGCTGCGCGGCGTCGATCTCGTCCAGCGGCGTCGAGTAATCCCAGATGCCCGCATTGCCGATGGCGCAGTCGAGTTTGCCGAAACGCTCAATCGTCTTGTCGACCGCCGCGGCGATATCCGCAGCCGAGCGCACATCGCCCTGCATCGTGACCGTTTCGTCCGGCCAGGCGTCCGTGATGCTTTCAAGCTTTGCCGCGTCGCGGTCGAACACCGCCACGCGTGCACCTTCCTCCACGAAACGCTCCACGATGCCGCGGCCCAGTCCCGAGCCGCCGCCGGTAATGAGAACCGCCTGCCCTTCAAGCGCAGCCATATGCTCCTCCCTCTTTTTCCCCCGCACGGGCCGCCTAGAAAAGCGTGCTCATATTCGTTGCCCGGATCAGTGTCTGGTCGAGATAGATGTCCCGCTTGGCAAGCTTCAACCCCTCCCCTGTCCGGCGGACAACGTCGACCCGTCGCCCGACCCATGAGCTGACTTCCGTGTCGAGGCGGCTGCGATAGAGATGGAAGAACACTTCGACGGTGTATTCATCATCCGAGGCGTCGAGGACGCGCACATTGGTAATCATGTGCCGCGTGCGCGAAGGCGGGTCCTCCGACCACGAACTGCCGGATTCCATCTTCCTGACGCGCGTCTCCAACCCTTCCCGATCGTCGTCGAAATAGGCCATGGCCCCGCGCCTGGTGAACTCCCGGTCGATATCGGCAAGCGTCACCGTGCGCCGGATCGGCATCCAGTAGAGAATGTCGTCGGTCAGGAGATCGAGCCATTCCCGGTATTGTCGCGCATCGAGAAGCGCCGCCTCGCCATAGAGGAACTGTTCGATTTCGAATTGCAGTGTCATGCGCTCATCGAGCGACAATGCCGCCACACCGCCCGCAGCGGTTTTCTCGGCCGCCAATCCCATTACACCCTCCCCGTCGGCACGGGCGTATGGTTCGCCTTGAGGTCCGCCCAGCTATCGGCCGCCATCCAGTCCATCCAGGCCTGGTAGGTCCAGCGCTGGCCGTGCTCGTTGATGCGCGTCTCGATCCATTTTTGCCCCGAAGGATCTTCCTTCACCTCGTCATGGCCAAGCGCCATGCTCAGATTGTGCGGATAGCTGCCGCCGACCACGCCGCGCGCGGCACGCGTACTCTGGCTCCAGTTCTCGCCGTCATCCTGTTCGAGAAGGCCCGCCGGACCGAAGAGATGCGAGTTGAAGCGGACCGTCATGCGCCGTTCCTCCGGCGTCTGGTCCTTGGGCAGGACGGTGAACCACCAAAGCTCCGTCATCTGAGGACCGCGCGGCAGGCGCAGGCAAAGCTGCGAGCCGCCCGTGGCAATCCAGAGATTGGGGAAGATATTGGGATGCCCGATCGAGCGCGCGCCCGCCGGTCCCATCATCTCCTCGGCCGCTTTCATGCGCAGCGCCCGCGTCACGCGGCCATTGGAACGCGCAGCCTCTTCCTTGTTCCACTGCTTGCGTTCGTCGTCCGACATGCCGACGATTTCGTCCTGCATCTCCTGCTTGATCGCCGGACCGCTGATCGCATGTCCGTATTCGCCGAGCATGACCATCTGATCGTTGGCCTGCGTCACGGCCGCCAGATCGAGGACGCCCGCCTCGCCCGCCGAGGCATGGCTGTAGGCGACGTGATACCAGTCGAACAGATTGTCGACGGCGATCTTCCAGTTGCAGTCGATGGTGTTTTTCTGAATACCATCGACGACTTCCACATCGCCGCGCGAGGCGATCATGGCAAGGCCGGTGCGCCCCACATCACCGAGATAGTCCGGCAATGAAGGCGCATCGGGATCGAGGGTCGCGAAATAGAAACCGTGGAAATTATCCACCTGCGCGGCCTTGACGAGGCCCCACTGGCTCTTGTCGAAATCCTTGCGGTAGAAGGGCGACATACCTGGGACGCCGATCAGTTCGCCATCCAGCGCGAAGTGCCAGCCGTGATAGCTGCAGACGAAGGATTTGGCGTTTCCCTGTTCGGCACGGCACAGCGCATTGCCGCGATGGCGGCAGGAGTTCAGGAGGACCTGCACCTCGCCGCTCTTGTCGCGGACGATGATGACCTGATCCTCGCCGATATAATTGATGAAATAGTCGCCGATCTCCGGGATCTGGCTTTCGTGGCACATGAAGTTCCATGCGCGCGCGAAAATATTCTTCATCTCAAGATCATAGAGATCCTGGTCGACAAAGATGCGACGATCGAGAAGACCCTTCTCGCTGTCGAAACAGGATTTGATCGCTTCTTTGTTGCAGGCGCGAACGCCCTCCTCCCGAGCATCCATGGGATCCGTTCCTCCACCTATCATTCCGCCCTTTCGGGCCCGGCTTATGTTCGCCGTATTGGAATGAAGCTTAGAAGCGGTCTCGGAAGGCGGTCAGATCGCGGCGTACCAAAAAATTGATAGATCGTCCCGGCGCCCTCTAACGCCGGAGCGGCATATGTGCGTTATCCGGTCTAGGCCCCTGTCTCCATCGGCAAGTCGGGATCGCGCGTCCATTCCGACATCGAGCCGTCATAGACGGCAACCGACGGATGGCCGAGCCGGGTCAGGGCCAGCGCGTTCATGGTCGCCGAGATGCCGCCGCCGCAATAGCAGATGGCGCGCGGCTTTTCGAACGCGCCGACGGCCTCATAGAAGCTCCGCAATTCCTCGTCATCGCGATAGCTGCCGTCCTCCTTCAGGAGTGATGCATAGGGCACATTGCGGCTGCCCTTGATGTGGCCCTTGCGGCCATAGTTCGTTTTCGAGGTGCCGTCATGGAGGCTCGGCGAAAGCGCATTGATGGTGCAGACCGCGCCGTCGTCGATTGCCGCCAGCACATCGTCCTTGTCGGCCCAGGCGCCCGGCTGCGCGGAGAGGGAAAGCGTCTCCGGCGAATATGAGTGCGTGCCCGCTTCGCTCGGGCGTCCCTCCGCCTGCCATTTGCCGAATCCGCCATCGAGAACGGCGGCATTGTCGAAACCGCAGGCGTGCAGCATCCACCAGAAGCGCGTGGCCCACATCGGGCTCTGCGCCGAATAGACGACGACGCGCGTTTTCGGACCGATGCCTGCCTTGCCGCATGCCGTGGCGAAATCCTCGACCGCGGGCATGGTGAAACCAAGCGACGACTTGTGATCGGAAAAATCATGCGCAAGATCGAGAAAGGCTGCACCCGGTATGTGGGCGTTTTCATAGTCGGCGCGACCGCTCTCGACCCTGTAGGGGCCGGGCGTCGCGGGCAGCAAATGTACCGTCGCATCGAAAACCCGCAAATCCGGATCGCCGAGATGCGCCTCAAGCCAGGCCGTCGATACGAGGCCCTTTCCGTCCCATTCAGTCATCACGTCCCCCTCGCTTTGTTCTCATTTTTTTCGACTCCATCAGGCTACATAACTGGGCAAAACAATCAATTGGACGGTGGCGCCCAAAAAGACGCGGCCGGCGGGGAGTTCTAATGAAATATGATGAGGTTGTGCAGGGACGGCGCCTGAACCTGTCGGAAATGTAAACCGGACATGAACGGGCGTTTAAGCATTCGTCCAGACGTCATGTGCACACTTGCTCCCATGCTGACTGTGGAGGCTTGGCATGCGCATTTGGCTCATGACGGCGACGCCGTCCGATCGGATACCCGAGACTCTTTTGATACGCGGCGTCAACGACCGTGGCGAGCGTATTGCGTCTCATCTCTCCATCGCCCTGTCTGCAGAACTGAGACAGCTGATCGCGCGTTTGTCGCGGGACGCGGATCTGCCCCTCTGGCAGCAAGAAATCGTAATCGCCCTTCGCTACACGGCGGAAGAATCGCGGCCTCTCTATCGGCGAACCGGCGACGGTTTGCAGCCCGCACTCGATGCCGGCGGAAATCCCGTCTGTGAGAACGTGCTCAATGTCAGCGCGATCTGGCCGATCTTCGACCTCGACGTTCATCGCGCCTGCGCCCATAGCGCCGTGAACTGCGAAGAGCTCGAGGCGCGCGGCTAACGCCCCTTAAACGGCAAATTCCCGGCGCACAGCGGCGACCATTTCCGCCACGGTGCTCTCGATCAGTGTCCTGCCCTTTTCGGCCGAGGCCGCGCGCGCGGGTGCCAGCACGCCGGATGACGGTACGCCGCGGCCGTCCTGCGGATAAACGTCATGTCCGGGAAACTCTCCCAGAGCATCCTCGGGAATCGCATCGAGGTCCACGAGTTGCGGCTGCAAGGCGAGCATCATGGATGTTTCGAGAAGCGCGGCATGCTCCAGATCGACGCCCGGAAAGTCGCCGTCGAACATGCTCTCAAGCACATCCTGCGGCGTGTAGTTCCAATACTCGCAGCGCAGGATCTTCATCTGTCCCTGCATCGGCGCGAGGTCTCGCAAGGCAAGGTCGATTCCTTCCGTCAGGAACCACTGGTTTTCCACATGACCGTTGACGACAACGACGCGGCGCGCGCCATGCCGCGCCAGTTCGCGCAGAATATCGCGCAGCGTCGCCGTCAGCGTCGCGCCGTCGAGGCTGGTCGTGCCCGGGAAAAGCTGTCCGCCGCCGCTGCGCGCCTGCGACTTGTAGCCATAGCGCAAGGCCGGAAGCTGCAGACCGTCCAGCCCATCGGCCACCCGCGCCGCCATCGCCTCGGAGAGAATGGCATCGCAGCCCATGGGCAGATGCGGCCCATGCTGCTCAAGCGCGCCGACCGGCAGGAAGATGATCGGATTGTCCTTCAGGCGATCCCGATAGGCCGTCCAGGACATGAGGTCGATCCGCCGATGGGCATATTCCGCGTCGAACATTCGAAACCTCACTTTCAGCGCATCACCGCGCCGCCATTGGGACTGAGGACATCGCCGCAGTAATAGCTCGCGCGCGACGAGGCCAGAAAGAGAATGCTCTCGGCAATCTCGCGAGGGTCCGCGTAGCGCCCGAGAGGGATTTCATCGACATCCTCTTTGTGGCCGGGTGCTTGCGCTTCCTTTTCAAGCAGGGGCGTGCGTGTCGGGCCGGGCGCCACGGCATTGACCCTGATCGACGGTGCGAACTCGCGCGCCAGAGAGCGCGTCAGGCTGATGACGCCGCCCTTTGCCGCCGTATAGGACGCGAAATGCGCGCGACCGCTCAAGGCAAGTTCCGATGCGATGTTGACGATCGCTCCGCCTTGCGCCCACATATGCGGGATCGCCGCCCGGCAGCAGAGAAAGACGGATTTGAGATCGGTATCGATGATCGCATCCCAGTCTTCCTCGGTGGTTTCAAGAAAGGGCTTCACCTGTGAAATGCCGGCATTGTTGACGAGCACATCGAGCCTGCCGGTCTCTTTCGCCAATCCGTCGATCATGTGCATGACGGCATGGGCATCGCGAACATCGGCTTCGCATTCGACCAGCTTTCCCGGCGCGTCGCGCAATGCGTCCGCCATATCGGCAAACAGCGGCGACTGATCGAGATGATTGACGCCGACCGTTGCCCCTTCCCGAAGGAAGGCTTCCGCCGCCGCCCGGCCGATACCCGTGACGGCGCCCGTCACGAGTACCGTTTTGCCGGCGAATTCCATCGCGGTTCCACTCACGCTCTTTCCTCTCACACGACGGTCAGGAAGGAGACGCCATGCACGCCCAGAAAGCCGTCGGCGCGATGGGAGCCTTCGCCGATCGAGCCTGCGTCGAACGCTTCGATGCGCCTGGTGCGGTTGGCATGGAACGACCGCCACAACTCGCTATAGGGCAGCACCTGCGGGGCGTCCGCCGGATAGGTTTGACGATGCACCTCCGGCAGCTTGTACCAGGGGATGGTGGGGCCGTCGTGATGCACCGAGTGATAGCCGAAATTCAGATTGAGCAGGTTGAGCCAGGGATGGCGCACGGAAATGAGGTTCGAGTAAGTGTGGTGCAGGTCGTAGTCGTCACCACCGCGCCCCTCGCGCGAGACCTTTTCATTCGCATCGCCGACGAGAAAGAACTCGTAGTCATGCGCATAGGCATCGGCGATGAAAAGTTCCGTGAGGAAAATCATATAGGCGACCGCGTAGCCGAGCAGCGCCCAGGGGCTCAGCATGAAAAGGAAGACGAAGAACGCACCGCGCGTGAGCCCCACGAAGAGCACACGAAGCCGCTCGGAGGCGAATTCCTTCTTGATGAAAGGCCGCGCCACCACCTGATAATGCATGATGAGTTCGACTGCCGGGACGTAGCACCACTCCAGCGCATAGACGAGGCGGCGTAGCCAGCCCGGCGCCGTCTTCAGAAAGACGCGCGGATCGAAATGAGCCAGGTCCGCCTTGTCGACATGATGGCGCATATGCATGCGCACGATACGGCTGATGGGCGCATAGGCCCCGCCGCAGAACCATGAAAGCATTTCGGCGACGACGAGCGTGAGTTTGCGGCTCCTGAATATCGCCATGTGAGCGAGATCGTGGATCAGATAGGCCGCGACGATCAGCGAATGGGCGACAAGCAGCGTGCCCGCGATCCACGCGATCGGATTGGCGAGCGCCAGCAGCGCGATGCCGGAGACATGCGCGACGGCGACATAGGAAAAGGCAAGCGTATTCGGGATCGCGCCATCGCTGTGACGCCAGAAAGTGGACTGTGATGACATGACCGGGCTCCTCATGACGGGAAAGGCAACGCCCGGACGATACGAAACTATCTCTAAAACTACAACTATTTTTACCTGTTTTTTTATTGCCGGTTTTGTGTGCATATAGACGAAAATATCGGCAGGGAAAAATATGAAGAAATCTGCGAATTCAGCCGAACGTCATCAGCGCCGCCACAAATTCGTCCAGGCGCTGAACACCATGGACGGGACATGGGTCCGCTTCCTGCAGGACAAGGACATCCTGGATATCAACTACTCGGATCTCTATACCGGCCTCTGGGCGGCGGAAGCTCCCTTGCGCAAACAGGAAGCCCTGCTCCTCATGCGCCATCTCAGCCCGCAGACGGCCAAGAAATATCTCGACAACGCCATTGCCAAGGGGCTCCTCGTCGAACTGCCGGATCCAAGCGACGGGCGCGCCAAGCTGATCGCCCTCTCACCGGACCTCAAGGCCCGGCTCGAGGATTTCTTCGACAATGCGATCGAAATCTTTCGTAAGGCGCTGATGTGAGAGGGGCTGGCCGAATGAGATGACGTCACACGGGAGTGTCATTCCCGGGCGGGGACACCTCATCGGCGATCGCGAGACCGGGTCGTTGAAGCAGAACGCCGCCTCCGTGCCCGCCATCTGGCGGATGGGCGCGTGGTCTGCATTGCAGTCGCAGACCACCGAGGTCGCCCCCTAAGTAATCGTCGCCACCGTGTTGGACGACGCCAGCCCATCGTCCGATCGTTCGTTGCCGGCTGGCATAAGGAAGCCGGATCTACAGGACAGCCGGATGCCAGCCACAATTTATGCTAGGCAACTTCACAAGTGGGCGGCTCTGACGAGACATAGTCCACACCGAAAACAGAAGTCATCCTTCTTTTCAGCGCCAAGAATTTTTCGCAGGCCTCTCCGGAAAGACTAGAGCCGTGATATACATACGAAATCATCGCGGATATCATGCCGTCGTCTCTCTTCAAGATATTCATTGTCATATCGTCATCGAATTCACTTTTGTAAGAACTCACTATAGTTAAAATATTTCTGCTCCCCCGAAGAACCAATCCGTCGTTTTTTTTATCGTATCTCGTGAAGCCCATGCCGATTATTTCTTCATCTAGTTTTCTTACAATATTCTTTTTTAAGTCTGCACTCATACTCACCAGCACCTCACCGCGGGCACATAAATTTGGTCCGCAGCCACCAAGCAGGACTACAGCAAAAACAATAGCCAAGTTCGGTATATTCATCCTTCTTCTGCGCATGAGTTTTCACACCCAATCTTGGAACTATCGAAAAACATTTGCACTCTGGGACATGAATGCCGTTTCCGGCCCGCCACGCCCTTGTACCGAGTCATTACGTGAGGGTTTGCAGCTCTAATTGACAAATCCTATATCGCAAACTTTTTGGGATGAAATCCGAACACGCTCCTGCCCAAACTCTTTTCGCAACGCATGCAGTAATCGCTCATAAAGATGACAGGTTTGAAGAGAAAATCCTCTGTTTCCTTCATAGAGGACGATCTCAAATCCAGCATGCTTTTGCTTATAAAGCACCAATCCAACTACCGGAGATGACTCAGACAATGCGTAACCGTCAACAATCCATGTTTTTTTGTCAGTTACAGGCGGCACACTCCCCTTTCCTATTTGGGTTTTTTGTTTGGATAAAACCCCAATGCTCTAATGAGCTCATTTATATTTTTACTTTCTAAATCTTGCCTTTCATGATCAGGGGTAATTTCTATTGTAGCGCCAGAATATATGTTCGGCGCGCAGGCCATAACTGCACAAAAAAGAATTGCCTGAGCCAGTTTTGGAATCAGCAGCAAGTTTCTTCGGGAGGCCCCTAGACCAATCATCGCCACACCTGCATTCCATCGGATACGAATGCCGTTTCCGACCTGCCACTCCTTTGTACCGAGTCATAGAGGGCACCGTATGACACGACCGCTGCGGGCAACATTGTCGTAACACATATGTCGGATTCACAGCCGTTTCCCATGTCCGCCCAGACGTCGTGTATGTATGAAATTGCATTCATGCCAGGGACATAGCCGTCCATAAACCTACTACAAGTCCCCGGAATGACGGAGAGTTTGCGGAGAGGTCCGGAGGTCTTCGTTTTGCTGGGGAAGGACTGGTGGTGTCGGCAGTCGATAGACCTGTTGCCTTTGCTCAATTCCCTGTATTTCGAGAAAAATACAGGGAATTTCGCCCGTATCTGCGTCCTGAACGCCAAACGCCACCGAAATAACCCCGCAAACTCCGGAACTTAGTGTCAATTTCCCCGCAAGCCAGAGCAGGGAAATCTAATCGGCATAACAGGGAATTTTCGCGAGGGAACAGGAACTAGTCCGGCCCGCCAAAGGACGCGGCTCAAGCACATCAACTGTCAAAATCAGATGCGATTCTTGGCTTGGCGATTGGAACTTTCCAACGAGGCCGACCGCACGGGACTCCTTCCATCAATCTGTGCACGACCTGGAAGGCGCAGGAACAAAACGCGCCTTCACTCCTCGCCGAGAAGCTCTTCGCCCTCCCCGATCGCCTCCACCAGGGCCACGAGTTCGGTCTGTAGCGCCGCAAGCCGGGACGGACCGAACCGTTCGGCATATTGGTCCAGGACAACCCGGGTTCGCTTGGCCGTCCGGTCGACAATCGCACGGCCCTGTGGAGATATCTTGATGATAGATCGGCGCCCGTCGGCGGGGTTGGTAAACCGCTCGACCAGACCGCGCGCCACGAGGTCGCGCAAGATACGTGTCACGGTAGGGGCGTACAGCAGAGCGGCGCGTGCCAGGGTGGAGGCATCGACCGGCCCCTGATCGACCAGGACGCGAAGAACCCGCCACTGTTGGTCGGTCAGTCCGACCTCCCGCAACATCGGACGGATTGGGCCCATGACAGCCTCACGCGCTGCCAGCAGGGTTCCCGCGAGGGATTGTCGATAGGGCGGAAGGTAGCGCTTGTCATCGGTCATGGCGGATAAGATGCACCGGTGCACCGTATTTGACAAGTTATCATGATAAGTATATATATGCGCCTGTAGGGAGTGACCAGCATGATCAGCGGCATTGCATATGGCGTGGTTCTCAATGACGAGCGGCAGCTCCGGGAGCTGGGCAGCCGGCTGAATGACGCCCCCTACCTTGGCGCGCCCCAGGCTCCTGTGATGTTCATCAAGCCGCGCACCTGCTTTCGCTTCCACGGCGCAGCCATTCCCATGCCGGACGAGCTCGAACGCGTGGAGGCCGCCGCCACCCTGGGCTTGCTCTTCGAGCGGGACGTCACGAAGGCCCAGCCAGCCAATGCTCTGTCGGGCGTGGCGGCTGCATGCCTGGCCATCGAGGTCTGCGAGCCGCATGACGCATTCCACAGACCTGCGATCCGGCAGCGATGTCGCGACGGCTTCCTGCCGCTGGGTGCCTTCACAGCGTTCGAACCAGCATTCGCGACCGCAGATATTCACACAGTAATCGACGGCAGGCGCCGACACACATGGTCCCTCTCCGACCTGGCACGCCCCGTCCCCGACCTCGTGGCAGCCATCACGGAGTTCATGACACTGCGCGCCGGCGATCTGCTCATGGTCGGGCTGCCGGGCGACGCGCCAACGGTAGAAGCGGGCGAACGGATCGAGGTGACAGCTCAAGGTCTTCCGGCTTTGGCGACCGTTGTTCAACGCGGCTCCATCCAATGAAGCGCGCGAGGATCGCCTGGCAAGGCCGCGCGGTCTGGGCCGATCTGGTCGATGACGACCAGTGGCTCCGGCTGGCTAATGGAGAACGCGTGGACGCGACGCATGCCCACTGGCTACCCCCGGTGACGCCAGGCGCGACGATCTTCGCGCTGGGGCTGAACTACGCCGACCACAGCGCCGAGCTCGGCTTCGCACCGCCGAGCAGCCCCCTTGTTTTCCTGAAAGGTCACGCGACATTTGTGGGGCATGGCGGAACCGCACGCTGTCCAGTCGACGCCCGCCAAATGCATCCGGAATGCGAACTCGTGGCGGTGATAGGGGCGCCCGCCCGCAAGGTTCGAAGCGAGCATGCGATGGATTACGTGGCCGGCTACACGGTCGCCTGCGACTACGCCATTCGCGAGTATCTGGAGAACTACTATCGGCCAAATCTTCGGGTGAAGAACCGCGACGGCTGTACGCCCATCGGGCCATGGATCGTCGATGCCGCCGAGGTGGGCGATCCCCAGGCCCTGGCCTTGTCGACCCACGTCAATGGCGCCCTCGTGCAGGCCGGTCGCTCACACGACATGGTGTTCGGCGTCTCGGCGCTCATCGAGTACCTGTCCGACTTCATGACCCTCATGCCGGGAGACATGATCCTCACCGGCACGCCTCACGGCGTGGCCTTTGTAAAACCCGGCGACCGGGTCATCTGTGAAATCGAAGGCATCGGGGCGCTTGCCCACGACGTGGAGGTAGACCGATGAGCCTCTACCAACTGAGCAAGTTGCTCTATCAGCTCAACCGCGACGACAGCCTGCAGGCGAGGTTCAAGGTCGACCCGGCCGGCGCTACGGAGGGTTATGACCTCACCGCAGAGGAGCGCCGCGCCGTGCTCGATTCCGACATCGGACTTCTCTATGTGCTGGGGGTCAACGGCCAAATCCTTATGCACTTCGCCGCACTCTGCGGCGTGGAATGGTCCGACTACCTGCAGCGGATGCGGGACGGGGTGAAGCGACACGGTCCCGTCCGGGCCGGTATCTATACGATGACGACATCGCCAGATGAAAAGGTAGTGGAATGAGCCTCGTCTTCGCGGGTGTCTGCAGCCATGCGCCAGGTATCACGGGCCGCGATGAACGCGCCCCAACCGACCTGCGCGACGGCCTTTACGCGGCGTTCGGGGACATGCAGCAGCGCCTTCACGCCGCGCGTCCGGATGCCCTCATCGTCGTGGCCGCGGAGCATTTCGCAAACTTCTTCATGGACAACATGCCCGCCTACGCCATGGGCATGGCGGAAACCTATTGCGGCCCGATTGAAGATCTGGACTGGCTGCGCATTTCCAGGCGCGTCGTCCGGGGGGCACCGGACCTCTCTCGTCGCCTGGTGACCGAAATTCTGGAAACCGTCGACATCGCCTATGCCGAAGAATGGCGCTTCGACCACGGCATTATGGTGCCGCTGCATTTTCTCGATCCCGACAACGCGCTGCGGATCATCCCGGCCAACATCAACTGTCAGGGTCCTCCCCTGACGCCGCTTTCGCGCGCCTGGGCGTTCGGCGAGGCGTTGCGCCGGGCCGCCGACGCCGTACCGGAGCGCATCGCCCTGGTCTGTACCGGCGGAATATCGCACTGGCCGGCTACGCCCGACAGCGGGCGCATCAACGAGGTTTGGGACCGCGAATTTCTGGCCCGCTGGACACGCAACGATCGGGCGGGGCTGCTCGGCTACACGGACGCGGAAACTTATGCCGAGGCCGGACAGGGTGGGTTCGAGATCCGCACCTTCATCGCCGCCGCCGCCGCCGCTCGGGGGACCGGAACCGTCCACTACTATCAGCCGATCCCGATTTTCGCCGTCGGCTGCACCGTTGCCACCATGGAGATCGTGTGATGGCCCATGTCGTCGTTGAATGGACGGACAATCTCGAGGGTCAGGCGGACATCCACGGACTTCTGGCGCTCATCGCCACCACGATGCGGGAGGGCGAGATGTTCCCCTGGGGCGGAATCCGGGTCCGGGCGCTAAAGCTCACCGACTATGTCGTGGCCGACGGGCGTGCCGACGACGCCTTTGTCCATATCACCGTGACCATGGGGCCCGGCCGCACGGCGGAAGCCAAGCAACGCTTCTTCAGCGACCTCTTCGAGCGGGTGAAGAGACACTTCGCGCATCTGTATGAAACCCGCTACCTCGCACTCTCACTCTATGTGGAAGAAGCCGACGAACAGGTCAGCTTCAAACACAACAATATCCATGCCCGTTTCCGGAGCGCGCCCTGATGGCACTCGACCCCGCCCTCATTACAGACCTGGCAAGACGGCTGGACGCGGCCGAACGCGCGGGCGTTCAGCTGGATCTGTTCTCCCTTGCCCATCCAGAGATGACAATTGAAGACGGCTATGCCGTGCAGAGCGCCTGGGTGGCAGCCAAACAGGATGCCGGCCGCACGATCATCGGTCACAAGATCGGATTAACGAGCCGCGCGATGCAGCGCAGCTCGAACATCACCGAACCGGACTACGGCGTCCTGCTCGACGACATGCTGTTTGAAAACGGACAGGACATCCCCTTCGGACGCTTCATCGAGCCCCGCGTCGAGGTAGAACTCGCCTTCATCCTCAAGAGGGCGCTGAAAGGTCCGAACTGCACCATCTTCGATGTCCTCGATGCCACCGATTATGTCACACCGGCGGTTGAGATCATCGACGCGCGGGTCCGCCGGGTGGACCCCGCCAGCGGCGTCACTCGGAAAGTATTCGACACCATTTCGGACAACGCCGCCAATGCCGGTCTGGTGCTGGGTGGACGCCCGATGAGACCGGACGCCATCGACCTGCGCTGGGTAAGCGCACTCCTTCATCGCAATGGTGTCATCGAGGACTCAGGCGTGGCTGCTGCGGTGCTGGGCCATCCGGCCCATGGCCCCGCCTGGCTCGCCAACAAACTCGCCACGCATGACACGGCCCTGGAACCGGGCGAGATCATCCTGGCGGGCAGTTTCACGGCGCCGCTGTTCGCCCAGGCCGGCGACACATTCCACGTGGATTACGGCCCCATGGGGTCCATCTCGGTGCGCTTCATATGAACCCGATGATCGCAGCCCTTTCTCAGGGCCGACCCCTGATCGGCCTGTGGCAGGCTCTGGCGAACGCCTATACGGCCGAGATATGCGCCTCGGCGGGCTATGACTGGTTGCTGTTCGATGGCGAGCACGCGCCCAACACCCTGCAAACTCTCCTCGCGCAATTGCAGGCGGTGTCGGCGGCTCCCGTCGAGGCAGTCGCCCGGCCACCGGTCGGCGAGCCGACGGTCATCAAGCAATATCTCGACCTGGGTTTCCGTACCCTGCTGATCCCCATGATGGAGAGCGCCGAACAGGCTGCCGGCATGGTGGCGGCAACACGCTACCCACCGACCGGTATACGCGGGGTGGCCGGTTCGACCAGCCGTGCCTCGCGGTTTGGAGCGGATACAAAATACCTGAGCACCGCGCACGAGCACCTTGGTTTGATCCTGCAGATCGAGAGCCGTGCAGGTCTCGACGCCATCGAGGAGATTGCGGCGGTCGAAGGGGTCGACGCCTTGTTCATTGGGCCTGGGGATCTAGCAGGTGCGCTCGGACATCTGGGAAATCCACGCCATCCCGATGTGCAGACGGCGATCGACGCGGCGATCGAGCGAACTCTGGCCGTGGGATGTCCGGTCGGGATATTCGCCCTCGATGCGGAGGATGCGCGTCGGCGTTTCGCGCAAGGTGTAACCTTCGCCTCGGTCGGCACCGACATCGGTCTGCTGGCAGGCGGAGCGCGTGCGCTGCGGCGGGCGATGGACTGAGATCGGACAGCCGGGAGCGAACTTGCGACCGGCGTTTAGTTGCGGCGCTTACACGCCCAGGCGCTGGATCTTATGGTCGCCATAGGCGAGCGCGACATTCTTCGTCTCCATGTAGAAGTCGAAGCTCCAATCACCGCCGTTCCATCGATTACCAGCACGTAACCGCAGCCCCTGCGGACTGCGATAAACATGTCAGCGTCGGTCTGGTTTACGGTGGTGTTCGAGCCACGCACTTCGGCGATACCAGAAAAACTATTCTTGAGAATCTCTATCGCAGAGTCGTATTGCTCGCTGTCGCGGACGATCTGTGTAGGGTCGTTCGGCGTTATAGTGGTGGCGGCGCAAACTCGGCCGTAACTGTCACATCATCTGCCATCGGCTCCCCCCTTGCCCTCTTCATCTGTTAATTGCGGCGCACCGCCCGATAACCGACGGGAGGCAGATATTTCCAGAATTCAAAAATGTTCACGTCGTCGGATATGCAATTGCCGAGGTGCTTATTTATGTAACTGAGGTTCTGGTAGCTAAAGCCGGATCCTTTCACCATGATCTCGCCAGTCTTACGGTCGCGGATCACATGCTGATACTCCGTGAGAAAACCACCGGACGTGCCGTCGTAATCTGGTTGCGCACGGATGATTGTGTTCCGCTCCACCTGATATCTAGCGGTAAAGCCCGGGATGCGCTCGGCCACAATGCACCGACCTCCAAGTTGCGCCTTGCGGTCTCTGACGCGATAGCTGAACCCTGCAACGTCGTGCTTCACCAACCAATCAAACGTCTTGCACTGTCTTTCTTCGCGCGGCACCAGCCGATAGCGATATAGCCCCGAATCATCGTGGCGATCGACGGAGTCAGCAAAGTCTCTGGGAAGGGCGTCAGGAGTGTCATTGTACTGCGCCTCAACGAAGTCATAGCCGTAGTCGATGAGATAGCGCAGACATTCGTTGAGACTACACCCCCCCCACCCCTGATCCGTCGCGGGCTGATCCGGTCCATGCAAATAATCAGTCTCAGGCTTCAGCACGAAGCCTTCTACCGAGGGTGGCTGCTGGTAAACATGCACCCCTCCTTCCGTCTTGCAGAGCTCTTCGAGTTCCGGAACGGGTTTGCCTTCCTCTGCGATGGGGAGGACCGCGCGGGCGAGCTGGTAGCTGCTGCAGGAGACGAGAAGCACCGAGACTGGAGCGAGCACAAGGAAGGATGCCACTAGGTGGCGCCCCCATCGCGCCGCCAAGCGCGCTCTTCTATTGATGGAATATCTCATCCCTTCCCCCGGCCTTGCCGCATCCCCACACGGCGCCCTCCTAATCAAGGCTAATTCATGCTGCCCCACACGACACAACCTGTCCAGCCCAATGTGCCGAACCAGTACAATTCTCATGATCGATTCACAAATACTCACTGGTTTACTGGCGTGCATCCAGCCTCTCTATTCCAATATCCTGGTCTTAATCGTGATCATACCCCCAATAAAGACGCCGGGGAAACGGCTGCTCTTGCAGGTGCGAACCTGACCGTCCTTGCACGGAAGTTGCCGCTCGTGCGAGAAGTGATAAAGAGTTCGCGGGCATCCAAATATGAGCTCGCGTTTTTACAGGAGGAGTGTTCTGCTGCTTTGTCTTTAGGCTCACTACTGAAGTCTTGAGTTTTCGATTCATTCGGAAGGAAAATCCAAAACGAGCCGGCGTCGCTGGACACGCTACGCCGCGACATAATTCATTCCTCGTGCCCATTGGCTTTACGGGCCGTGGCACGGTTGAATGGGATCTAGTCCCAGGCGCTGGATCTTATGGTCACCATAGGCGAGCGCGACATTCTTCGTCTCCATGTAGAAGTCGAAGCTCCAATCACCGCCGTCCCGTCCGATACCGCTGGCCTTCATGCCCCCGAATGGGGTCGCAAGGTGGCGAACGTTTTCGCTGTTGACCCAGACCATGCCGACTTCCAGGACGTTGGCGACACGCAGGGCGCGCCCAACGTCCCGGGTCCAGACATATCCGGCCAGCCCGTAGGCGACGTCGTTGGCCTTGGCGACGGCATCGGCCTCATCGTCGAAGGCCATGGCGGTTAGCACGGGGCCGAATATCTCCTCCTGAGCGATCCGCATGCCGGGGTCAGCGTCCACAAAAAGGGTCGGCTGAAGAAAATATCCGTCGCCGGCAATCGCGCCGCCGCCCGCGGCGATGCGAGCGCCACCCTCCCGTCCGATCTGGAGGTAGCTCTGCACCTTGGCGAGGTGACGGGAGTGGATGAGCGGTCCCACTTCGGTCTCGGGGTCAAAGGGATCGCCCACCTTTAGCTTCATCACCCGTTCGGCGACCTTGGCGACGAAGTCATCATAGATCGATCGCTGAACCAGCAGGCGCGAGGAGGAGGTGCAGCGTTGGCCGTTCAGCGAGTAGATCATGAAGATCGCCGCGTCGAGCGCGCGGTCCAGGTCCGCGTCCTCGAACACGACCACGGGGTTCTTCCCGCCCAACTCAAAGTGGACGCGTTTCAGCGTCTCGGCTCCTTGCCGCATGATGGCAGCGCCGGTCGTGGACTCCCCCACGAAGGCGACTGCCTTGATATCGGGGTGTTCGGTGAGGGCCTTGCCCGTCGTCTCTCCCAGCCCATTGACCGCATTGAAGACGCCCGGCGGAACACCGGCTTCGTGCGCGATCTCGATCAGGAGGCGCGCCGAATAGGGTGACCACTCCGCGGGCTTGTGAACCACGGTGCAACCGGCCGCGAGCGCCGGGGCGATCTTCCAGGTGGAGAGCATGAAGGGCGTGTTCCACGGGGTGATCACCGCCACCGGCCCGATAGGCCTGCGATTGGTGTAGTTCAGGTGTTCGGCCGACGGCAGGGCCCGACCGTCGGCAGCGGCGGGCGCCCGGTCGGCGAAGAACCGAAAGTTCTCCGCGCCGCGCAGCGCGGCCTTGGACATGAAGCGCCAGCATTGCCCCGCATCCAGACATTCAACGGCCGCAATCTCGTCCGCCCGCGCCACGATAAGGTCCGCCACCCGGTTGAGGATCGCCCTGCGCTGCTCGCCGGGCGTCGCGGCCCAGGCGGGAAATGCAGCCTTGGCCGCAGCAACTGCGGCATCAAGTTCATCCTGGGTGGCGTCGCAGGCCTGACCCAGGTCGGCCCCCGTCGCCGGTTCGCTCACCGAAAAGACTGGACCGGCGCCGGCGCGCGCCTGGCCGCCGTAGAAGTGCCCCAGCGGCGCACCCAACCTTGCGACGGTTTCCAGGGCGCGGCGGCGATGAGAACTGGACATTCGATATCTCCCGGCGACAAATTTATTTATCATAGTAACTACTTTTTCGGCCGAGTCCAACTTGACGCGATGCCCATTTTCTTTTAAATTTAAGATAAATAGGGAAGCGGAGGATGCCATCATGACGTTCGCGGATGAAAGCGAAGGGCGCGCCCATGGTCGGCCAGCCGCCTCACCCGATGAGGGATTTGCCCTTTGCGGTCCCGGTACGCCGGGCGGGGAGCTGTTGCGGCGCTATTGGCAGCCTGTCGCGATGTCGAAGAACGCGACCAGCCGCCCCCGGCCCGTGAAGCTGCTGGGGGAAGACTTGATCCTGTTCCGCAACGGTGCGGGCGAAGTGGGGCTGCTCTATCCCCGCTGCATGCACCGGGGGACCAATCTGGTCTATGGCAAGGTAGAGCAAACCGGAATCCGTTGCTGCTATCACGGATGGCTGTTCGACCCGCAGGGGCACTGTCTTGAAATNCCCTCGGAGACCGACGAGGACGCCTGCCGATCGGTCCGGCAGCCCTGGTACCCGGTCGTCGAGAAATTCGGGATCATCTTTGCCTATCTCGGTCCGGCCGCGGCTCAACCCGCCTTCCCAACCTTCTCGATCGAGGAGGACCTCGAACCGGGCGAGGAACTGGTGGGCTACTGCAACGATACGGGGGCCAATGGCCCTACGTCCAAGATCGCCGGGCGCACCGACTACAACTGGTGGCAGATGTTCGACAACTTCATGGATCCGTTCCATGTCGTCGTCCTCCACAACCAGATCAACGGCGTACAGTTCAGCGCCAATCTCGGCCTGCGGCCGGACGTCAGGTTCGAATACACCGCGGACGGGGTCATCAGTATCCAGCGGCGCGAGATGCCCGACGGGACCATCCACCAACGGCTCAGCCAGATCATCATGCCGAACATGAACGGCACCGCCGGCGTGACGGACGAAGATCTTGGTCGCGCCCATCTCGGTTGGACCGTGCCCCTGGATGACCATAGCTTCCTGCAGTACGGCCTGGCGCGCCGCTCAGACCTTATCCAGAGCCGGAAGAACTTCGAAGGCATCGGCATGATGCGCGACGACTGGGGTCCCGCCCATGGCCGCCCCCTCAGGGAATGGACCTTCGAGGACCACCAGGATTGGCAAACCGACTATGTGGCCCAGAAGGGACAGGGCGACATCAGCCTCCACAGCGAAGAGCATCTGGTGAGTGCGGACCAGGGCATCGCCATGGCGCGGCGCAAGTTCCGCCAGGAAGCTGCGCGGGTCCTGAAGGGCGAGGCGCCCGTCGGATCAACGGTCGAGACGCCTTACCGAGTTGAGGTTCTGGCCGGTAACGCCCTGCTGGATCCCGACACCGGTCGCTGCCTCGCCGGCTTCGCCAGCCGGACATGAGGCCTCCCGCCACCACGCTCAGTCCNCCGGAGGGATCCCGATGCACGACCCGATGACCCTCCGCGTGACGGCGATTTTTTGGGAAACCGAGACCGTGAAGCGGTTCGAGCTCCGTCCGCTCGATGGGACGCCGCTACCGCCCTTCACCCCCGGCGCCCATGTGGGGGTCGAGCTAGGGCCCAACCTCTTCCGGAGCTATTCGCTCATGAACAGCCCGCGCGAGCGTCACCGTTACGAGATCGGCGTGGCGCTCGACCGGAATAGCCAGGGCGGCTCGCGCTATTGTCACGAGAGGCTGCGTCCCGGGGACCTTCTGAGCGTCTCACCGCCACGCAACACTTTTCCGCTCGCCGCATCGGAGGCGCCGGCGCTGCTGATCGGCGGCGGCATCGGCGTGACGCCCCTGATTTCCATGGCCCACGCGCTCAGTGCGGGTTTCGGTAATTCCCGGACAAGCATTTCAGTAATTCCCGGACACGCGTTTCGGTAAATCCCGGACAGTGATTTCGCTAATTCCCGGACAGTTCCGGGAGGGGTTGGGCAGGGTTGGTCATCGCCTGCGCCGCCACGGCATTCTGCCGGTCTTGAACAAGGCCGGGAGGGAGCATGCCGAGACGGAAGCAAGCGAGGCGCACGAGCGTGCAAGACATTCGAACGATACTGCGACTGACGCATGACCAGGGGCTTTCGGCGCGCGAGGTTGCCGCACGCCTGAAGCTGAGCAAGACGACCGTGGCAACCTACCTGAACCGGGCCCGGGAAGCCGGGCTGNACTGCTGGCCTCTTCCTGCTGGNCGAGATGACGATGCGACGCTGAGGCAAGTTCTGTTCCAGCGTGTCGGGCGNCCGCCCCGGGATCTGAGCGAACCTGATTGGCCGAAGATGNCGGCCGAGATGAAGNGCAAGGGCGTGACCTTGCTGCTGCTCTGGGAGGAGTATCGCGCGGCCCACCCCGACGGCTATGGCTACACCTGGTTCTGCGAACGCTACAGGGAGTTCGAGAACCGGATCAGCCCTCGGTATCGCAACCGCCACGAAGCGGGCGCGGTGATGCAGACCGACTATGCCGGCCATACGATCCCGGTAATCGACCCCGCGACAGGTCAGGAGCGCCGCGCCCAGATCTTTGTCGCGGTGCTTGGCGCATCCAACTACACCTTCGCCTGGGCCAGCCTCAGCCAGAAGCTGCCCGACTGGATTGACGCCCAGGTTCGGGCGTTGCAGTTCTTCCGCGGCGCGCCCAAAGCGATCGTGTGCGATAATCTCAAGGCCGCCGTGGTCAAGCCGCTCTGGTTCGAGCCGTCGGTGACCAGGACCTTCTCCGACATGGCGACACATTACGACACGACCGTGCTGCCCACGCGGCCGCGCAAGCCCCGCGACAAGGGCAAGGTCGAGGGCGCGGTGCTGATCGTGGAGCGCTGGATCCTGGCCCGGCTGCGCAACCGGCAATTCTTTTCCATCGAGGCACTCAACGTGGCCATTGCCGAGTTGCTCGAGGATCTCAATGCCCGGACCATGCGGCGGGTGGGCCGCTCCCGGCAGGAGCTCTTCGAAGAGATCGANCGCGCCGCGCTGAGACCCTTGCCCGACACACCGTTCGAGTACGCGGAATGGAAGCAGGCCAAGGTGCATCCCGACTATCATATCGAGGTGCTCCACAGCTTCTATTCCGTGCCGCACCGCCTGATCGGCCGGCAGGTCGATGTGCGCCTGACACATCGCATGATCGAGATCTTCCACAACAACCAGCAGGTGGCCTTGCATCACCGCCGCGGGCCGCGTGGCGGCCACACCACCATCAAGGAGCACATGCCCAAGGCCCATCAGCGCCATGGTGGCATGACGCCGGAAAGCCTCATTCGCAGGGCAGCCCGGACCGGCTATCACACGGCCGCGCTCGTTGAACGTCTGATGCGCGACAGGCCGCATCCCGAACAGGGATATCGATCGGCCCTCGGCGTCCTCGGCCTGCAACGGCAGTTCGGGGCAGACAGATTGGAAGCTGCCTGTAATCACGCCCTGACGGTCGGAACCATCTCCTATGCCTCGGTGCGCTCCATCCTCGTCACCGGGCTCGACCAGGCCCCGGAACCGCCAGAGCCGATCACCGCGACACCGGTCCACGACAACATCCGTGGCGCCGGCTACTACCAGTAACCCTCAGCACAGAAGGATCAACACATGCTGACACATCCCACCCTCGACCAGATGGCCGCGCTTGGCCTGACAGGCATGGCCGACGCCTGGAAGGCTCTCGCCGGACAGGACCCGGGCCAGGCTCTCGATCGCAATGAATGGCTCGGCCTCATGCTCGACCGGGAAGTCTCGACAAGGGCCGACAAACGCTTCGCCAACAGGCTGCGCAACGCCAGGCTGCGCTTCCCCGACGCCTGTATCGAAGACGTCAACTTCGCCGCAAGCCGCGGCCTCGACCGCCGTCAGATCCTCGCGCTGGCACAGGGCGAGTGGATCAAGGCAAAGGAGCAGATCATCCTCACCGGCCAGACCGGAACGGGTAAAACCTGGCTGGCCTGCGCCTTCGGCCATCAAGCCGCCCGGCTCGACCACTCCGTCCTCTATGTCCGAATGCCGCGGCTCTTCGAGGACATGGCCATGGCCCGCCTCGACGGGCGATTCCCCAAGCTGGTCGACAAGCTGGCCCGCGTCCAGCTCCTCATTCTCGACGACTGGGGGACCCATGGGCTGACCGATCAACAGCGCCTCGACCTCCTCGAACTCTTTGAGGAACGCTATCAGCGGCGATCCACCATCATCACCGCTCAGCTCCCCGTCTCAGCCTGGCATGACATGATCGGTGAACCCACAATCGCGGACGCCATCCTCGACCGGATCGTCCACAATGCTCACCGCGTCGACCTCAAGGGAGACAGCATGCGGCGGCCAGATCAAAACACGAACTTGACCCCCCCCTGAAAACACCGAAACGATGCATACCGAAACATGACTGCAGGAAGATAATCAGCCGTGCCCGGACTGTCCGGGAATTACTGAAACGGCTGTCCGGGATTTAGCGGAATCGCTGTCCGGTAATTCTGAAATCCGCACAAAATACCAGCCCGACTTGGGCGGCATTGAAATCATTTGGTTTTTCGTCGATTTCAATACTGATTCAGAAAAACGGTCTAAAAATGGCTCCCAAATTTATTTGTGCTGGCTTTATGAACGCCTGCCGGTAGCGAAAAAATCGACACCCGCTCAGCGTGGGAGGGTTCACCGCTTTCATGGACTTGATCTTTTCTGATCAGAGCCCAATTCCTGCTTCGACGCGGCCGGTTTCGTAACGGGATCATTTCCGTCACCAGAGCCTTCCGCTCCACAAGCTGTCACCGGACGGACCGCGAAGTCCTCGCTACCGGCCAAATTCTTGAGGTTGATCGCTGCATTCACATCGCGATCATGCTGCGCGCCGCAATTGGCGCAGGTCCATGAGCGGACCGAGAGCGGAAGAGTTTCCGCTTTAGTATTGCATGCCGAGCAGATCTTGCTGGAAGCATAGAATCTGTCGGCGACCATAAGGGCACCACCGAGACGCTCGAGCTTATAGCTCAGCTGGCGGCGAAATTCGTAAAAGCCCATGTCCGAGATGGCGCGGGATAGATGCCTGTTCG
>NZ_NYVD01000006.1 GCF_002684405.1 Parvibaculum sp. | reverse complement strand
GCAGGAAGATAATCAGCCGTGCCCGGACTGTCCGGGAATTACTGAAACGGCTGTCCGGGATTTAGCGGAATCGCTGTCCGGTAATTCTGAAATCCGCACTCAGCGAGGCGAAGAAGCCGTTCCGACTGGTACACGCTGTGCGATCACGCGCCGAGGCTCCCTTCAGCGAGATCCTCGCCGGGCTGGGCGAGACGGTGACACTTCATATGGACGAGGAATGCGGTGGAGTGCTGCCGCTTGCGGACCTTCTGGCGACGGCGACGTCGGGCAGCCACCTCTATTGTTGCGGGCCTCAGCCTATGCTCGACGCCTTCATCGCGGCCACAGCCGACCGGCCGATGAATATGGTGCACACAGAAAGTTTCGTACCCCCGGAGACCGCGTCGCCGGGCGCAGGGTTCACCGTCGAACTCGCGCGGAGCGGACGCACAGTGGCGGTCGCCCCGGATCAGTCGATCCTGGCCGCTCTCCAGGCTGCGGGGATCCCGACGACGAGTTCCTGCAAGCAGGGGATTTGCGGCTTGTGCGAAACCGTGATCGTGAGCGGTGAGGCAGAGCATCGCGATTCCCTTCTCACGCCTGAAGAGCAGGCCGCCAACCGGACCATGATGATCTGCTGCTCGCGCAGCCGCTCGGATCTACTTGTCCTCGACCTCTGAGCTGAGGGGATCAACGCGATGATCGGTGAACGCCTCCAGACACTCCGCCAGCCGGGCAAGCCCCTGCTGGATGGCCGCCTGCTCCGTCGCCGCCAGGGGCCGCAGCGCCGTATCGAGCAGGCCTGCGGTTTCGGCGACGAGGGCATCGATCAGGGCCAAGCCCGCCGGCGTCAGCCGGACCATCTGACTGCGGCCGTCCTGCGGATCGCTGACCCCTTCGACAAGGGCTTGCCCCTTGAGGAGGTTCACCGTGTAGGTGATCGCCCCGGAGGTGACGCCCAGGAGCCGAAAAAGGTCGGTCGGACGTTGGGCATAGGGCGGACCAACACGTCGCAAGGCGTACAACAAGCGGATCTCGCCCGATCTGAGGCCCAACCCCCGCGCTGCCTGCACCTCGAACTGGTTGAGCAGGATGCCAAGCCTGGTCAGCAGCGTCCCGATCTCAAAGCCCAAACCTTCGATTTCCGGTTTTTCAGCCCGCCATTGCGACAGGATGAGTTCGGTCATGCCAACTTGAGACCAGGTCATGGCTGGGTCGAGCGCGGCCTTCCCATTGGCGGATGCGTCACCGCGCCGCCCGGCGGGTGTCGACGGCAGAGACGAAGATTTGGAGCGATCCGACATCCTACCCCTTTAATTGCGACAGCGGCACCAGCACCCCGACGGCGGCAGGATAGACCGACAGGTCGAGACAGCCAAGCGCCCCACCATCACAGTGGACGCGGCGCGTCCGGCATCGCCCGAGACCGACACACCTCAATCCCACTCAACCCGGGCGCCCCGCGCCCGTACATTGGAGATGCTTGATGTCCCACCCGAGCCCATTCCTCGCCGCCGCCGTCCAAGCGGCGCCGGCTTTCCTGGATTTCGAAGCGGGCATTGAGAAGACCATCGCCCTCATGGACGAAGCGGGTGCCCAGGGGGTCCGCCTGCTGGCCTTTCCCGAGGCCTGGATCCCGGGCTACCCGTTCTGGATCTGGGTCACCAGCCCCCTGGAGGCGATCGGCCTTGCCCGGCGTTACCAGGAGAATTCCCTGACCGCCGACTCGGAAGCATTCACGCGCATTGCCGAGGCAGCCCGCCGAAACAACCTGCACGTCGTCATGGGCGTCAGCGAGCGCGATCATGGATCGCTCTACCTTGGCCAAGCCATCATCGGCGCAGACGGCCGCATCCTAGCGCATCGGCGGAAGCTGCGACCGACCCATGTCGAGCGCTCTGTTTTCGGCGACGGGGATGGTTCCGACCTGACGGTCTACGATACGCCACTCGGACGGCTGGGAGGGCTCAACTGCTGGGAGCACCTGCAACCTCTGGTAAAGGCCGCCATGTTCGCGCAGCACGAGGAAATCCATGTGGCTTCATGGCCAAGTCTATCGTCCGCCAGCGGAGGACCTGCCTACGCCCTCGGCCGCCAGGTCAATCTGGCCGCCTCGCAGGTCTATGCGGCGGAAGGCGGGTGCTATGTACTTGCCGCGACCCAGCTCGTGACCCTCGACGTCCTGCGCATTCAGTCGGAACTCCTGGGCCGAGAAGCACCCTTCCCGCTCGGTGGCGGCTGCAGCATGATCTATGGTCCGGATGGTCAGCCTCTGGCCGAGTTCCTCCCCGAGGACGCCGAAGGTCTGGTCGTGGCCGAGATCGATCCAAGCGCCATCGCCTTCGCCAAAGCCCTGGCCGACCCCGTAGGGCATTACGCACGACCTGACGTCCTGTGCCTGACCCATGACCGAACCCGTCGGCGTGCCCCGCTGCCGGGCGTCGGCGCAGAGCAACCGGACCCGTCCACGGACCCGATGACGGCCGACGATGCTGAAGACGCGTGATCATGGATCGCCGTTCGGCGAGTTCCTCAAGACGACAATCGGCACAGAACCTAGTGCGTGTGCTCGGACAAAAAGTCCCCGACGCTTTTTATGGCCCTCGCGGTCTCCGGCGCGTCCGGCACCCACCAATGCCAGAGGTGAACGCAGCCATCATAGACTTCAAGCCGCACGTCAACGCCAGCCGCGTCGGCCGTAGCCGCGACGCGCAATGAATCGCTCAGAAGGCGCTCGCGGGAGCCGACCTGGACCAGGAGGGGTGGAAAGCCCGTGAAATCCCCAAAGATCGGAGACGCCAACGGATCGGCAGCGTCGTGCCCCTGCAGATACTGATCCCGGCAAGCGTCCAGGCCCTCGCGGGTCACGCAGGGGTCTTTCGTAATCCAGTCGATACTCTCGCCCGCGTTGGTCAGATCCGCATAGGCGGAGGCGATCACACCACAGGCAGGGAGCGGGAGGCCTTCAGCCTTCAGCGCCAGCAGGACCGACAGGACGAGACCACCGCCGGCCGAGTCGCCGATCAGCGAAATTGCATCCGGCTTGTAGCCCGAGGTCAGCATCCACTTGTAGAGGCGGACGCCTTCCTCCACCGGGCCTGGAAAGGCGTGTTCCGGGGCCAGGCCGTAGTCCAGGGCCAGGGTATCGATCCGACATTCCGCCGCCACGCGACTAATCACGCCGCAGTGGCCTGCTGCGGAACTCCAGATAAAAGCGCCGCCGTGAATATAGAGGATCGCGTGATCTGACCTCGCGTTGTTCGGACGGTACCAGATCGCAGAGACCCCATCGCACCGCACCGCCTCCGACGTCACGCCCGCCAAGGTGGGATAGCGCTGCATCGTCCGCTCGTCCCTCGCCTGTCGCTCTGCCGGGAGGCTGGCGACGGGAGGGATGTCGGGCATTGCGGGACATACGGCCCAGAAGTCGCGCATTTGTTTGCTAACCACGATCACCACTCCTGTTGCTGCATGGTCGCAGGCGTTTCCGACTGACCACCTTAATCAGAAACTTATCATGATTATCTTTTCCTACATCAGCTCGCTTTGCAACGGTGGTGGGTATTCAGCCTCGAGTTTAAACTCGAGGCGGGGAAATTGGGACGGGATCGAGGGGTGGCGTTTGCCCAGGCAGCCCGCGACCTTGATGTACGCGCGCACGTGCTGCGCAAGGTGTCTGCAAATCCTGGGGTTATTCAGTTCGATGTTTTTCATCTCGCGCCAATAGAGCCGCTATTGACTTGCGACAGCGCTCGAAATTTTCCGGGCAGCCAACCTTCGTCAAACCAACATCCGGGATCGTCCCGAAGGATGTACGTCGTCAAAGTATTTTCGGGGCGGCAGATCCTGCCCCCGGTCTACACAGGAATAGAAGTAGACTTAATCGCCGAACAAGCGCTGTTAGGTTTGGTCAAGTCGCGCGTGGGGAGCGACCGAGCAAAGCGTTCGCCGCTGCACGGGCGGCTTTGGCCAACTCCTTCCGCGTCTCCCCCGCACGGGCGCGCAGGGCCAAGCCATGGCGGATACAGTTGACCATGCGCGCGGTGGCCGCCACGTCTGTGTCGGCAGGCAATTCGCCCGCCTTGACCGCCTGCTTCAATCGATTGCGAACCGCCGCATCGGTGGAGGCCATGCAGGCTTTCAGCTTGGATTTGATCCGATCACTCTCCTCGGCTGCCCCCACCAAGCTACAGGCGATAAGGCACCCCGAAGGCGTTGAACGGCTGGTCACCCCCTCAACACCGGCCGTGAAGAAGGCATCGAGGGCCTCATCAATTTTCGGTGCGGCGAGGGCGGCGTCGAGCAATTCAGCGCTGGCTGCATCGTAGAGATCGATGCATGACAAAAACAGCGCCTCCTTGTTACCGAACGTCGCATAAAGACTGGGCCGATTAATCCCCATGGCATCCGTCAGATCGTCAAGCGACGCGCCCAGATAGCCTTTGCGCCAAAAGACCATTGTGGCAGCGCGCAAAGCAACGTCCGGATCGAACTGGCGCGGACGTCCATTCTGCTTCTCAGTCTTTTGGGCCACCTTGCAAAGAGCCTTACCTTCGGGATTCCAGCTTTCGTATTGTACGATACAAAAAATACCAGAGGCAACTATGCGCCTCTGGACCGCATCGCAGGCACAAGCGCCGCGAGCCGACTGGACCTCAACACAATGATCAGAATTCCGGCGAGCGCTACCGCTGTGCCGGCGACGATGCATTTCCTACCATTTAGTACAAATACCTGTTGACGCGGTCCCGTCGATGTTTTGTATTGATCGGTATTAAATACGGAGAAGCTTCCCGTCACTTGAATGGACATCCGCTTATGTGCCCAGGAAGTCGACTTGCTGGGATGTAACCGAGGGGCGATCACATGAACGACGCACCGGAAGAAGTCGCCGATCTTGAGCCACCTCTTGATCAAGGCGAATGGGCCGGTTGGTCAGTGTGGTCCGGGCGGCAACCATTCGTGGAGCATGTCGGGCCGTTCTACACACGCCGCGCGGCGGACGGGAACATGGAATGCGGTTGCGTTGCGTGGCCCGAAATGCTGAACGGCCAGGGCGTCGTTCACGGCGGAGCACTCATGGCGTTCGCGGATCATGCGATTTTTCAGATTGCTTACGACCAACTGCGCGGGCTGCAGGGCCTCACGGTCTCGTTAAACAGTGAATTCCTGGCACCTGCCTCAGCCAACGCGCGGCTTATTGCTCGCGGAGAAGTCTTGAAGTCGGGGGGCCACCTCATCTTCGTCCGAGGGCTCTTGAAAGCGGATGACGTCCCCACGCTTGGATTCTCGGGTGTCCTCAAGGTCCTTCGACAGAAATATTGACTTCGACACCTGCGGAGCGGCCGCACTGACAACAATCTCACCGGACAGGAAATCAGGATGCAGAACAAACCCGTCGCCCTTGTCACAGGCGCAAACCAGGGAATTGGCTTCCAGATCGCGAAAGATCTCACGGCGAACGGCTTCAGCGTCCTGGTCGGATCGCGCAACCTTGAACGCGGCGAAATCGCCGCAACGGAAATTGGACCCGACGCCCACGCAATCCAGATCGACGTTACAGATCAGGCGTCGATCGCAGCGGCTGCTGCGCGTGTGCGCAATGAATTTGGTCGTCTCGATGTGCTTGTCCAGAACGCGGCCATTATGACGACCAAAGCTCACCCCGGGACCATAGAGGCATACGTCAAGGCCACGCGCGCAAGCATTGTGTCCCTCGATGAAATGCGCGCGGTATGGGAAACGAATGTCTTCGGCGTCCTTGCCGTCTATCAGGCGATGCTTCCGTTGCTGCGCGAGACGCCGGGCGCGCGCATTGTCAACGTATCGAGCGGCTCAGGATCGCTGACAGTGAGTGCGAACCCGGACTTACCTTACCGCGACCATTTCAGCCCTCTCTACGCGGCCTCCAAGACAGCCCTCAATGCCTTGACCCTGGCCATGGCAATCGAACTGGAGCCAGAGGGGATCAATGTCAATGCCGTCACGCCGGGCTTCACCAGGACGGCCATGAATGCATACGAGGGCACCGAGACCGTCGAAGAGGGCGCCAGCGAGGCTGTACGGGTTGCGCTGCTTGGCAAGGATGGGCCCACCGGTACGTTCACCCACTCCACATTCGGAACCGTCCCGTGGTGATCTGAGAGGCCATGTTGGCGCCGATCACATTTTCTATGACGAAAATTTCAGAGCGAGGAGCTGGACGAACAGATGAAACAAGTTGTTCTTATAACTGGCGGCACATCGGGTATCGGCATGAGCCTGGCTGAAGCCTATTTGAAACAGGGCGCCGCCGTCGCTGTTTGCGGTAGATCGCAAGCGGCCCTCGACCGCTTCTCCGACGCGCACCCCGATGCGCTGGCAATCCAGGCTGACGTGACTATCGACGCGGCCAGGATCGCCATGCTGGATGCTGTCGCCAATCGGTTCGGGCGACTTGATGTCCTCATCAACAATGCCGGCACCTTCGTCGAACGAAACTTCGCGACAGGCGTGAACACCACGCAAGACCTTGAACAGGAAGTCGCCCTTAATCTGACAGCACCCATTCAGCTGACCAGCGAGGCCCTGAGGCGCTGGCCCACCATGACCGCAATTGTGTTTGTCACGTCAGGCTTCGCTCTGGTTTCTCCGACCCGTGCCCCGACCTATGGCGCGGTAAAGGCGGGGCTACATGCCTTCGCGGAAGGACTGCGCCGACAACTCGCCCCCAGAGGAACACATACATATGCCCAAAAACCTCTACTCCCCCAACTTCACCGACGGGCTTATACTCCAGAAATATCTGCTTCATTTGGTTGCCTCATTTTTAAACGACTTCATGTTCGCGGAGTGGAGCGGCACGATCGGGCACGCCTCCCCCACGGGCGACTTCGGAGCGGTCATATAGAATGGAGAGAGCAAGTGGGGATAAAATGCCACCACATAAAAGGTATTCGCTTCGTGATATTCGTTCTTCTTTAATTTATACACAATCTTTACTGTCATCCACCTTCTTATTGGAAGATACAGTCGCTTTGGGCTCATATCGATATAGTAGTTATATACAATGGCAGTGGTCTCGGGCTTAACCCGGCCATCAAAAAATACAAGGCCTTTGTGATACACACGCGCAACCGTGGAGCGATAATAGCCACCCAGCGCTCTCATTAAAGCGTGTACGGCGGCCACTTTTTTGACGAAAGTATCCTGTCCTCGAATAGCCTCGTCTACACGATCTCCTATAAGCTTAGAATAGCCTTTATCTAAACCATCCTTGCGTGTTTCCAAGTTCAGGGGTGACGAGTTTTTCGCCTTGGCTAAGTAAGTTTCATATTGTTTTTCTCCTATTCCCTTAAATATACAATCGTCTTGGCCTCTTTGATTTAACCATAGGGGCAATAAATATGCACCGCCCCACGCTGCAACAAACAGGGCGAACAAGAAGGACAATATCGTCCTTTTCTTTATGGTCACTTGTGCACGATGCAACATGATATCGGTCGCCCCGCTTCTTTTTGCAAATCGGGCAACGCCCACTCAAAGTAGAGGCAAAAGGGGATTCCCTCATTCCTCAGATCTTTCGAGCTATCTGGGTTTCACCGACGCACAATCTCCGTATGCCAACAATATTTGGAGCTTACTTCAGGTATCGTACGGCCTACACCAACAAACAAACGACTACATTTGCTTATGATAACTCGAGTCTTCACATGATGAAACAACAATTTTTTGATTAAAATTATCAATATATGATTGAATCAATGTCACCCATTAAAATAAAGAAAAATATTGAGTATCTATTTATTTACAAGACCGAAATCAAAGCTTCTCCCGCTCCGCAATCTCTGAGGCGGCTGGCGTCCGATTTCAAAGCTCGAATGGACCGCAACCTTCAAAAAAAACGAGCACCCCAGAGTTCATACGCCGGAGGAACACCGTCTTGCCCATGAGTTCACTGCCAGATAGGCGGCTGCGGAGCTGAAAGAGCAGGATGACGGGAGCCAGGTCGATGCGGAAGGCATGCTCGCCTCCCAGATGAGCGCCTACGCGGCGGAGAACGGCATCACCTATCTCACGCGGAAGCCCAAAACACTGGAAATTTTCGGATGGTGCCCCCCCCACATCATCCTTGATATGCGCGGCGAAGCTGGATGCTCTGGGCTTCTATGACAGCGACGAGGTAGAGCGTGTGGTCAAGATAGAGTTCGATCCCAACGCCACACAGGGGGGCTCCGTTCAGGAGAAGGAAAAGGCGCTCCTCTCCGAGATCATTGCCAAGGTGAACGACCTCTTCGACGGTGAGCTGATGGAAACAACAAGCTCACCTATGTGAACAGCGCGCTGAAGGGGAAGCTGCTCGACACGGAGCTTCTCGTGCAGCAGGCCGCCAACAACACGAAGGAGCAGTTCAACAACTTACCGGACCTTATGCCGAAGCTCATCGACGGCATCATGGACGATATGACCACCCACGGCTCCATGAGCAAACAGGCCCTTGCGTCCAAGGGAGATACAACAGGGCATTCTTGAAATCCTGTTGGGACCCGGACAGCTCTACGAGGCGCTAAAGGCGGAGGAGAGGCAGAGCTAGTCTGCGTCCAGATCCCAGTCCACGTCTTCCGGGACCCGGGCCTCCGCGATCAAGCGCAGGTCTTCTTCGCCGAGATCCTCCACAAAAGGAGATCGCTTGCCCTCCCCGGTTCTATTAGGAACCGGGGGGGTGCATGTGCGGTTCCTCCTGATCTGCGTGTAGATGGGCTGGATGCCCCATATCCCCACGCCGAACTTCCCACAAATTTGGATGGAAGTTCACTACAAGGTGGAGAAATCTTGTAGGGAACTTCCGCTAATGCTCCCGGCAGGTACAACCAATAGTCACGCTGATCCGCACTGCCACCAGCACGGGGGCGCGGCTCGCCGATAAAATGGTTTTATCGTCGGAAGGGGCACGGCGGGTGCGGTGAGTCAGCATGAACCTTTTTTCGCACAAGTATTTCTTACGAATACGGCTTCACGCAGAAAAACTTTCCGACGAATTCGGCGCGTCCGATTTCGGGTCGCAAAAAAACAAAGAAAAACGAAGATGATTTCCGGACGGACAATCTCGCTGCACCGAGGGTGCGCCCGTGCAGGTGAAGGCCCGGACCGGTCTCGACAATGACAGGGCCGGCACGGTGCAGTTCGATGTCAGACTGGCCACTTTCGCGGCAGAGGGCGCGGGGTTCATCGCAGCCGTTCTCATGGACGGCGTGTGCAGCTTGCATGGCTTATCCCGACGGAAGATTTTGCCGATGTCGCCCGCTCCGGCAAGGACAAGCTCGTCATGGTCGCCTCACCTCGCAGGGACTGATCCGGCTGCCGAAGCTACCCGCGAATTGGGATGAGCAACGCGAGGCGCTTGGCTTCACCTAAATCGGCCAGCCGGAGAATGCACTCGTCCGCACCACAGCGCCGGCTTTGTCGCTCCGTTGACGTTCCCGCGAAACACAGCTGCATCACGGTGCATCATTGTGCATCGAAATACGCTGAAGCGGACCTGTTCGGGCTCGTCCAGAGATATACCCGCTAGATAACCGCAAAACGGGCTCCGCAAAGCACCTCTGCCACTCACCGCGATGCATAAATGGGCCACAAGACCCCGGAATGACGGAGAGTTTGTAGAAAGGCCTGAAGGTCTTCGTTTTGCGGGGGAAGGACTGGTGGTGTCGACAGTCGATAGACCTGTTCCCTCTGCTCAATTCCCTGAATTTCAGGGAAAATACAGGGAATTTCGCCCGAATCTGCATCCCCAAGGCTAAAGACCGCTGAAATAGCCCGGCAACTTCCGTGACTTAGCGTCAATTTCCCTGGAAACCAGAACAGGGAAATTTAATCGGCATATCAGGGAATTTTCGCGAGGGAACAGGGACCATACCGACCGCCTAACGGCGCGGCTCAAGCCGCATCAATTGTCAGAATCAGATGCGATTCTTGGCCCGGAGATTGGAACTTTCCAACGAGGCCAGCCATGAGCGATCGCGTTCTCAAGAGGATGATGGACGACTATTGCCGCGTCCGGATTTCCCCCTTGCTCCCGCAGGATCGCGATGATCTGCTCTTGCGTGAACCTCAATCGTTTCATCGTCCGTCTCCTTCTCCTTGACGGACTCTACTCATTTTTGGAGGAGTTTGCGGGGCTCACGTCACGCCGAATAAAAACATTCAATCCCAAGACGCGCCGACGGAGCTCACAACATGATGGCATGGTCTATCCTCTCAGCAGGCAGTCGTTCTCATCGCATTTGGTCTGATCCGTCAAGGTAGACAGAAAGTGTTTCGTCTCCCCCTCGCGAAACGACTGTCAGAATTGCTTTGGTTGGTCTTTGCGCTTCGGGTATCCATGCAGCTGTTGCGACGCCGTTCCCTCTGTTTTCTGCAATTGCGATGGTTTGCATCAAGCCGATCCGAGCGTTTTGAACTGCCATGCGCATATTCCGATGTCGAGCCCGGAGTGATCTGGAAAGATATCGGCGGTACGATTTATCCAGTACCGCGCCATTCTTACCATCGATAAACACGATTTCCTTTCTTTCGGACGTCAAGAATTCCACGCGATAAGCATGTGCCTCATCTCGCCTATCCGGCTTTATGCTCACTGCCGTTCCCTTCGAATGCATCCTTGCGGAATCGAGAATATCCAAAAGAGACATCCGCGCCTGATCCGAAGACACTGTCTGCAACCTATAGTCATTTCCTGAATAGGCATGACCGACTGGAGCCGTTGATGCGAGTGCAGCCAGCGATATGACGAGAGCGGTTTTCATGAGATAGCCTTTCCTTGAGGCACGCCCTGACGGGCGCCGTTGGAGTACGGAATTTCGGTCTAGGTTTGAACACCGAGAAATTTTGTGACCTTGCATTGTTCTACCGCTCCGCTCCGTGCGCGAGTTTGTAGAGAACAGGCAGGACAACCAAGGTGAGAAGCGTTGACGACAGGATTCCGCCGATAACAACAGTCGCGAGAGGGCGCTGAACTTCAGCACCTGCGCTGGTGGCAAGCGCCATCGGCACAAACCCCAACGACGCAACCAAGGCCGTCATAAGCACAGGACGGAGCCTCCTGCTCGCGCCTTCCCATATCGCTTCGTCGAGGTGCATTCCCTGCGCTCGCAGATTCTTGATGAAGCTGATGATCACCAGGCCGTTCAGGACCGCCACTCCGGACAAAGCGATAAAGCCTACGCCGGCGGATATTGAGAGTGGCAGGCCGCGAATGGCGAGGGCGACCAGACCACCCGTCAAGGCCAGTGGTACGCCGGAAAAGACGAGGAGAGCATCCTTGGCGGTTCCCAGACTTGCAAACAGAAGAGCAAAAATCAGAATCATCGCAAGCGGAACGACGACAGAAAGTGTTCGAACCGCCGAGACCAATTGCTTGAACTGCCCGCCCCATTCCATCCAGTAACCGGCGGGGAGTACTACATTGGCCTTCACCCGTTTCTGTGCTTCCGAGACAAATGAACCAAGGTCGCGCTCACGAATGTTTGCAGACACCACTATTCGACGCTTGCCATTCTCCCGACTGATTTGATTGGGGCCGGTGGTGAGCTTCACATTCGCTACTTCCCGCAAAGGGACGACGCGCGGCATGGTTTCGGGGAAAGGCTCATATGAGGAGATCGATACATCTGTCGTTTCCGGATGAACGGGAGGCAACGGAATCGGCAACTCTCGCAGCCTGTCGACATCCTGCCTGACGTTTTCCGGAAGGCGGACAATGACGGGGCTACGCCAGTCCCCTTCATAGAATGTGCCTGCCCGGCTCCCTCCCATCGCCGATCTTACGGTTTCCTGTATGTCGGCCACGTTGAGCCCCAACCTGGCCGCAGCATCCCTATCGATATCGATCGAAAGAACCGGCAGGCCCGTTACCTGTTCGACATTTATATTGGCCGCACCATCAATCCCGCCAACGACCGTGGCAATTTCACCGGCGGTTTGGCGCAGCTGTTCCATGTCATCGCCGAAGACCTTGATTCCAATATCCGCCCTGACACCGGAGATCAATTCATTGAACCTAAGCTCGATCGGCTGCGAGAGCTCGAACTTGGAGCCCGGCAGGCCCTCCAGTTTCTGCTCGATTTCGGCGAGAAGAACATCCTTGGGCTTGGATGGATCCGGCCAGTCCTCGCGATCCTTCATGATGACGTATGCGTCGGAAATGTTCGGCGGCATTGCGTCTGTCGCTACCTCCGCCGTTCCCGTGCGGGCAAACACATCCCTTACTTCCGGCAGTTTCAGGAGAACCTTCTCCACATCGGTTTGCATTTCGACAGACTGCGTAAGACTTGTTCCCGGAACGCGAAGAGCCTGTACGGCCACATCCCCCTCGTCCAACTGAGGAATGAATTCCGTTCCGAACCTCGTCATACCGAGGCCGGTCAGCACGAGCAGGACGATGGAAACCGACAACACCGTGTAATTGTGCCGCAGCGCCCAGGAAAGGCCAGGTTCATAGGTCCTTTGCGCCCAACGCATGATTGGGCTCTCCTTTTCCTCGACATTGCCACGAATGAATATGGCGATTGCCGCGGGAACGAATGTCAGGGCCAGCACCATCGCTCCTGCCAGAGCAAGGATTACGGTGAGAGCCATCGGCGTGAACATTTTACCCTCCACCCCGGAGAGGGTAAGGATCGGGAGGTAGACCACTGTGATGATGAAGGAGCCGAACAAAGCGGGGGTCATGACCTCCCGCGTCGCATCCGCTACCACAGAAAACCGTTCCGACATATGCAACGTCCGGCCAAATCGTTTTTGCTCTTCGGAAAGCCGGCGGAGGCAGTTTTCGACAATGATCACCGCACCGTCGACTATCAGCCCGAAATCCAGCGCGCCCAAACTCATCAGGTTGGCACTGATCTGATATTCGACCATGCCGGTAATGGTGATGAGCATTGAAAGCGGAATGACCATCGCAGTGATCAATGCAGCTTTGAAATTGCGCAGAAGAATGAACAGGACAGCGATCACCAGCGCCGCGCCTTCAAACAGGTTTTTCTGAACTGTTTCGATCGTCTTCTGAACCAGCGACGTCCGATCATAGAGTGGCTGAATCACAAATCCCGCGGGAAGGCTTTTCTGTATCTCGTCGACCTTGGCTCTGACAGCGGCAGCGACCTCCCGACTGTTTTCGCCAACGAGCATAACTGCCGTTCCGATCAGCGTTTCAGTTCCGTTGTGCGTTCCCGCGCCGGTACGTAACTCCTTTCCGAACGTCACTTCAGCAATGTCGTGTACATAGACCGGGCGGCCTTCATGCGTACCCAGAAGGATTTCCGAAAACTGTTCCGTGGTTTCGACCTGACCGGGAACCCGGATCAGATACTGCTCGCCGTTCTGTTCGATATAGCCCGCACCAACATTTACGTTGTTGTCCTCCAACGCCTCTCTCAGGTCGCTGAATGACATGCCGTAAGATGTCAGCTTGTATGGATCCGGCACGACATGTATCTGCCTCTCGAAGCCACCGATCGCATTCACCTCGGCGACTCCCCTAACCGTACGCAGCTGCGGCTTCACGACCCAGTCATGTAATGCACGGATATCGGACTTGCCGGATGAGATATCCCCGGACGCCAGATCAGGGCGAAACTCCATGCTGTACATGAAGATTTCCCCAAGACCCGTGGAGATCGGGCCCATGCTCGTTTCGGTGTCATTCGGAAGCTCGGCCGCACTGGCCTGTATCCGCTCCCCGACAAGTTGCCGCGCCCGATATATGTCCGTCCCTTCTCGGAAGACGACGGTAATCTGCGACAATCCATATCGAGATATCGAGCGCGTGTAGTCCAACGCGGGCAGACCACTCATTGCCGTTTCCAATGGAAAGGTTACCCTCTGCTCCACCTCGAGCGGGGAATAGCCTTGAGCCACCGTATTAACCTGAACCTGAACATTCGTGATGTCAGGAACAGCCCCAATGGGAAGGCGTGTAAAATTGTAGGCGCCGATCGCAGCGACAAAAGCAGTGGCCATAAGCACCAACCAGCGGTGCTGGACACAGAAAGATACGACTCTTGCAATCATGACCGCTCCTCAGTGCCCGTGAGTAGCGGAACCTTTTTCAGCCTCCGCCTTAAGTAGAAAACTGTTTTCCGAGACATAGACCTCGCCGGCAGACAGGCCGTTGATGATCTCCACATTCGTGCTGTCCTGACGCCCTAGCTGGACGCGACGCATCACAAAATGTCCTTCATCCCGCTGCACGAAGAGCATCGGATCGGTACCCTCAAACTGTATTGCGGATCTACGAACAACGATCTCTGCGCTGGTCGGCTCTCTCTCCACCGATGCACGCATATAGAGCCCCGGCTGGAGGTCCGACCGCTCGTTTGGGACGACCACCCGCGCGAGAAGGCTTTGAGTATCCTGCCGCGCGACCGGCGACATATAGCTGATAGTCGACACCCGCCGGTCCGCGCCTTCACTCGGATGAAAGCTGACGGTCTGGCCAAGCTCAATCTTGTCCGCGTCGTGTCGATGCACCTGAAGATCAAGCCAGACAGACGACAGATCTGCGATCACCATCAAGGGCTCTTCAAGTCCCGCGTAACTGCCCGTCACCACATTCCAGCGGATAATTTGTCCATCAATCGGCGACTTTATTGTGTAGGCTCGCAGACTTTCGTTGCTTTCTATGACGACAAGCTCATCACCTTTTTCAACGCTCTCACCCAATCGTGCCTTTGCTTCGACTACGACACCTTCGAAACGCGGCACGACATGAACCAGTCTTTCCATATTTGGCCTGATGACCCCGAACAGCTCCACCGAAGGGGTGATAAGATCGGAACCGGCGGTAGAAAGTGTGAGGTTCGCTGCCTCAAGCTGCGCGTCCGACAACTCAACAATGTTTTCTTTCTCGTGTTCGGCCTCGGAATTATGCTTGTCTGCGTTGCCTTCCTCATGCACCGACGCTTCCCGCTCGGGATGTTCCTGTTCGGCCGAAAAGGCCGGTGAAGCGACAGAAAAAAGTGCCGCCAGAAAAACCACCATTGCGGCAGAGCTCATCGAATTTGCGGGTTTGCTTTCGAACGCAATCATGACTTTTCTCCCTCTCGCGACATTTCCGAAGCGGCTGATTGATACGTGTCGCCGGTAAGCCCTTCTATTTCGATCAGGGAAAGTCGGCACGAGAGCACGGCCTCAACGGCTTGTTGAGCGCTGTCGATCTCCACCTGCAATGCGCCGAGGAGATCGAGCACACCAAAGCGGCCGAGGCGATAACCTTTGCGAATGGAACGCGCCGAGTCTCGCGCGGCCGGAAGCACGGTGTTGCGAAACCTTTTCGCCTCGAGGCAGCTACTTTGATATTCTTGGTAGGCCTTTCTCAGCCTCTCGGACAAAACAAGTTGCGTTTGCCTGACGGAAAGCCTGGCAGCATTGGTGCGCGCACCGGCCGCACGGATATTTCCCTGGTTTGCATCGGCAACCGGGATGGGAATAGACAACGAAATCAGGAAGGCGCTTTCGTCTATACCATTGAAATGGCGGGCACCGACTCCGATTGTGGGATCTGGAACAGCTCTGGACTTTTCCAGTGCATAGGCAGCGCTTCCTTCTTCCACTTTTGCCTTTTCAACACCGAGAATCGGATGTGCGTCGACTTTCTTTAGCAGCTCCCCAAGCCCGGGAAGATTTGTTGAGGCGAGAGCAAGAGAGCCAGTCGCCTTGAGCTTTCGGTAGCCATCCTCGTTCCAGAGAGTAAGAAGAGCCTGCCGTGCAATGATCAATCCCGATTGTGCGCGTTGAAGCCTGATGCCCGACAGTTCAAGGGCAAGCTCGCCCCGGTTGCTATCCGCTTCCGGCGACGCCCCCTTGCTAACCTTCTCACGAAGCGCACGCGCAGCATTTTTCATTTCCTTAGCGGCCCTGGACGCCAGGTCGACTTCTCGTTGCGCAGCGAGGAGGCGGACAAAAGCTTTCTTGGTTTTCACCTCAAGGTCGCGAACAACCAGATCCCTGTGCAGGCGGGCGCCCTCGTTGGCGGCCCGAGCGCGGCGCATACGGATTTCTCGCTTCCCGCCCAGTTCAATTTTCTGCGAGACCGCCGCCGTCAGATCAGCTTCTTTCAGACCTGTATACGCTCCTGAGCCGAAAGCATTTTCCGCCTCTATCGATAATTCGGGATTGGGTAGCAGACCGGCTTGTTCAAGATCGCCTTTACCGGCTTCTATTGCCGATTGCGCGATCGATAGGTTGAGATTGGCTGCGATTGCACGCTCCACAGCCTTGTTCATTGAAATAGTCTCTGCCGCACGGACAGGCGTCAGCACAAAGATGGAACAGCACACGAGCCATCCCATCCCCCGTGCCCGACATAGGGGAGAAAACATTCGTCACCTGTAGAAGAAGATTGGAAAGCGCCGATCGATGTCGGCACAGCTACAGCTATGACAGGATGTTTTGCGGGGGAGGTGTTTCGAAATCCAAAGGATGATCGCGAAGCTGGGAGTGCTTCGAGGATTTCACGTGGGCTGACGAAAGTCTTAGCGATCTGTTCGGTTCGGACCGCCAACCAAAATGCTCACCGATGTGGCAAACCTCGCACAGTATATCTCCCACGGAGACTGTATGCGTGCCTGAGGATTTCTCGATCGACACCTCATTGCCGGACGAAGCTGGCGCAACGGCAAAGTGCCGAGCACTTTCTGCCGCGCCCAACGTCACGCTCAACAAGAGTACAATCACTAGCCACTTGAACATTGCAGCAATATGCCTTCGTCAAGAGGCGAAGCCAACAGACAATTTGCGGAATTAGGTCAAGAGATCCTGCTTGGACGCGCTGGCGGGGTGCGTCCCAAGGACGCATGCGCAAAAACCCGCTGCTTCAACTCCGTCTTACAAAGAGAGTATCTGCGATTTAAAGGCGCTCGATACTCCCCATGGGGAGATCGTAAATGGCTAAAAACGGACCAGCGCGTCTGAGCACTATGGGGGCTCCACGCCCCGTCCCGTTGCATCACCGAGCTGCTCAGGCTCAAGTGATCAAAGGACACTGCTTCCAGCTGGATGAAACCTGGGGCTCACGTCATCGGCTCGTTCGTCCCGAATATCGGAAGGATAGGCCGAAGTTTGACGAGAAAATCCCAAGCCATGAGTAGAGCTCCAAGCGCGAACACGATATCGCCCGGCATGCGCATCCACTGCCAGAAGAGCGTTGTGTCGTAGAATTCCTGGCTTCGCGCATAGGCCAGACCGTGCTCATAGACGGCATCGAGTTGAGGCCAACCGATTGGGAAGAAGTTCAGGAATATCCACATCACCAGCCCGATATTGTAGAGCCAGAACGCCCAGCGCCCGACGCTCTCACCAAATTCGTGTCTCTCGCCCGCAATGTAGCGCAGGCAGAAATAGATGAGCCCGATACCGAGCAGACCAAATGCGCCGAACAAGGCGGTGTGCGCGTGGTTGAGCGTCAGGAACGTCGCATGCTCGTAGTAGTTCACCAGCGGGGCATTGAGCGTGCCGCCACCGAAAACGCCTGCCCCGACGAAGTTCCAGAATGCAGCACCGATGATATAGGTGTAGGCGAGCCCATATTTGAAATCGCCATGCGCCTGAATAAGACGACGCTGCTGGATTGCCTCGATGATGAGCAGCACCAGTGGTAACACCTCGATGAAGGAGAACATCGAGCCAAGCGGGACCCACATACCCGGCTCGCCGGCCCAATAAAGGTGATGTCCTGTCCCCAGCACGCCGCCAAGGAAGATCAGGATCAACTCGAAATAAACCGCACGTTCAGCAAGCCGGCGAGAGACCAAACCGACGGCCATCAGGAGATAGGCGCTGATGGCGGAGGCAAAGAATTCGAAGGACTGCTCCACCCAGAGATGCACCACCCACCAGCGCCAGAAGTCACTAATGGTGAAGGACTTCTCGATTCCGGTTAGCGGGATCATGCCGAAGACGTAGAGAAGGGCAATATTGACGGTCGAGGCCCAGAGCAGGTGCTCGAGCCGGATCCGCCCAGACCAGAACTGGCGCGTCGCCGCCCACAACGTCTCGCGTGTCGGCCACAAGGCGCGAAATACGAGCACGCTCCATATCGCCAGTCCGCCAAAGAATCCGATCTGCCAGGCACGCCCAAGCTGAATGTAGGACAGGCCCTGATTGCCAAACCAGAACCAGTGCTTGTCGATATACCCCATGATGCCGAGATAATTTCCAAGCAGCGCGCCCGCGACGATGAAAAGCGTCACCCAGAAGAGAATATCGACCAGAACAGCCTGCCCTTTTGCTTCCCGCCCGCTGATAGCGGGAGCCAGGAACAGCGCAGCCGCGATCCAGGATACACCGATCCAGACGATAGGCGCCTGGATATGCACGTCGCGCAGGAAATTGAACGGCAGATACTTGTCGATGGGAATACCATAAAAGGCCGCCCGCTCCGTGTAGTAGTGCGCCATGATGGAGCCGACGAGGATCTGCAGCAGAAGAACCGCCGCGACGACGAGGAAATATTTCCAGACGCGACGCTGGCTCGGCGTCAGTGGCTTGAATTCGCCAAGAACCGGATCCATCGGCGCGTTGTCCGGATCGTTCAGGAAGCGCTCGTAGATGAAGAGCACCACGCCAAAGGCGAAGAAGGTGAAACAGAAGCTGATCCAGGTCCAGCGGAAGGTACTTGTCGTTGGCGTATTACCTACCAACGGCTCGAACGGCCAGTTCTGGGTCCATGATGCATCCGTACCCGGCCGGCGCGCCACTGTGGTCAGCGAGGAATAGAGAAGGAAATCCGCCGTATATCCGGCGCTGGTCTCGTCAAGGCTATAGGCCTGCGTCCAGCCTCGCGCGAAATCGTGATGGAGGAGGGATTGGGTGATCTGCGCACGCCGCGTCGTGATCGCTTCGGCCAGAGCATCAGGCACCACAACTTTCTTTTGCGTGAGGTCGACGCCCTGCAGCACGGACTGCATTTCGGCCTTGACCACAGCGCGCTCAGCTGTCGGCAGCGTATCGAGTGCCTGGCCGTAGCGGGACCGCGCGATATTTGCTTCCGTCAGCTTTCCGAGCCTGACCAGATTGTCAGCCGTGTAGTCTTCGCCGAAATAGGAGCCCATACCATAAAGGCTGCCATAATCCATGAGGTCGGCTTTCTGGAAGCCTTCCTTGCCACGGACGATATCGTCGGCGGACATGAGGACCGTCCCGTCAGAACGCACAAAACTGTCGGGGAAGGGGGGCGCATCTCTATAGGTCAGCACCGTGACCCAGCCGAGTATGCCAAAGCAGATGACAGCAACCGCCAGCAACACCCATTTCAGGACATTGCTGACAGGATCTTCCGGCGCCTGATCGACGCCCGCCGCTTCGATAGCCATTATTCCCCTCCAGAAAAGTTCGGCGCGAGGGGGGAGCCCTCGCCGCCCGGTCGCGAAGAGACTCAACTAGAAGGCAAATTTCACCATTTGATTTGATATAAATCAAATTTTCGTGTGATTTATATCACGCGCATTCTGACCGCTGCGGCAGCGTGCGAAAAGAGAAAGGTACGAATTGAGCGTTTCTGTTTCCGTTGAAGACATCGACCAGCTCCCCCTCTTTGCGCAGATGACGTCGCCGGCGCGGGAGGAGCTGCTGCGCCATGCGGTCGTCCACAGCGCACCGGCGGGAACCGTTCTTTTCGAACAAGGGACGATGCCCACATTTCAGCATGTTCTTCTTGAGGGGGCGGCCCATCTGTTTGGCAGATCAAGCGAGGGAAAGGAGGTGCTGATCGAAGTGGTCGAACCGCCGGACCTCATCATTCCCGCCGCCGTGGTAACGAACTCGCCCTATCTCATGCAGGCACGCGTTCAGGAAGCGTCGCGCTTCCTGTTGATCCAGGCAGACGCCTTTCGACGCACCCTGCAACAGGATCCCGCTCTGTCGCATGCGCTTGTTGCCAGTCTCGCCGGTCAGTTCCGGCGCATGGTCCGTCAGATCAAGAACCTGAAACTGAGATCGGCTTCGCAGCGCGCGGGCTGCTACATCCTTGCGCTCCGGCGGAAACAGGGCGGCGGAAACCGCATCACCCTTCCTTACGAAAAGACTCTGATCGCCTCCGAACTGGGGCTCACGCGTGAAAGCTTTTCCCGGGCCCTTGCGTCCCTTCAACATGACGGTATCGAGGTCCAGGCAAACACCATCCTCATCCACGATGACGAACGTCTTGCGGCCGCCTGCGGACCCGACCCTTTGATCGACCCGGACGAAGAGCTCCACCTGTAAAGCAAACCACTCTACCTGCAAGACAGTCGCAGGCATTTCCCTCGCATGTATCGAAGCGGACAAGCAAAATGACAACAGTGACATTCATCTTTCCCGACGGAACGGAAAAGTCACTCCAGGTTCGCCCGGGCACGAATGTGATGGATGCTGCGGTTTCGAACGATATTGAAGGTATAGAAGCGAATTGCCGAGGGAACTGCGCCTGTTCAACGTGCCACGTATATGTTGATAACGAATGGCTTGAGCTGGTTGGCCCCGCATCGGGTATCGAAGAAGACATTCTCGATTTTGCGCCAAACGCGCGACCAGAAAGCAGATTAGGCTGTCAGATAAATCTGTCCCCCGCTCTGAATGGACTGAGACTGCATATTCCGGACTGGCAAAGATGGAACTGAGAGAGCTACACGGCGGCCTGAGGTACGGGAACGCCTCCAAGATTGAGGAAATACCATTAAAGAAAAGATTCTTGTCTCTTCAGGGCTAGCCGATAGCACCCATTATGGAATTGTCCGCTCACGTCGCACGGCCATTTTTTGCACAAGCCTTCTCGGGTGAGTTTCGAATATCCACAATTGCGCATCGGGACGACATTGTGCTCGCCTAGTTACGAGGCACATGGTTCGGACATTCTTTGTAGTAATCATATGGTCCGACTCTGTAGAAGTATCTAACGCCAACCTGTTTTCCGNNTTTNNNGAACTACCTGGCCTGCGTTTCAGCATATGCAGGACATCGCCCCCGCTCTCTCATTTCACGTCCGGCAGACATGGCGTGCCGCACAGAAATTCCGCATTGCGTCATCAGAGGTTCACGGCTCCTGTCACGCATCCAGATGAGTCCCGTGACACCGCTCAACATCGCAGCGAGCAAGACAATGAGCGGTCCTAGTTGTGAACCAGTTTCCAGAATGAGCCAGCTAGCGAGAACCGGAGTGGTTCCCCCCACGATCCCGAGACCAGTATTGAACACTATGGAGTAGGCGGTCAGGCGATCATCCTCCGGAAACTGTTCGGTGAACAGCGCGGGAGCCGCCCCGAGCGGTACCGCAAGGAAGAGCCCCATGGCGACTTGACCTACCAGTGCGGCAATTCCTCCGTCAGCGACAATCCATGGCAATATAAAAACGCCTGCTCCTCCGATTGCGAGGATCGCGCCCACGAGCAAATACGTACGCCTCACAAACCGATCCGAAATCCAGCCCGCCAGAGGAATAAACGGGATCAACAACGCCAACGTCAGGGTATTGATACGCATGGCACTATCCAGCGGAATTGTCGTGACCTGCGCTACCCAGGTCGGCAGATAGACGAGCGCAAGGTAGAACAGTGCACCATAGGACGACGCGAACAGAACTCCCTGCACGGTTTCGCGACGATTGCAGCTAAACGCCTCCACGATAGGAGAATTTCGGCAGCGGGCACTCTGGTATCGTTTGAAATGAGGCGACTCCGGCAAACCACGTCTTAGAACGATGGCTATCGCACCAAGCACTCCGCCAAAGATAAAGGGTATACGCCACCCCCATGAATGCATGGCGTCGGCGGTCAGCAAACTCGTCACAGCAGTGGCTGCGCCCGATCCCAACAGCATGCCGCACAGACTTCCAATGTTCGCCCAGCTTCCGGCAACACCCCGTCGGCCGGCGGGGGCGGTTTCCACTAGATAGGTCACGGATGTCGAGAACTCGCCGCCCACAGACAGCCCCTGCACCATGCGCACTAAAACGAGGAGAAGCGGAGCATACACTCCAGCCTGCGCGTAGACAGGCAAGAGACCCAGACACAATGTTGGAAAAGCCATCATTGCCACAGACAAAATCAATGTCCGACTGCGCCCGAATGTATCGCCCATCCAGCCGAATACAACAGAGCCCAAAGGCCTCATGATAAAGCCGACGGCAAACACACCGTAGGTCGCTATCAACGAGACCAGATGGTTGCTGTCAGGGAAAAACAACCCCGAGAGCACTGACGCCATAAAACCGTAGAGTGCAAAATCGTACCATTCGAGGATATTGCCGATGACACCTGCGAGCACCGCCGTGAGTCGATGCTCTTCATCGAGATCGAACAGTGCATTTCCATCCGCCATATTCACTCCCTGCCATATCGCTCGCCTACAACCATTTTCGTGCGGCCCAGCCAATTAACCCCTGAGCAAAGCGAAGCAGAGATATTTTCCCTCGCGGTTTCTGTACCACGCGCATCGCATGTTCAAGATCATCGAGGAATACGTCAGCCAGCTCGTGGTTCAGTCGGGATGACCGCGTCACGAGGTTGAGTTCATCATTGATGAACAGGCTTCTGTAATCGAGATTCGAGGTTCCGACACTTGCCCAGTCATCATCTATGACAATCGTCTTGGCGTGGAGCACACGTCCGCCGAACTCAAAAACCTTCACGCCGGCGCCCAGGAGAGATTCGTAGGAAAGCCGGGCAGCCCATTGAACAACAGAAACATCGCTCTTACCGGGAACCAGCAACCTCACATCCACACCTCGTAGCGCTGCGTTGCGAAGCCCCCGCTGCGTAGCCGCGTCCGGCACAAAATAGGGCGTCGTGATCCAGATTCTTTTTGTGGCCTCGCCAAGATGCTGCCGGAGAACACAGTGCCATCTGTATCGGCATCCGACACCGTAGTTTGGCAACAGCAGCGATCCGTCCACCCACTCCTCTTTGCCGCATTCTCTCCTTTCCTCGAAATCGTGGAAAAGCTGTTCCGCACGGGATGCCAGACGCCCGGTGAAACGCAAATGAGTATCTCGCCACCGTGTTCGGCCGATGCTCGTCCTAGAGCTTTCCTCTCCAACATTGAAGCCGCCGAGATAGGCAACCTCTCCATCGACTACGAGAAGCTTGCGGTGATCTCGTCGTCCGTAGCGGAACGGATGACGCCAACTCCAGCGTCCGTACCATTTCAACTGCACACCAGCTCTCCGGAGGGCGTCATGCGCGCTCCCCGGAAATGTGCCCCAGGATCCGAATGCATCCAATCTTGCTCGAACATCGACGCCCCGGCCGGCGGCTCCCGCGAATGCGTCCAGAAACCTTTGCCCAACACGGTCAGACCTGAAGATATAGACTTCGAATAATATCGACTTCGATGCGCTGGATATGTCACGCAGCATGCTTTCGAAGAGCTCATCGCCCTCTGTAAAAAGGCTGAATCTCGTCTGATCTCCGTTCATGGCCCTGTTGCGTTGATTGTACGGCCTACATTCTGTGGGGCTGGTAGACGATTCCGTTAGCTTTCTGGAGGGCGCGGACATATTCGACGATTCGCGCGACCTCACGATGCGACACCTGCGGCTGTGCGGGCATGTTTCCGTAGGGCCAGTGGTGCTGGCGGACGCCGTACTCGGCTGCCCTGAAAAATGCCTCATCGGCATGATGCCCGGGATTGTAGATCTGATGTACGAGCGGCGGCCCCTCACCGGTCCCGCTGGCATTATCGCCATGACACTCGGCGCAATTCGTGTCGAACGCTGCCTTGCCAAGAGCTGCATCGCCGGAAAGAGGCGGAACAACGACATCTCTCTTCGCAGAGTGTCCGCCTTCTTCTACAAACATCCGCCATGCGCCAATAACGACACCGCCAGCAATTACTGCAAGCACAGCATATGTAGAAAATTTTTTCGCCATCGCTTGTTCCCTGTTCCCTCCAGCGAAAACGACACGCGTGAACCGACGAGTCCTTCATTACATCAGTCATAACTAAGCGCACTGACACGGATGAACCGCCCGATTTTCCATTCCCCTCGATGTTTCCCGAGTCAGCCAGAAGCCTGCACCTAGCAACATGGCGCCACCCAGCACCATCCTCCACGAGGGGACGTCTCCGAAGACCAGATAACCGAAGAACGACGCGACGAGCGGCGACACGATGATATCGATCAGGGCATATACGTTTGCATCGAGGGTCTTCAGAACCATCGATATGCCGAGATAGGCAAACCCCGTGGAAACGACCCCGAGCCCCAGAACCCAAAGCAGAACCGGCACCGTCACGCCCAGCGTCTCATAGTGAATGCCGCGCAGAATATCGCCGGCTCCGAACAGCAATGTCGAAGGCGAAAGCACAATCGCTGCGACTAGCATAGACCACGCGATATCGCTTCCTGTTTCC
>NZ_NYVD01000005.1 GCF_002684405.1 Parvibaculum sp. | reverse complement strand
TCGAAACCAATACGCTTGAACCAGTAATGCAGGCCAAGCAGATCGGTGAAGCCCATGCCGCCATGAACCTCTGTCGCGGTGCGCGCGACGAAGCGGCCCACTTCCGACAAATGGCTCTTGGCATGACATGCCATGAGGCGCGCGTCGCCCGGCACCTCGTCCAGCGCATGGGCCGCATACCACACCAGCGAACGCGATGGTTCGAGAGCGGCCGCCATCTCGGCGCAGAGGTGTTTCACGGCCTGAAACGACCCGATCACACGACCGAACTGCTTGCGCTCTCCCGCATAAGCAACTGCTTTCTCGATCATCATCTGACCCGCGCCGAGGGTGTCGGAAGCAAGCATGACCCTACCTGCATCTATCACCCGCGCAACCGCGTCGGCGCTGGATCGAGGCAAGGGCTCAGCCGAGACCTGGTCGAAAACAAGTTCGCCAACCGATCGGGTCTTGTCGATGGTGTCGAGCGCCCGCCGCGACAAACCCTTCGCGCCGGGCAAAACGAGATGAAGTCCATGGTCGCTGTCGGCCACGATGTAGAGATCGGCCTCAGCCCAGTCGATTACGAAGAGGGCCTTGCCCGTGAGCGTTCCCTTCCCGGCTTTCACGCCGGCATCTTCGCGGACGCCGATGCTTTCCGTGACGGCCACGCCTGCGATAATCTCGCCTGCGGCGATCTTCGGCAGCCACTTTTCCTGCTGGGCCTCGCTGCCTGCAAGCATCAGCGCGAGCGGCGCCATGACGGCGGTCCCAAGGAAAGGCAGCGGCGCCACATACCGACCGAACATCTCGTAAACGATCGCCGCGTCGAGAAACCCAAGACCCATGCCGCCAAAATCTTCCGGAATCAGCATTCCAGGGATACCCAGTTCGCTGGCGCCCGCCCACAGGGACCGCTGAACAGTATGCGTGTTCCCGGCGGCAAGGCGCACCTTGTCAAGCGGCGAATTCTGTTCAAGAAAACGGCGGACGCTGTCCTGCAACAGGCGCTGCTCTTCCGACAATGCAAATTCCATCGGATAAATTCCTATTTTGCCAGCTTCGGTTCGCGCGGCATTCCAAGCCCACGTTCCGAAATAATGTTTTTCTGAATCTGCGCCGTGCCGCCGCCGATGATGAGCCCAAGCTGAAACATGTATCCCCACTGCCACGAGCCGTGGCTACGCAGATAGGGGCTGTCGTCGTAGAGAACGCCAAGCTCTCCCATGACGTCGATCGCGAGCGCCGATATTTGATGGGTAAGTTCGCAGGACTGAAGCTTCACGATCAGACGCGCCAAGCCGGGATCCTCACCCTTGCTGGCGCTGGTCAGCAGCCGGAGCCCATTGAACTTCATGGCAGCAAGTTCTGCCTGAAGCCTTACCAGGCGGTCCCGGAAAATTGGATTGTCGATGGCCCGCTGCCCGTCGACAGTCTCCTCGTGCATCAGATCGACAAGGGCCTGGAACCTGGTTTCCATAGCGGCCGGATCGCCCAGCATTCCGCGTTCGTGTTTCAGCGTTGCGTTGGCGACGAACCACCCCTGCCCGCGCTGGCCGACGATCTGCGTCTTCGGCACGCGCACATCGGTGAAGAAGACTTCGTTAAATTCGGCATGGCCCGTCATGGTGGTGAGCGGACGGACTTCGATGCCGGGCGTCTTCATCGAGAAAATCAGATAGGAAATGCCTTCATGCTTCGGCTTGTCGGGCTCGGTGCGCACCAGGCAGAAGATCATGTCTGCCTCATGCGCGGTGCTGGTCCAGATCTTCTGGCCGTTGATGACGAAATCGTCGCCATCGACAGTCGCCCTTGTCTGAAGGCTGGCGAGGTCCGAACCGGAACCAGGCTCGGAATATCCCTGGCACCAGACCACCTCGCCGCGAAGCGTCGGCTTCACCCATTTTTTCTTCTGCTCCTCGGTGCCAAGCTCGAGAAGCGTCGGCACCAGCATGGAGATACCCTGGTTCTGCAACGCCGAAGGAACACGAGCAGCGGAAAATTCCTCCGCGATGATGCGCGATTCGAGAATATCCGGCTTTGCACCATAGCCTCCGTAGTCTTTCGGAATCGTCCGCGCGGCATAGCCGTGCTGGATCAGCAGTTGCTGCCAGGAACAGGCTTCGGGAGACGGGCGCCCGGCAGCACCGAGACCCTTAGGCGCCTGACTCTTGTATTTCGTCAGGAACGCCCTGACCTCTTCCCGGAAGGCCTCGTATTTGGGGCCATATGCCAGATCCATTTTCGATCTCCGATGCGTAGATGCGATTGGCTTTGCTTTTATTTCGGCGCAGGTTTGAAACACGGAAGCATGAATCCGTCGCCGATATCCCTGAAGACAAGGACCACAGGCATGTCCAGTTCAACTGCCTCCGGGTCGCAGTCGAGCAAGCGCGTCGCCATGCGGACGCCTTCTTCCAATTCCGCGACCGCAGCTATGTAGGGCACGTCGCGTGCGAAAGCCGGATGAAAGGGCTGGTAGGTCACCGTCCAGGAAAAAATGCGCCCGCGCCCGCTGCTCGGCATCCACTCGTAATCCGGCGAACCGCATTTTGCGCACATGTAGCGCGGAAGGAACCGCCAGGTATCACAATGGCTGCACTGCTGAAACCGCAGGACGCTGTCCTGGCAAAGCTTCCAGAACTCCGCGTCGACCGGATCGACGGTCGCGGGCTGAGGATATTTCGGTTGCTCAATTTCCATTTTTACCTCCTCAAAATCGCGAGGCTGCCATCGCCGAGATCGCCCCATCCGGTCACGAGTCCGATTTCGGCATCCGGAATTTGCCGCTTGCCCGCATCGCCGCGCAATTGGCGGGTCGCCTCAAGCACATGATTGAGGCCCCACACATGCGCCTCGCTCAAAAGCCCGCCATGCGTATTGAGCGGGAACTTGCCGCCGAGCTCGATCTGTCCATCCTTGACGAAATCGAGTGCGCCACCCGGCTCGAAATAACCCAGGGCTTCGAGCTGGAGCAGCACGACATAGGTGAAACAGTCGTAGACCTGCAGAAAGTCCATGTCCTTCGGTGTCACGCCGGCCATGGCGAAAGCGCGTGGCGCGGCGTAGCTCAAACCGATCTTGAAAGGATCCGGCCGTGACGGAATATCGTCGGCAGGATAAGGATGGCCCTCGGCCGCGCCGGAGATATAGACCGGCCTGTGAGGCAAGTCCTTCGCCCGCTCGGCGCTCGTCACCACGACGGCGCAGGCCCCATCCGTCTCGAGACAGCAATCGAATAAACGGAACGGCGAGGACACCATGCGCGACCGCATGTAATCGTCCATCGTCATCGGTTGACCGCAGGTCAGGGCGCGGTCGTTGAGTTGGGCATGCTTGCGGCACGCCATCGCAATCCAACCCGTCGCCTCGGGGCCAACATTGTAAAGTTTCGAGTGCCGCGTCGCGAGCCAAGCATACATCTGCACCGGCAACAGAACGCCATAGGGGAGATAGTAACCCCGGATGGTCGAGGTCAGCGTGTTCATGTTCATTGGCCGGCTTGGCGGCACCCCCGCTTTTGGACGCAGCGCCGAGTAGCCATTCCAGCCGAGCGTGACCAGCACGTTGTCGCAGATACCGGAGGCCACGGCCATGGCGGCATTCTGCAACGCCGTAGTCGGGCTCGCGCCTCCCATGTTGACCGTCGATGCATATCGCAGCACATCGACGCCAAGGTTGGCGGCCAGTTCCTCCGAGGTTGTATAGACGGGCGGCGGCACCATGCCGTCGATGTCCCCAGGCTTCAGCCCCGCATCCGCGATGGCCCGCCTGGCGGCGTCTAGCATCATGGCCACGGCCGTCTGGTCCGACCCTTTTACATAGCCGGTCTCGCCGATCCCGACGATCGCAGCCTTGTCGCTGAAATTCTTCACGAAACTGCCCTCATCATCATTGCCCAGGCACGCAGCCTTTTCGTTGATCCGCCGCACACCTTCCGTAGAAAATATTCTGTAGACAGATCAAGTCGCCGGAATGAGACAGGAATGGACGGATTCCCGCCCCTCGATCTGGCGCGCCAGCGTCTTGATCGCCAGTTCAGCTTCCTCAAGCTCGAAATTATGAGTGTGCATGAGCTCAAGAGGATATTTGCGGCGCTCGATCATCTCGATCGCCTTCTTGTATCCCGACGACGTAACGCCGATCGCGCCCTTGATGGTGATTTCCTTCATGACGATAAGGTCGGACACAAAATCGGAGACAGGCTTGAATCCCTTGACGCCGGCAAGGACGACCGTTCCGCCCATACGGACACAATCCAGGGCTTCACGGACCGGCTGAGTCGCGTAGGACGTAACCTCAACTATGACGTCCGCGCCCTTTCCGTTTGTCAACGCCCGCACGCGATCGACAACATTTTCGTTCTGCACGTCGATGATGTGATCGGCGCCCAGAGCAAGCGCCATCTGGAGCTTTTTTGAATCGGCCGCAAGCCCCGTGACTATGATCTTTCCCGCGCCGGCTTCACGTGCGGCAACGACGCTCGCAAGCCCGCGCTGTCCGGGTCCAAAAATCAAAACGGTATCGCCAACCTGCGTCTGCGGAATCTCGACCGCCCAGCGGAAGCCCGCACCCAGCGGATTGAACATGACCGCCAGTTCCGCCGGAAGGTTCTTGTCCATCTTGTGAAGGATCGTGTTGGGCGCGAGGTACATATATTGCGAATAGGCGCCCCAGAGGCCCGGTGACTCCGTGAGCGGAATATATGAGTAGATCTGGCGGCGGTCGCAGAGGTGATAATGCCCGCCGACACAGGTGTCGCAGCAATGGCACGACAACATCGTCTCGATGGCGACCCGATCACCAACATCGACGCCCCAGCGCCTGGCGGCCTTGTCGCCAATTGCCTCGATAATCCCGAGAGGTTCGTGGCCCGGAATCACCGGCATCGGAGTCTGCAAGACCCCTTCGTATTGTTCGTAGTCGCTGCCGCAAATGCCGCAGGCTTCGATGCGAAGGATGGCGCTGTCGTCGGCGATCTGGGGGATCGGCAAATCTCGGGCTTCGAGTTTGCGCGGAGCCGTCTGCACCATCGCCATCGATTTTTTCGGCAACATTTTCAACTCCCTGCTTGGTGTCGGCACCGACGACGCGTCGATAACACATATATATTTTTTTATCCTTGTATGTGTTATAAAGATTCAAACGTAGAATGCGAAGCCCTAAACTTCCGCTTCGCAAAATTTCGGGGAGGACAAAATAATAATGACCGATGAAACGCCCAGGGTTCCCCTGCTGTCGATAGCGGAAGCGGCGACCGCAGCCGCGAAAGCCGGCATATCCGAACAAATGGCGCCACTCAGCGTATTCAGGGTCTTGCTCCGCCATCCCGATGTAGCGCGCGAGCTTGCCTCGACGCTGAACACCCTGCTTTTCCAGGGCAACAAGCTCGATGCAAGACTGCGCGAACTCATCATCATGCGTATCGGCTGGAAGACGAAATCGCTCTATGAATGGACACAGCATTGGCGGGTCGCCCGCATGCTGGACATTCCGGAGGCGGATCTGGTCGCCACGCGGGACTGGAAAAACGCTTCCTGCCTGTCCGACGCCGACCGTGCCATTCTCGCCGCGACCGACGAGACGCTCGACGGCGGCATGATTTCGGACGCCACCTGGACTGCCTGTGCGGCACACCTGAAAACGGTAGAAGAACGGATCGAACTGGTTGTTGCCATCGGAAACTGGACGCTTTTCTCGCAACTACTCAAAAGCCTGAAGATTCCGCTTGAGGATGGCGTCGTCGCCTGGCCACCGGACGGCAAGAAACCTTGAGCGGACGAGAAATGACAATTGCGGAACAGGATTACGATAATGAGCGGGAAAAAGGCGATTTCGAAGGATCTGGTCGGCATGACGTTTCCGGCCGTCGATGTGGAATGGTCCGACAAGGACACGATGCTCTATGCACTCGGCGTCGGCGCTCGACCCGCCGATGGGCTTGATTTCATTTATGAAGGCAGAGGACCGAAAGTTCTGCCGACCTACGCCGTCATCCCCGGCGGGCGAGGGCTCGCAGGGCTGATGAGCGGCGTCGAGATGAAGTTGGAAATGCTGCTGCATGGCGAGCAATCCGTCGAGTTGCTGCGTCCCCTGCCCTCATCGGCCAAGGTCAAGATAACGGCGCGCGTTTCCGAGGTTTGGGACAAAGGCAAGGCGGCCGTTATCGGAGTTGAGAGTACAGGTTCCGACGAGAAGGGCCCCCTCTTCAAAACTCACGCGACGCTATTTGTACGCGGCGCCGGTGGATTCGGCGGAGAGCGCGGCCCTGCGAGCGTCGACTCGACGCCGCCAGAGCGGACGCCTGACGCAGTGGTCGAGGATATGACGCGTCCCGAGCAAGGGGCAATCTACCGCCTCTCGGGCGACCGCAATCCGATCCACATCGATCCGGACTTCGCCAAACTGGGCGGCTTTGAAAAGCCCTTCGTTCACGGGCTTTGCACATATGGCTTTGTCGGTCGCGCGGTCCTGCGCGAGCTTTGCGGCAACGATCCCGCCCGTTTCAAATCTCTCAGCGGACGCTTTGCCGCTCAGGTCTATTTCGGCGACACCATTATAACGAAGATGTGGAAAACGGGCGACGGAGTCGCGATCGTGCAGGCCGAGACGCAAAACGGCAATGTCGTACTGTCTCAGGCCAAAGCAGAATTCAAGCCCTGACGGACGGAAATTGGTCGAAGTGAAAAAAACGCCAGATACATTTGTTCATCTGCTTGCCCCGCTCGATCTCGGGTTTACTGCGCTCAGAAACCGCGTGTTGATGGGATCGATGCACACCGGCCTCGAGGAGATGCAGGACGGTTTCGAGCGACAGGCCAAATTCTTCGCACGACGCGCAAAGGGCGGCGTCGGAATTCTTGTTACCGGCGGCATCTCGCCGAACAGGGCGGGAAGGCTTGCAGAGCGCGCGTCGGTCATGACCGAGGACCTCGTTGAGAGTCATCGTGTGATCACACGCGCTGTCCACGATGAGGGCGGAAAGATCGTTCTCCAGCTCCTGCATGCGGGGCGCTACGGTCGGCATGCCGAACTGGTGGCTCCCTCCGCAGTCAGGTCCCGCATCAATCCGCTTACGCCCCGCGCCCTGGGCGAAGATGAAATCCTCCAGACCATCGAGGATTTTGGCACCGCTGCGGCACTCGCACGCGAAGCCGGATATGACGGCGTTGAAGTCATGGGTTCGGAGGGCTATTTTCTCAATCAGTTCACCGCAGCGCGTACAAATCAGCGTACAGATGGCTGGGGCGGTTCGGCGGAGAACCGGCGTCGCTTACCGGTTGAGGTCGTCGGGCGTGTCCGCAAGCGTTGCGGACCGGACTTCATTATCGCTTACCGGATATCCGTTCTCGATCTTGTCGAGGGGGGCAATTCCTGGCCGGACGTCGCCGCCCTCGCAAAAGATGTCGAGGCAAGCGGAGCAAACATCCTCAATACCGGCATAGGCTGGCATGAATCGCGTGTGCCGACGATCGCTCATATGGTGCCGCGCGGAGCTTTCACCTGGGCGATCAAGCGGCTCAAGGCGGAAGTCGCGATACCCGTGGTCGCGTCCAACCGGATCAATACGCCGGAGCAAGCGGAGCAACTGATTGCAGACGGACAAGCCGACATGGTTTCGCTCGCGCGTCCACTATTGGCCGATCCCGATTTTGTTGCGAAAGCGGCATCGGGCGCATCGTCGAAAATCAATACTTGCATCGGTTGCAATCAGGCCTGCCTCGACAACGCCTTCACCGGACGGCTGACGACCTGCATGGTCAACCCTGCGGCATGCCGGGAAGTCGAATTCAAGATTGTACCAGCGACCCGAGGAAAATGCATTGCGGTCCTTGGCGGCGGCCCGGCGGGTCTTGCCTGCGCGGTAACGGCGGCCGAACGTGGCCACAAGGTTGCGCTATTCGAAGCCGACATCGATATCGGCGGTCAATTCAATCTGGCACGGCGGATTCCCGGCAAGGAGGATTATGCCGAGACTATCCGCTATTTCAGGAACCGGCTCGACGAACTGGGCGTCGAGGTCCGTTGCGGCCGACCGGCTTCACTCGCCGACCTGGAGAGCGGGGGATTTGACGAAATCGTCGTCGCAACCGGCGTTCGCCCGCGCCATCTCGACGTTCCAGGTGCGGATCACCCATCGGTTATGACCTATGTAGAGGCAATCACGGACACCGCACGCGTCGGTGCCGAGGTTGCCATTGTCGGTGCCGGCGGCATAGGCTTCGACGTGGCGACGCTCCTGTCTCATCCGCACGGCCCGCACGATCCGTCGCATCCCGATGTCGAGGGATTTTCCTCCGAGTGGGGAATCGACTTGAGCTATACGCAGCCAGGCGCTTTGCTGCCGGCCAATCATCAATGGTCTTCATCGCGCAAGATTCATCTTCTCCAGCGCAAGCCGCGTGCCAGCTTCGGTGCCAGCCTGAGCAAGACCAGGGGATGGGCGAATTTTCTGGAGGTGATGTTCCGCGGCGTTACGATGACCGGCGATGTAACCTATCGGAAGATCGACGATGCCGGGCTCCACATCGAGGCAGGCGGCAAGCCGCAGACGTTGAAAGTCGACACGATTGTCGTCTGCGCCGGACAGGAATCGGCGGACGATGCGTTGTCATTGGCGCGGTCCCTGGGCAAACCCGTTCACGCAATCGGCGGTGTCGACAAGCCTCAACAACTCGATGCTGTGAGGGCGATCGAAGATGGCATGCGCCTCGCGCTCTCTCTCTGAGGAAGCAAACGAAAAACGAGGCGCGGAAGAGACCATATAAATCAGAGTTGTCGCCATGAACGCTAATGTCCTCAAATCCGAACAGCCCTCGGCTGCAACGGTAAAATCCGCGACCCGTGTTCTGGAGATTTTCGAGTATTTCGACGAAGTAAGACGCCCGGTGACGATTCAAGACGTAGCGCAGGCGCTGAGTTATCCTCATTCCAGCACCGCCGCCCTTCTGAAAAGCCTCGTGAGCCTCGGCTATCTGGAGCACGACGACCGGGGCAAAACTTTTTTTCCAAGCATCCGGATATCTCTGCTGGGAAACTGGGTGGAAGCCGAGGCGTTACCGATCCGGAATGTCCAGCGCCTTATGAGACGGCTTTCGGCCGATACGGGATGCACGATCATCCTCGCTGCGCGTCTAGGGGCTTATGCTCAATATGTGAAGGTGATTCAAGGTACGTCGCCCATCCGCTTCCATGTCAAGCCAAGCACCAAGCGAATGCTCGCTTTTTCGACGATTGGCCGCGTTCTGCTGAGCGAACTTCCGTTGCCCGAAGCGAGACGTCTGATTCATGATGCCCTTGCCGCCATGCCAGAGCGGCGGGAATCGATGCAGGAGATCGAAGACGAACTGCAAAGAATCAGAAAACGCGGCCTTGCGCTTTACAGCGATCTCGTGACGCCGGGAGCGACCATGCTGGCAATGCCCATTCCGATGGGTCCGTCCGGACGCTCGGTCGCGATCGGGATAGCCGCTCCCAACGAGTATTTTCGCAATCGTAAACTACCGTTCACGGCGTTACTGAAAAACGCTATCGCCGAGCACATATCACAAAACGGGCAAGGCTTTAAGGAGACTGTAGACGACGAGGACCAACTTGAAATCGACGACGATACAGCGCCATAATCATCCGAGCTTTGTATCCAGGAAGCTGGCCATCTCGTCGATCGCCGCGCGGCCTTCGCTCAAGACCGGCGCAAACCAGTGCCAGACATGAATCATCTCCGGCCAGACATGGAGATCGACGGATACGCCGGCCTCTTTCAATCTATCGGCCAATAAGTGGCTATCCGAGAGCAAAACCTCCGAACTGCCTACCTGAATCAGGAATGGCGGCAATCCATTGAGATCGGCGTATACGGGCGATGCCAGAGGCGCCCTGCGCGGGGTTGAAGTTCCCAGATAGGCCGCCGTCCACAGCTCAAGATCGGCATGGCGCACCATCGGGTCCACATTCGCTTTCGCGCCATAAGAGGCACCTTTATTTTCAAGATTGGCCCACGGCGAAATACAAACGGCCGCAGCCGGAAGTCTGAGACCGGCATCGCGCGCCGCCAGAAGCACGGCAACCGTCAGGCCGCCGCCGGCTGAATCTCCCGCCACAGCGAGCTTCGCCGGGTCGACGCCCGTCTCGGTCAACCAGCGATAAGCAGCAAGCGCATCATCGACCGCCGCCGGAAATGGATGCTCTGGAGACCGCCTGTAGTCGATCAGCAGAACCCGGCCTTTCAGGGCAAGAGCTGCGCGCGCCGCAAGATGGCGATGCGAGTCGAGAGAACCAAGCGCATAGCCTCCTCCATGCAGATAGAGCAAAACCAACTTGCCAGCACCGGCAGTCGGCGCCAGCCATTCGCCAGGAACCCTGCCGGCGGAAACCGGCGTGACCGTCACACCTTCGGGAAGACCGAACGCCTTGCCAGCCTCGTCATACGAGGTACGAAAATCCTCAAGAGAACGAGCCTCCCCGGTCACAAGGCCAGCAAGCAGCTGACGAACGACAGCAAGTTCCTCAAGACTCATTTTTCACGTCCTCCTCAGGCTGCTGCGCCATGGCGCAATAGACGGCCCGGCAAACGACCTTCGGCGCCCAACACATCGACGCCATTGCGCCGGATCAATGTCCCGTTGACGACGACGGCTGAAATGCCCGAGGCATCGGAAATCAGCCGGTCTTCGCCAGCAGGCAGGTCATAGACCCTGCGAAGGGAACTTGCGCCAACCGTTTCGGCGTCGAAGATCAGGACATCGGCGGGCATTCCCACAGCGAGGCGACCACGATCCTTGATGCCGAACACCTCGGCGGGCCGCGATGTCAGCATCCGGACCGCCTCCTCCAGCGTCAAAACGCGCTTTTCACGGACCCANCTNCCGAGAAGATGCGTGGAAAAACATGCATCGCAGAGTTGGCTCGCATGCGCGCCNGCGTCCGAGAGGCCNAGCACCGTGCAGGANTCGCGCAGCAACGTNGCCACNTCNTCTTCGTCNGCGTTNGCGACAGGCAGGCGNAACCGNGTNTGCAGATCGCTTTGAATCGAGAGNTCCAACGCAAGATCNATNGAGTTGCATCCGAGTTCCGCTGCNACGTCGCGCACCAGCCGTTCCGCGAACTCCGGCCGATCCGGACAATAAGCGATGACCGCCTTGTCCCACGCATTGAGAATCGGACCACGCATCGCGTCCCGGAATCCCGCCCGGAAAGAGTTGTCGGCGTAAAGCCTCAGTTTTTCCGCGCGGTCGGCTTTGTTCACCGGCGCGAAGACCGGCATGCTCTGAAACAGAAACGGCTGATCGAATCGAAATTCAAAATTGAGTGGCCTGCAGGTGACCTGCGGAAATACCGCGTAACCAGCCGACTGAAGTTCGTTTGAGCGCGCCAACTGCTCGGCTGCGGAGCCGACATTCAGCACCCCGCCACCGCCCAGCAACGCCGTCCAACTGACATGGCGACCGGAAACGCGGTTCAATTCCGCGAATTCATCAAATGACAGTTCCTTGCCGACAGTCGCCTGTATCACGCCTTCGCCCGCCTCGCCCAGCGCCGACGCGATCTCCCGTATCTCGCTGAACGCCGCCAGCCGGCTTGGAACCGGCCTGCCCTCGTAGCCCACATGCGTCGGCGATTTCGATGTCGCGTAACCGAGCGCGCCCGCTTCGAGGCCCTCGCGCATCAGACTTTTCATATGCCTGACCTCCTCCGGCCGCGCCGCCCGTTCGGTGGATTCAGGCCCGAGGGCATAGAGACGAAGCGGCGTATGCCCCAGAAGAACGGCTACGTTAATCAACGTACCCTTCTTTTCCACGACGTCGAGATATTCGGGAAACGTCTCGAACCCCCATTCGTCGCCGAGACCGGCCTCCAGCGCCCTGACGCTCATGCCCTCGACATTTTCGAGCGTCCGCAGAATAAGGCCGCGGTGCTCCTTGCGCGTCGGTGCGATGCCGAACCCGCAATTGCCCACCACGACCGTCGTCACGCCGTGCCACGGCGAGATCGACAGATTCCTGTCCCACAGAAGCTGGGCATCGTAATGCGTATGTATATCGACGACGCCGGGGGCAACGACCTGCCCCCGGGCCTCGATAGTCGTCCTCGCCCCGGCGGGGGCCTGCCCCATCGCCACAACTTTGCCATCGCGAATACCGATGTCTCCGGCATAGCCCGGAGAGCCGGTGCCGTCGACAATGAATCCACCCACGATCTTCAGATCGTAGTCCATGAAAACGTCCTCCCCGTGAATCGAAAAAACCCGCGCCTTGACATCAGTATACGGATCGTCAAACGGCGAGCTTGTAGAGTTCAGCGACGTTGTCGTGGCATATCCAGTTGCGTTCCTGCTCGCTCAGATTTTTCGTGTGCTCTTCAAGCATTGCCTGCGACCAGGGCCAGGTCGAATCCGAATGCGGGAAATCGTTCGCCCACATCAGACGGCGGACATTACACATATCCTTCATCCTGAAGGCGACCCAGTCGTCCTGGAACGTCACATAGATGTTGTCGTTGAAATAGTCGCTCGGCATCCGCTTGAGCGGCGGCGCCTTCATCCAGTAGCGATGACGCTTGTAGGCATGGTCCATGCGATACATGTAGTGCGGAACCCAGCCCGCATCGGCCTCGACGCAGACAACCTTGAGGTCGGGGAAGCGATCGAAGACACCGCCGAATATGAAGGTGCCCATCACGTCCTGGCAGCCACGGATAATCGACAGGAAGCCGTTGATACGCGGACCCCGGACCTGCCCCGAAAGACTGTCCGATTTGCCGGTCAGGATGTGGAACGAGAGCGGCATGTCGCACTCGACAGCGGTCGCCCAGACCTTGTCGTATACAGTTGAATCATAATCCTCGACGGCGGGGTTTCCGGGCATCATCACACCCTTGAAGCCCATCTCCTTCGCATGCCTGATTTCCGCAACGCCATCTTCCGGCGATCGCATGGAAACCTGCGCAAGACCGTAAAGACGGTCGGGTGCCTCGGCGCAGTATTCCTGCAACCAACGATTATAAGCCTCGAAGCAGGCTTTCTTGTAGTCGAAGTCGGGATGGTTGCAGATCACCATTCCGACCGTCGGATAGATGAATTCGGCCGCAACGCCGTCCTTCTCCTGGTCCGCAACGCGGAACTTGGCGTCCCAGCCGCTCTTCCACAGGTCTTCGAAGGCGACGCCGTCTGTCGTGATCTCCGCCGAATCCTTGCCGGCGGCGGCCACCAGCCCCATCGGAACTGGAGACCCCATACCATCGACGATGAAAGCATCGCCAATCTTGTCGATCCGCTGAATGCGCGGCGCGCGATCGCGGAATTTGGGATCAATGTAATCAACATAGCAATGCGGCGGTTCGGTGATGTGCGAATCCGCGGATATGGGTTTCTTGATCATTGTCTCTCTCCCAGCGTCGCATTTGGTTTCAAGGGCGCGACTTTTAATTTGACAATCCCTGATCATAAATCTTCGCTGGCGGCACAACCCGAGTCCAGATAAATTATATTCATGCAATCAAAAACACATATCTGTTATTCAGGGGAGACGCGAACATGACGATGGAACCGGCCCTGCTCGAAAAAAAGGGCCATATCGCGCTGATCACGCTCAACCGCCCGGAAGCGCGCAACTCGTTCAGTCCGGAGATGTTGGTCAGGCTTGCCGGTCATTGGGAAGAGGTGCGCGACGACGCGAATATCCGCGTCGCCATCGTCACCGGCGCCGGAGACAAGGCGTTTTGTTCGGGCGCGGATCTCGGGCAACTCATCCCGCTCATAAATGGCGCACGCAAACCGCAAAACGAATGGGACCAGAAAATTCTGGACGATCCGAATATCCTGGCCAAAGGCCTGTTGCGCACATTCGATGTGACAAAGCCGGTCATCGCCGCGATCAACGGCTTTGCCGTCGCAGGCGGGATGGAGCTGGCGCAAGGAACCGACATGCGTATCGCCGCGGATACGGCAAAGCTCGGCGTGCAGGAAGTCAAATGGGCGATTTTTCCGGGCGGCGGCTCAACGGTGCGCCTTCCGCGCCAGATACCTTATGCAAGGGC
>NZ_NYVD01000004.1 GCF_002684405.1 Parvibaculum sp. | reverse complement strand
CCGCCGGCCGCTTCGACGATCATGAAGCCGCCGGTGATCCACATGGCCCAGGCGATGCGGCGCTCATTCGCGCCGTCCGGCACATGCGAATGGCCGTGGCCGTGAGAATGACCATGACCGTGATCGTGCGAATGGCTGTGCGTCATGGTTCTTACTCCGGCTCTTCGTTCACATGGGCGACCATGTCGCGAATGACGTGGGCCACATGGGCGTCATGGATCGAATAGAAGATCTGCTTGCCGCGCCTGTCCGCGCTGACGAGGCGGGCGGCCCGAAGGAGTCGCAGATGATGGCTCACCAGCGACAGGGAGAGGCCAAGCCGGCCCGCGATATCGCCCACGGAACGCGGCTCGCCCAGTGTTTCCAGGACGATGCGCAAGCGGCTGGGGTCGCCCAGCAGGCGGAACATCTCGGCCAGTTCGATCGCCCGGTCGTCGTCCAGCGGGGGCAGGCTTTCGGTGTCGGGGCAGATCGCCATGTCTCGAACCTAACAGTTGAACATATGTTCAAGTGTATTCAGTTGGAGCGATCCGTCAAGCTCCGGCGGCGGGGAGTTCCGAACGTCTCGCGCCCATGCTAAAGCGCAGGAAACAAAGGGAAGGAATCGCATATGCGCATCGGCACGCCGCTTTCGCCTTCGGCTACCCGCGTCATGCTTCTGGGCTCGGGAGAGCTGGGCAAGGAAGTCGCTATCGAACTTCAGCGCTACGGGGCGGAAGTAATCGCCGTGGACCGCTATGAAAACGCGCCGGCCATGCAGGTCGCGCATCGCTCTCATGTGATCGCGATGACGGATGGCGCCGCGCTGAAGGCGCTGGTGGAGAAGGAGCGTCCTCATCTGATCGTGCCGGAGATCGAGGCGATTGCGACCGACATGCTGGCCGAGATCGAGGCGGAGGGGCTTGCGGAGGTCATTCCCACGGCGCGAGCGACGCAGCTCACCATGAACCGGGAAGGCATTCGCCGTCTCGCTGCGGAAGAGCTGGGGCTCGCGACCTCGCCTTACGCTTTTGCCTCCAATGCGGATGAATTGCGTGCGGCGATCGAGGGCGGTATCGGGTTCCCGTGTTTCGTGAAGCCGGTCATGTCGTCCTCGGGCAAGGGGCAGAGCCTGCTCAAGGGGCCCGGCGACATCGAGCCGGCATGGGAGAAGGCGATGCAGGGCGGGCGCGTGGAAGCGCCGCGCGTCATCGTGGAGGGGCTCGTCGATTTCGATTTCGAGATCACGCTTCTTACCGTTCGGGCGGTCGGCGCTTCGGGCGAGGTCGAGACGTCTTTCTGTGCGCCGGTCGGCCATCGTCAGGTAAGCGGGGATTATGTGGAAAGCTGGCAGCCCCAGGCGATGAGCGAGGCGGCGGCGAAATCGGCCCGCGATATTGCCGGACGTGTCACCACCGCGCTGGGCGGGCGGGGCATTTTCGGCGTCGAATTGTTCGTGAAGGGGGACAAGGTCTGGTTCTCCGAGGTGAGCCCGCGCCCGCACGATACCGGGTTGGTGACGCTGGCCACCCAGTATCAGAGCGAGTTCGCGCTCCATGCCCGCGCCATTCTCGGTCTGCCGGTGTCGGCGGAGACAATTTCGCCCGGTGCCAGCGCCGTCATTTATGGCGGCATGGATGAGGAAGGCATTGCCTTCGCCGATCTCGACAAGGCCCTTGCTGTACCTCACTCCGAGGTTCGGCTTTTCGGCAAGCCGGAAGCCTATGAGCGCCGCCGGATGGGCGTTGCGTTGGCCAGGGGACAGGACACAGACGAGGCCCGGAAGCGGGCGCAACAGGCCGCCGACGCGGTTTCTCCTGTAAAACCCTAGCTCAACCAATAGGTTAACTCTTCTGCAAATCCGTATAGGCTTTTTTGCAAACCGCTCTTTATATTGCTGAAACGCAAGAGTAGCTTTGCTCCAAAGCAAATGTGGAGCCGACAGGCCATGAACTGGGACGATCTGCGTTTCTTTCTCGCCGTCGCAGCGGCAGGCAGCCTTTCCGGCGCGGCCCAGCAACTGGGCGTGAACACGACCACGGTGCTGCGCCGCGTGGCGTCGCTGGAAGACGACCTCAATGCCCGCCTGTTCGAGCGCGAGCGCACGGGGTACCGGTTGACGCCCGCGGGCGAAAAGCTGGCCGAAGCGCTGGAGCCGGTGGACCGACGGTTAGCGGCATTGCCGCGTGATTTCGAGGCGAACCGCCAGGGATCCAGCGGCGAGGGGACCGTCCGGCTCGCCGCGGGCGAAGTACTGGCCGCGGAGCTTCTCGCGCCCGCATTCGGCGAATTCCGCCGTTCCCATCCCGGTATCGAAATCGAGGTCGTGGGCGATCCGAGGCTGGCGATGGCCGGGTCGGCGCCGCGCGTCGGCAATCCATTGAAGGATGTGGATGTGGCCCTCAGGCTTGCCCGGCCGACCCAGGGCGACATGCTGATGCGCAAGGCGGGGGAGCTTTCCTACGGTCTTTATGCCTCGCCGGGCTATCTGGACGCGCATGGCTGGCCTACGCAAATGGGCGATATGGGCGGGCATGAGCTGATCGGCTTCCCGCGCGCGGAACTGCCGCTGGGTCCGGTCTGGTGGCTGTCGCGTGCGGAAAAGACGGCAAGCGTCGTGTTGCGTGCCAGTAGCGTGGCGGTGCGTGCGGAAGCGGCGCGGCAGGGGGCGGGGCTTGCCGCTCTGCCCTGCGTCAGTGCCGACCGGGACGAGCGCCTGACCCGTGTTTTCGGACCGGATGCGCTCGGCCATCTGGAAATCTGGCTGATGACGCGAAACGACCTCGCGCAACTCGCTCATGTGCGTGCGGTTATGGAGTTTCTGATCGAGACGCTTAAAAATGCGCGCGGCGCATTGGAGGGACAGTCGGTCAAGGTGGTGGAGCTGGAGGGGGCGGTTCGTCCACGCTGACGTCAAGCCCTTGAAAAAGCGTTCAAAACGGCGCTCACCATTGATATTGCGGGCTGTTTCAGCGTAAAAACAAGGCTCGGGTCGGTGCCGGAATCAATTGTTTCTTGTTTAGCGGGAATTAGTCGGTTGGCGCTAGGCTGACTCACCGAAATGGCGCTGGCGCTGCCTCAGTTTTGTCTCAAAACCGGCACAAACTGCGGGCTCATGGGGGTTATCTCCTGAAACCTTCTGCGAGCGGGAAACCCTCCGCACATATCCGTGCGGGGACCCCCGAGCTGCCGCGGGCGTAACGGGCAGGCCGTCAGGCTGACAACATGGCGCCGGCAGGGAAGGCCGCAGAAAGGACCCGGGAGAAATGGGTAACCGGACGGAAGACATGGCAGACAAGAACACCGGTTCGGCGGATAGCAACCGTGTACTGATTTTCGACACCACGCTGCGCGACGGAGAACAGTCTCCCGGCGCGTCGATGACGCTTGACGAGAAACTCCAGATCGCCGAGCTGCTCGACGATATGGGTGTGGATGTCATCGAGGCGGGGTTTCCCATCGCCTCCAACGGCGATTTCGAATCTGTGCGCGAAGTTGCGCGCGTCGTGAAGAATGCCGTTGTTTGCGGTCTGGCGCGCGCGGGCGTGAAGGATATCGAGCGCGCGGCGGATGCGCTGCGCGGTGCAAAGCGCGGCCGCATCCACACCTTCCTTTCCACCAGCCCCGTCCATATGAAGCACAAGCTGCAGATGGAGCCGGAACAGGTGCTGGAGGCGGTGGTCTCCAGCGTCACCCATGCGCGCAATCTGGTGGACAATGTCGAGTGGTCGCCCGAAGACGCGACGCGCACCGACCATGATTTCCTCTGCCGCTGTGTCGAGGCCGCCATCAAGGCCGGTGCGACCACGATCAACATTCCCGACACGGTCGGTTATTCGGTGCCTGCGGAATATGGCGCGCTGATCGCCATGCTGCGCGAACGCGTGCCGAATATCGATCAGGCCGTGATCTCTACCCATTGCCATAACGATCTGGGTCTGGCGGTAGCCAATTCGCTGTCGGGCGTTGCCAATGGCGCGCGGCAGGTGGAGTGCACCATCAACGGTATCGGCGAGCGCGCAGGCAATGCGGCTCTGGAAGAGATCGTGATGGCGCTCAAGGTACGTCAGGACGCGATGCCCTATGAAACCGGCATCGACACGACGATGATCGCGCGGGCTTCCCGGCTCGTGGCGGCGGTTACCGCGTTCCCGGTCCAGTACAACAAGGCCATTGTGGGTCAGAATGCCTTCGCGCATGAAAGCGGCATTCATCAGGATGGCATGCTGAAGAACAATCAGACCTATGAGATCATGACGCCGGAAAGCGTCGGCATCACGAAATCGTCTCTGGTCATGGGTAAGCATTCCGGCCGTCACGCGTTTCGCGAGAAGCTCAGGGAACTGGGTTACGAACTGGGTCAGAATGCGATGGAGGACGCCTTTACGCGCTTCAAGGACCTGGCCGACAAGAAGAAGTTCGTTTTCGACGACGACATCATCGCGCTGGTCGACGACGAGGTGGCGCGCGGCAGCGAAAAGATCCGTTTCGTCTCGCTGCGCGTGATTGCCGGATCGACAGGGCCGCAGGAAGCGACGCTGGAGCTCGATGTCGAAGGAACGCGCAAATCGGTGACGGCGACGGGATCGGGTCCGGTCGATGCGACCTTCAACGCGATCAAGGAACTGGTGCCGCATGATGCGAGCCTGCAGCTCTATCAGGTCCATGCCGTGACCGAGGGAACGGATGCGCAGGCGGAAGTGAGCGTGCGGCTGGAGGAAGCCGGCAAGACGGTGACGGGCCGCGGTGCCGACACCGATACGCTGGTCGCCTCGGCGAGGGCTTATGTCAGCGCCCTGAACAAATTGCTGGTCAAGCGCCAGCGCCACGCGCCCGGTGCGGAACGGGCGGCCTCGGCTGCGTCGGAATAGCGGCAGGGGCGGAGCGAGGGGTGCGCCGGAGTGAGTGCGCACGAACGAAACACGGCCATGACACATGGCGAATTTGAACTTGAGTTGATGCGAAGGCCTGAGCGGCCGGACGTCAACGCTTTGTCGAAGGAAAAAGAAAGCACATGATTTCCGGTCTGCTCGGCATGTTCTCCGCCGATATGGCGATCGATCTGGGCACAGCGAATACGCTGGTCTATGTGAAGGGGCGCGGCATCGTGCTCAATGAGCCATCGGTCGTCGCAATCGTTGAAAAGGGCGGGAAGAAGCAGGTGCTTGCCGTCGGCGAGGAGGCCAAGATGATGCTCGGCCGTACGCCGGGCAACATCCAGGCGATCCGTCCGATGCGCGACGGCGTGATTGCCGACTTCGAAATCGCGGAGGAAATGATCAAGCATTTCATCCGCAAGGTTCACAACCGGCGCACTTTCGCCAATCCGCAGATCATCGTCTGCGTGCCGTCGGGTTCGACGGCTGTGGAACGCCGGGCCATTCAGGAATCGGCTCTGTCGGCCGGTGCCCGCCGCGTCTATCTCATCGAGGAACCGATGGCGGCTGCTATCGGCGCCGGTCTGCCCGTGACCGAGCCGACGGGCTCCATGGTCGTCGATATCGGCGGCGGCACAACGGAAGTCGCCGTGCTTTCGCTCAACGGTATCGTTTATGCGCGCTCGGTGCGCGTGGGCGGCGACAAGATGGACGAGGCGATCATCGCCTATATCCGCCGCAACCATAACCTGCTGGTGGGCGAGGCGAGTGCCGAACGCATCAAGAAGGAAGTGGGCTCCGCCGCCATGCCGCAGGACGGCGAGGGTATGACGCTCGAAATCAAGGGCCGCGATCTGATGAACGGCGTGCCGAAGGAAATCCGTATCGGGCAGCGCCAGATCGCGGAAAGTCTGGCCGAGCCCGTGGGCGCCATCGTGGAGGCTGTGAAGGTGGCGCTCGAAGCGACGCCGCCGGAACTTGCCGCCGACATCGTGGACAAGGGCATCGTGCTGACGGGTGGTGGCGCGCTCCTTGCTAATCTCGATCAGGTGCTTCGCGACGAAACGGGTCTGCCCGTGTCGATAGCCGACGATGCGCTTTCCTGCGTCGCGCTGGGAACCGGCAAGGCGCTGGAGCATATCCGGACGATGAAACACGTTCTGTCGTCCGTTTACTAAAGGATGCGACGCCTCGCCATGAGCGCGTCAGGTTCTCGCTGGGTTTGGTGTTTCTTGTATCGGGACGCGGGGAGCGTTCCGTTTCGGGGCGGGGTATGGTGCCAGGGGGCAGGCAGGCGTAATGGATCCGAACCGGACATCGCAGCCTTTTCGTGAGTTTTCGCACAGGCTGTCCCTGATCTTCATGATCACGCTGGCGGCGGCGCTGCTGTTGCTGGGCCGGGCGGAAACCTATGTTTTCGACCGGGCGCGCCAGACGGTGACGGATATTGCCGCGCCGCTGCTGGAGGTCGCCTCGCGGCCCGTCGCGGCAACGCGGCGGCTGATCCAGCGCACCGATGAATATGCCTATGTTTTCGACGAGAATGAGCGGTTGCGCGCAGAGAACCAGCGCCTTCAGGCGTGGCGCGAAAAGGCGCTCAAGCTGGAGGCGCGGCTGGCCCGTTACGAGGCGCTCCTGAACGTCCAGGTCGATCCCAGCATCAAATATGTGAGTGGGCGCGTCGTCAGCGACAATGGCGGTCCCTTCGTCGATACCGTGCTCGTCAATGTGGGCGGGGACCAAGGCGCGGAGAGCGGCCAGGCGGTGATCGACGGGAACGGCCTTGTGGGGCGCGTTGTGTCGACCGGGCCTCATGCGAGCCGCGTCCTGCTGCTTACCGACCTCAACAGCCGCGTGCCGGTGGCCATCGAGCCGTCGCACTACAAGGCGGTGCTGGCAGGCGACAACACTAAATGGCCGAAGCTTGAATATCTCGCTGTGAGCGGCGCGGTGGCGCCGGGAGACCGCGTGGTGACGTCGGGCGATGGCGGCCTTATGCCGGCGGGGTTGCCGGTGGGGGTGGTCATCCAGACCAATGATGGCGATCTGCGCGTTCAGATGTTCTCCGATCGCGACAGGCTCGATTTCGTGCGGGTGCTTCAGTATCAGTTCCCCGGCAAGGTGAAGCGGCAGGACCCGCCGGAGGGCTTGAAGGACCAGCCCGAGCCGGTTGCGAGTGCCGCGGCATCGGGGAGCAGCACGCCGGGCAGCAATAACGGGCAGGGAGAATAGGGCGATGGCACGGCTCGACCCCTATACGCCGACACCGGCCGCCCGCGCGGGCCGCATCGTAATGACGGTGGTGCCTTTCGCCGTGGCGCTGGTGCTCGTCTTCCTCTCTTTCCTGCCGGTCGGGCGCATATTCGGATCGTCCGTCATGCCGGCGTTCGCCTTTATCGCGATCTATTACTGGGCTGTGGCGCGGCCGGAGCTTCTGCCGCCCATGGCGGTTTTTGCGATCGGACTGATTTTCGATCTTCTGTCAGCCGGGCCGATCGGGCTTTGGGCGTTCGTCTATCTGCTGGCCTATGGGCTGACCGTGACGCAGCGTTTTTTCCTCATCAATGCGCCGTTCTCGGTTTTCTGGACCGGATTCGGCGTGGTGGCGGGCATTTCGGGACTGGTGGCCTGGGCGGCGGCGTCGCTCTTCTTCGGGCAGGCGCTCGCCATTGGTCCTATACTCCGGCACATGGGTATGACGGTTGCGTTGTTTCCGCTCGTTGCCGTTTTGCTGACGCGCATTCAGGCGCGCGTCCTGCCCGGAACGTGAGGAGGGCGATCCATGCAGTTCGATAATCGCGACAACTCACGATATCAGACCTTCACCCGGCGCGCGGCGCTGCTGGGCGGCGTACAGGCGCTTGCCTTCGCCACGCTGGCGGGCCGGATGTATTACCTGCAGGTGCTGAAGTCCGACGAGTACCGGATGCTGGCGGATGAAAACCGCATCAATGTCCGCCTGCTCGCGCCGCTGCGCGGCAAGATCGTCGACCGTTTCGGCCGCGTGCTCGCCTCCAACCGGCAGAACTACCGGGCGGTGATGATCCCCGAGCAGACCGACAATATCGAGGAGACGCTGGACCGTCTTTCGCGCATCGTCGAGATCACCGATTACGACCGCAAGAAGATCATGCGCGACGTGAAGCGCTCACCGCGCTTCCTGCCGATTACCGTGGCGGAAGATCTGAGCTGGGACCAGTTTGCGCGCGTGAACGTCAACGAGCCCGATCTGCCGGGCGTGCAGCCCGATGTGGGCGAGACGCGCCACTATCCTTACGGCGAAGACCTTGCCCATGTGGTGGGGTACGTCTCCGCCGTGTCGGAAAAGGAACTCAAGGCCGCGGGCAAGGACGAGCCCATTCTGCGACTGCCGGGCTTTCGCACCGGCAAGCAGGGCATCGAAAAGACCTTCGACAAGGAACTGCGCGGTGTGCCCGGCTCAAGCCATGTTGAGGTGAATGCCTATGGCAGGGTGATCCGCGAACTCAGCAAGGATCCCGGCCAGCCCGGCAAGGAAATCGTGCTGACGCTCGACATGGAAATCCAGGAATTCGCCTGGAACCGCATGAAGGATGAGTCGGCGAGCGCCGTGGTGATGGATATTCATTCCGGCGACGTGCTGTCCTTCGTGTCGACGCCTGCTTTCGACAGCAACAAGTTCAACATGGGCTACAGCGTGGCGGATTACAAAGCCCTGCTGGACAACATCCATCTGCCGCTGGTGAACAAGGCGCTGGCGGGGCTTTATCCGCCTGGCTCGACCTTCAAGCCCGTGGTGGCGATGGCCGCCGTCGATGCCGGGATCGATCCGAAGGAAACCGTTTACTGCCCCGGCTATTACCGGCTGGGCGACAGCTTGTTCCATTGCTGGCGGCATGGCGGCCACGGCAACATGAACATGCATGACGCGATTAAACATAGTTGCGACGTCTATTTCTACGATGTCGCCAAACGTATCGGCATCGACAAGATCGCCGAGATGGCGACGCGCTTCGGTCTCGGCCAGACCTATGATTTCGACATTCCCGGCGCGCGGGAAGGGCTCGTGCCGACGCCGGGCTGGAAGCGCGCCATCAAGGGCGAGGGCTGGCATCAAGGTGAAACGCTCATCACCGGCATCGGGCAGGGCTATCTGCTGGCCTCGCCGTTGCAACTTGCGGTCATGGTTTCGCGTCTTGCCAATGGCGGCATGGCGGTGACGCCGCGCATCACGCGCGCTGTGGGCGGCGAGATCATCCACCCTGCCAAGGCCGAGAAGATCGACGTCGATCCCAAGGGCGTGCTGATCGCGCAGGGCGGCATGGACGGCGTGATGAACGAAATTGGCGGCACGGCCTGGCGCTCGCGTATCCCCGAGAAGGGCATGCATATGGCGGGCAAGACCGGCACGGCCCAGGTGCGCCGCATCAGCCGGGCGGAGCGCGCCAGCGGTGTGCTGAAGAACGAGGACCTCAAGTGGAAGCAGCGCGACCATGCGCTCTTCATCTGTTTTGCACCGGTGCATGCGCCGAAATACGCCATGGCCGTGGTGGTGGAGCATGGTGGGTCGGGATCCGGTGTCGCTGCGCCGATCGCGCATGACATCATGTATGAAGTGCTGAAGCGTGACCCGACGCAGCGCCAGGCCTATATGCCGCCCGATGCGGATCCGAACCGGGGGAGGGGCTGATGGTCGATTTCAGCCGCTTTACCAGCGGGCGAGACATGCGCATCGGCGAGAAGCTGATCGAGTTCAACTGGGGCTTTCTGCTGCTGGTCACGCTCATCGCCTGCATGGGCTTTGCCATGCTTTATTCGGTGGCCGATGGCAGCTTGTCGCCCTGGGCCTTCCGGCAGATGATCCGTTTCGCAGTGGGTGCGGGCATCATGATCGTCGCGGCGATGATCGATATCCGTACCTGGATGCGTTTTGCCTATCCGCTTTATGCCATCACCTTCCTGATGCTGGTGGCGGTGGAGTTTATCGGCCTGCGGGGAATGGGCGCGCAGCGATGGCTTGATCTCGGTTTCGTGCAGATCCAGCCATCCGAGCTGATGAAGATCACGCTGCTGCTCGCGCTGGCGCGCTATTTCCACGGGCTGACGCTGGAAGAGGTTTCGATGCCGCGTCATGTGGTGATCCCGGTTCTCATGATCGGGCTGCCGATGGGGCTTGTGGTCATCCAGCCGGACCTCGGCACGGCACTATTGCTGGGCGCGGGCGGCGCGGTGCTGTTTTTCGCGGCGGGGCTTCGCTGGCGCTATTTCATCATCACGGGCGCGTCGGCGCTGGCCGCCATTCCGGTGATCTGGAGCCGGCTGCACGATTATCAGAAGAACCGCGTCTTCACCTTTCTCGATCCCGAGCGCGATCCGCTGGGCGCGGGCTATCACATTCTTCAGTCCAAGATCGCGCTGGGAGCGGGCGGGCTTTTCGGCAAGGGCTTCATGGAGGGCACGCAGAGCCATCTGAACTTCCTGCCGGAAAAGCACACCGACTTCATCTTCACCATGCTGGGCGAGGAGCTGGGGCTTGCAGGCGGTCTGGCGCTGCTCGGCCTGTATTTCCTCGTGCTGGCCTTCTCGTTCAATGTGGCGATCCAGTGCCGCAACCAGTTCGGGCGACTGCTGGCGATCGGCGTGGCGGTGAACTTCTTCTTCTACATCTTCATTAATGTGGCGATGGTGATGGGCCTGCTGCCGGTGGTGGGTGTGCCGCTGCCGCTCGTCTCCTATGGCGGGACAGCCATGCTGTCGCTGATGTTCGCCTTCGGACTGATGATGAGCGTCTATATCCACCGGAATGTGGAAATCAGCCGAGGTCCGACCGCTTTCTGGTGAGGCGCGGGGCGGGCCGAAAAATGACGGGGCGGGGAAGCGTTCCCCCGCTTGCAAGGGGCCTCCAGCTTTGCTATACGCAGGCTCCTTCACAGGAATTGGTGATCCCACCTCACCGGTCGCTCAGGCGGCAGGTGATTCCGGCCCCTGAGGGGCAGGACGGCGGGCGCATAGCTCAGTTGGTAGAGCAGCTGACTCTTAATCAGCGGGTCCAAGGTTCGAGTCCTTGTGCGCCCACCAATTTCTCCGGATTTCCCCTCTTTGATCCTGTCCACTTAAGCATAAAGTGATTGTTTGGTCAGGTTATGCTTAGTGGTCAGGTTATGCTTGTCTCATTCCACTAGCAAAACGCTTTCATCGAAGGCGCCTGTACAGGACCGCGATATTTTCAGGCCGTGCACGTGTATTGCCCGCTTTTGAAGCGCCGCGGGATCTCCCAACAAAGAGAGAACGTATAAGATCCGCAACGGCTTCGGAATCAACGTGTCAGGCTCCATTCTGAGCTCGCGTTCGTGAGCTAGCTCCGATATGAGCTGAGTCTTTCCACGGTAGATTTTATTGTTCCGATGATGTGAGCCCGTTGAGCCTCATGCAAGCGGTGCTCAAGCTTCTAACGCAGCAGCCAGTGATAAAGACGGGTGCACTAAAGTACTGCATGACTTCGTGCAATTCGTTGTCGATCGTTCGTTCCTCCGCAGCGCAGGCGCTCAACTGTTATGATCTGAATGACGGCAGCCTCAATACCCAGACCGACTTTCAATTGGGGCGCAACACCGCGGTATTCTTATGTGCCAGGTCTTGTTACCCCTATCGTCGGCAACAGAGAATATTAGCTGAAACAAATGGACGAAATGAAACATAGCCATAGCGATGAGGGTTACAAAGCGGGTTCGATAACGCTTGGCGGTGCCGTCGCTATGGGCACTGGTGTGATGATCGGTGCGGGTATATTCGCTCTCACAGGGCAAATTGCTGAGCTTGCCGGACCAATTTTTCCCTTGGCTTTCATTGTGGGCGCGATCGTCACAGGATTCAGCGCGTACAGCTATATAAAGATGTCAAACGCTTGGCCGTCTGCAGGCGGGATCGCGATGATCCTGCAAAAATGTTACGGCCCCGGGGCTGTCGCGGCGGGTGCCGCCTTGCTTATGGCACTCAGCATGGTTATCGCCGAAAGCCTCGTCGCGCGAACATTCGCTACCTATCTTTTGCGACCCTTCGATATCAACGGAGGGCCGTTGGTACCGATTCTTGCCGTCACGGTGATTATATTCGCATTTCTGGTGAACATCGCGGGCAACCGATCGATTGGCTTGTTTTCCCTGGTCATGGCGGCGATCAAGATCGGTGGCATTGCACTATTCGGGGTAGCGGCTCTGTGGTCGAGTGGGATTGAATTTTCAGCAACCTCGCAGAGTGGAGATAGCTTTGGCATCACAGGTTTCATCGCTTCAGTTGCATTGGCTATCCTAGCTTTCAAAGGCTTCACAACGATCACGAACAGCGGTGCCGAGATCACTGATCCACATCGAAATGTTGGGCGCGCAATCTTGATATCGATCGGGCTTTGCGTCGTGGTGTATCTGCTGGTGGCCTTCGGTGTGGGGTCCAGCCTTACCATTGATCAGATTATAGCTGCACGCGACTACTCGCTGGCGGAGGCGGCTGCTCCGGCCTTAGGCGAGATTGGCTTTCTGCTCACGGTTCTGTTGGCTGTGGTGGCCACGGCCACGGCTGTGCTCGCCAGCGTTTTCGCAGTGTCACGGATGCTCGCGATGCTCACCGATATGAAGATGATCCCGCATAGCCATTTCGGAATGTCGGGGCCCATCCAGCGACATACGCTAGTTTACACGGTCGTGATCGCGTCGACGTTGACGATCCTGTTTGATCTTGGCCGGATCGCCTCGCTCGGAGCATTTTTCTACCTCGTGATGGACATGGTCGTGCATTTTGGTGTCTTAAAATTCCGCCGACGTGAAGTCGGCGCCAAGGCACCTGTACTGGTGGTTGCGCTGGCCTTCGACACTTTGGTCATGGCGGCTTTTACAATGATGAAGCTACAAAGCGATCCCGCTATCGTTGCCTATGCAAGCGCGGGTATCGTCGCGGTCTTCATCTACGAACGGTTTTACTTGGCACACTGGCTGATGCCTCAGCATGTAGATGACCAGTCGGGCGTATGAAGCGGACATCAGTTGTGTCCCCGAAGCAGCGGAAATTGACTCTCGCTGAGGTTCCGCCGTTCCAGTTTCATGCGTTGACGTCAGCCCGGGACACACTCCTTTGGAGGCTGATCCGCTCCGGACTTATGCAGAAAAACTATTGATGTGAGTCGGTTCGGATGGCTCCCAGATATTTGCGCTAACCGTATCGAAGGATACGTGGAGCAACTGGGGGGATATTTTCAATCGAGCTGTTTCAGCATTAAGGGCGAGCGCAGGGCTGCCAATCCCAAATCCTGTTCATTAGCGTGAATAGAAATGAGGCGGACCATGCGATGAGCAGAAGACCGTTGAGCGCCTCAACGCCGGTCAGAAAACGTATGTGTCCGGTCGGAAAGATGTCGCCGATTCCCAGCGATGTATAGGTAGTCGCTGAAAAGTAGAAGTAGTCAAGCGGGGCCATGAATTGTTTGCCAATGAAGCCTCCGATGAAAAACACGTGCTCTGCTAGCGCATAGGCTCCTGCGTAGAATGAAATTTCTGCCATATGAGCAGCGAAGAGTGCAGCGGCGACTGCCAGAACGCGCGCAGAGGGGGTTAACGGAATTGATGCCATACCGCTGGAGCACCATCGAAGGCATCCGAGGTGAATGAGCGCCGTGATAAAAAAGATAGAGACCGTGAGAAGGGCAGAATAAAGCAAGGTTGCACCTCGAATAACTTTCGTTTCGCGGGTGTTGCCGTAAGGAGCGTATGCGGCACACGAGGCATGACAGGGCGAGTACAAGTCGGGGGGCGTGTCAAAGTCCACATGTGGCAGTAAGCCCTCCCCGAACAGAAGCGAGCTAGGTAGCGGGAAGGTATTTGTTTGGTTCGGTCAGAAACTTCTCCCTGCAGCGTTCCGAGCAGAAGACAAACTCTTTGTCATCGTACCGGACCGAGGAAGTTGCCACCCAGCGATCGACGCGCATGCCGCAGACCGGATCGCGAGCCCATTCATGGGGTTCGGCCTTGCGGTCGCGCAACCTTCCGTCTTCCAGCCACAGGATGTGGTCGGCGATATCCTCAATCCGTTCGTCATGCGTGACGATCACCACGGCACGGCCATCTTCTTTCGCGATTTCCTGAAGTAGCATCGCCACTTCGAGCCCTCTCTGGGAATCCAGATTGCCTGTCGGTTCATCCGCCAGAATAATCGGCGGGTCGTTGATAAGGGCTCTGGCGACGGCTACTCGCTGCTTCTCGCCACCGGAAAGCCTGTCGGGTCGCGCGTCTCGGCGGTGTGAGAGATCAAGTCTGCTGATCAAGTGGTCTGCTCGCTCGCGAGCCTTCTCCATACTTTGGCCAGAAAGCCGCGCCGGAAAAACAATGTTTTCCGCAACACTGATGGCGGACAACAGATTGTAGGCCTGGAAAACAAAGCCGATTTCGCTGGAGCGCATGGAGGCCAGTTCGCCTTCGTTCCTTCCTGTGAGTTCCCGGTCCAGTAGAGTGACGGTACCTGATGTGGGTTTCAGCAGTCCGCCAAGCATGGACAGCAATGTTGTCTTACCCGAACCGGATGGCCCCTTGATCAGTACCAGGTCCCCCTTGTTGACCTTCAGGCTTACGCCATCGACGGCACGAACCAGCGCGTCGCCTGATCCGAAATGCTTGATGAGGTTCTGTGCAGCGAGGATCTCTTTGGCCATCCGCTCCTCCTAACCCTGAAACACGAGCATGGGATCGACGCTCAGCACGTAGCGAAGCGGCAACAACGCTGAGAGCAGCGCGAGGCCGAGAGTTGCCGTTCCCAAAACGAGCACCGTCATGGAAGAGAAACTCACCGCGATGCCGGGCACCCAGTGATGCAGCCCGGCCTCCAGCGGGTAGGTGACGAGAGCTCCAATGACTATTCCGAGGAATGAGACGACAGCGGTCTGCGCCAGTGCGGATCCGGCAAGCTGTTTCGTCGGTGCCCCGAGTGCCTTCGCGATTGCGAATTCCCGTTGGTGGTTCGAGGAAAAAACAAAGGCGGTGAAGATGACGATGAGGCCCGCTACGGCGAGCCCCATGACCTCCAGAACGCCGATAAGCGCGCCGCCCATCTTCATCGCAAGATTGAAGTCGTTGTGTCGAAGGGCTTGCGGTGCTAGAGCGGAGGCCTTTTCGACTTCGCGATTGATCCGCGCTGCAAGGTCGGACGGTGATGTATCCGGTCGGGCAAACACAAGCAGCACATTGGCGCCGTCTCCCATATCGAACAGATTTCGTGCATCTGTCTCATCCAGAAAGATAAGGGGATTGGCCATTGAATAGGTCCCTCGGGAAACGCCGGAAAGGATAAAGCTCTCATCTCCGACACGCACCCTGTCACCCGGTTGGAGGTTCTGTGCCCGGGCCATCGGCGCCGGGAGGACAACATGGCCGGGCGTGGGCGCAGTCCACCCGGTTGCCCGTTCCCATGCAGATCTGGCTTCTGGCGCTGAAGGGATACCGACAACATATGCGAGTTTTTCCTGCCCATTGGGACCGATCAGACTGTCGCGATAGAGAAAACGGGTTACGCCGGCCACGCCCTCGACCTGCCGAACGGCGTAGATGGCGTTTTCGTTGAGCCGCGAGCGTGCCATGTGGAGATCGCTGATGCCGTCCTGCAAGACCCAGACGTCGCCGGGTGTTCGTTCGATGAAGGTCACGATCTGGCCGGCTTCACCTCGAAACACCGCGTCAAGATAAAGGGCCAGGAGAAGGGCAAGCGCGATACCGCAGGCCGCGGTCAGGACGCTCCATTTCTCGACGAGCAGTGATTTGACGCTCCAGTAAAACATTGCCCTACCTCTGAAAGACGACAGCGGGGTCGAGGCGCAGCAGCGTCCGCATCGGGAAAAGGCTACCGGCAATCGATGCCATGAACATCACACCGATGCCCTGGGCGAGGACCGCCATATCGACAATGCGGGCGCCATACAGCGGATCCCAAAGCGATACGGCACGAGCGAGCAGCGTTGCAAGAAGGACGGCCGGCGGAAGACTGAATGCGAAAAGAATCAAGCCACCGCACAGGAGAGTCCCTGCAAGCCACAAGGGGCGCGCGCCCAGGGCCTTTTGAATGCCGAACGCGCGAAGCTGAGAGCGCACCTCGCCATAGCGGAGCATGCTCATGGTGAGAAGTGCGATGACCCAGGCAATGCCGGAAACGAGATACAGGACCGGGCCGATCAGTCTGTCCCCGAATGCTGCGTCCGCCTCGCCAAGTTCGGCCGGTGTGAAGATATCAGCATCTGGAAGCGCTCGTTCC
>NZ_NYVD01000003.1 GCF_002684405.1 Parvibaculum sp. | reverse complement strand
CGCCATCACTCACGCAGGATCACCGGCAAGTGGGTGATGCCCCGGATGAAGTTGGACCGCAGATATTTCGGATCGCCCACGACATCCACCTTCCTGAAGCGCTTCATGATCTCTTCCCAGAGAATACGAAGCTGCATCTCGCCGAGCCGGTTGCCCACGCAACGGTGAATGCCGAAGCCGAAGGAGAGGTGGTGGCGCGCGCCCTCGCGGTCGATCAGGAACTCGTTCGCACGGGAAATTTTCTCCTCGTCCCGGTTGCCCGACACGTACCACATCGCGACTTTGTCGCCTTTCTTGATCGTCCTGCCGCGAATGTCCGTATCTTCGAGCGCCGTGCGGCACATATGTGCGACCGGGCTCTGCCAGCGGATGATCTCCGACACCATGTTTGGAATGATGTCCGGATTGTCGGTCAGTTTCTTGTATTCGTCCGGAAACTGATTGAGCGCGAGAACGCCGCCGGTGATGGAATTACGCGTCGTGTCGTTGCCGCCGACGATCAGCAGCAGCATGTTGCCGAGATATTCGTTGGGCGGCATGTTTTTCGTGGACTCGCCATGCACCAGCATGGAGATGAGATCGGAGCCCGGCTCCTTGCGCGCCGCGCGTTCTTTCCACACGGCATCGAAATATTCCCAGCAGGTCCACAGCTCTTTGAAGCCTTCTTCCGGCGTCTCGAAATATTCCGGATCGCCCAGCCTCTCCACCGTGTCCGACCAGTGAATGAGCTTGTGCCGGTCTTCCTGCGGAACGTCGAACAGCGTGGCGAGCGTGCGTCCGGTCAGTTCCACCGAAACCTCGCGCACCCAGTTGAACTCCTCGTTGCGCGGCAGGTTGTCGAGAATATGGCCCGCGCGCTGGCGAATAAGCTCTTCCAGCGACGACAGGCTTTCGCTGGTGAACATGGGCTGCACGATCTTGCGCTGCTCGTCATGCTTGGGCGGGTCTTCCATGATGAACATGGGCAGATAGGTCAGCGGGTCGGGCTCGCCCTCGATGGGAAGGCCCCCGAGCCGGATGCCGCCATTGCGGATGTCGGATGAAAAGATCTGGTGATGCGTGTCGACATACATGATGTCTTCATACTTGGTGATCGACCAGTATCGCCCGTAAGGCCCCTTGTCAGAGAGGTGCACCGGGTCTTCTTCCCGCAGGCGCTCGAAATAGGGCAGGGTCTTGTTGGCTGCGAAAAGATCGTCATGCGCCGGGTCGATATCTTCCAGCGGTATGGAATAGGGGTCCTGGTTGACGTCGATCTTCCACCTGGCGGCCAGTTCCGCATTGGACTGGGAATAGTCGCGCGGCGCCGTCTCGCTGTTTTCCGACATGATCTCCTCCTCTTGCGGTCTGTCCTGTTACCTTATCGACGATTTCTCGTCTGCTACATCCTATGTGGGACCTTTGGTGGCTCATTGCCATGCGGTTTCCGCCCTTGCCGCAGGGGCGGCCTGTCCTTGCGTGAACGGGCTTTGCGGAAAATCTCCCCGGTATTGCCACGCGCGGCCGCGTCAGTGTGCTTGACATAAAATGGGCAGGCGGCTTCCATCCCGCCCATCGCAATTCACAAGGCGCATACTCCCGGCGCTTTTTCGACATTCAGGAACTCTCATGACGACCGCAGCCCGTCTTGCCGAACCCCTCGCCTTCGCCCGTGGTCCCGAAATGAAGAACCGCTTCATGCTGGCGCCGCTCACGAACCAGCAGAGCCATGCGGACGGCAAGCTGTCCGAGGACGAATATCGCTGGCTGACCATGCGGGCGGAGGGCGATTTCGGCCTCACCATGACATGCGCCGCGCATGTGCAGGCGCAAGGGCAGGGCTTTGCAGGCCAGCTCGGCGTTTTCGGCGACGAGCATCTGGAAGGGCTGACCCGGCTGGCGCAGAAGATCGGATCCTGCGGCTCGGTTTCCTCCGTCCAGCTTCATCATGCGGGCATTCGCGCCGCCAAGGGCATCGTCACGGATATCGTCGGTCCGTCCGAGGACGCCGATACCGGTGCCCGTGCCATGACGACGGTCGAAGTGAAGGCGGCGCGCGACGCGTTCGTTCAGGCCGCGCAGCGCGCCGAGAAGGCCGGCTTCGACGGTGTGGAAGTGCATGGCGCGCATGGCTACCTGCTCGCGCAGTTCCTCTCTCCGGAACTCAACCGTCGCGACGACGAATATGGCGGGTCGCTGGAAAACCGGGCGCGCCTCATCATGGAAGTGATCGACGGTATCCGCGCCGCCTGCCGTCCCGACTTCCAGGTCGGATTGCGGCTGTCTCCCGAACGCTTCGGCCTGAAGCTCGCGGAAGTGCGCGAAGTGGCGACGGAAATCCTGCGGCAGGAAAAGATCGACTATCTCGACATGTCGCTCTGGGATGTCTTCAAGGAGCCCGTCGAGGAGGAATTCCAGAGCCGCTCGCTCCTGAGCTATTTCGCCGAGCTGCCGCGCGGGGCCGTCCGGCTGGGCGCGGCGGGGAAGATCATGAGTGCGGCGGATGCCGTTCAGGTGATCGAGAACGGATGCGACTTCGTCGTGATCGGCCGGGCCGCGATCCTGCGCCACGACTTCCCGCGGCGTGTGCTGGCGGACCCTTCTTATGTGTCTCCGGCGCTGCCGGTGACCGCCCAGCATCTGCGCGACGAAGGGCTGGGCGAGGCTTTCGTGACTTATATGAGCGGCTGGAAGGGCTTCGTGGCGGAAGAGAGCGCCTGATTTCCTACGCCGCCTCCGCTTTCATTCCGGCAGGTTGCCCGGTTGATGTGCATGCACAGGAAATGAGCGATCTGCGGCGCAACCCGCTTGTGTGCTGTGCAACATAAGGGATCGAAACCCGCCGAAATTCCCGTTTGAGGGCCAAAATGCCCGGCATTCTCCCGTTTTCCTCCGTGGCACGGGGCTTGCTCGTAGTATTACGCATTTTGCATTTCGTAATACTGCTCAACCTCGGGAGTTAATGTGATGGGTCTCAAGAGAAGTCTTGGATTGGCGTTGGGCCTGGCCATGTCGGCAATCATGCTGGCCGCGCCCGCCCGCGCCGAAGCCCCGCTTAAAATCGGTTACAGCGACTGGCCCGGCTGGGTGGCCTGGCAGGTCGCCATCGACAAGGGCTGGCTCAAGGAAGCCGGTGTCGACGCGGATTTCCAGTGGTTCGATTATGTGGCGTCCATGGATGCCTTTGCGGCCGGCAAGCTCGACGGCGTCAGCGTGACCAATGGCGATGCGCTCGTCATGGGCGGCAGCGGCACCAAGAGCGTCATGATCCTGGTGAACGACTATTCCAACGGCAATGACATGATCATCGCCAAGCCGGGCATCAAAAGCCTCAAGGAACTGAAGGGCAAGAAGATCGGCGTCGAGATGGGCTTCGTGGACCATCTTCTGCTGCTGAACGGCCTTGAGAAGAACGGCATGGCGGAATCCGATGTCAGCCTGGTCAATGTCGCCACCAATAACACGCCTCAGGTGCTTGCCTCCGGCGATGTCGATGCGATCGGCGCCTGGCAGCCGAGTTCCGGCACGGCAATGAAGCTCGTTCCGGGGTCGCGTCCCGTCTACACCTCGGCGGATGAGCCTGGCCTCATCTACGACACGCTGACCGTGACGCCGACGAGCCTTGCCAACCGCCGCGACGACTATGTGAAGCTCATCAAGGTCTGGGACAAGGTCGTCAAGTACATCAACGATCCCGAAACCCAGCCCGATGCGCTGAAGATCATGTCTGCCCGTGTGGGGCTGACGCCGGCGCAGTACAAGCCGCTTCTGAACGGCACGAAGCTCCTCACGCTCGAGGCAAGCTCCAAGGTTCTCGAGAAGGCGGATGGGTTTTCCTCCCTCTACGGATCGTCGAAGATCTCCGATGACTTCAACGTGAAGTACAAGGTCTATGCCGATCCCCAGGACGTCGACAGCTATATCGATCCGTCCCTCGAGGCGGATGCCCTTAAGTAAGTTACGTATCGAGTTGTGAGTAACGAGTAGCGCCCGGGGGTACCATGAGTCGGACAAACTGGTTCTCGGTTCAGACGGAACTGTCACCTAAAGCAAAGACCGTTCTCGGCATTCTTTCCTTTGTATTGCCGATCCTCGTCTGGAGCATCGTGAGCTATGTGCCCGCCGTGTGGCACCCCCTGGTGCAAATCACCGATCCCGGCAGCGTCTCCTATCTGCAGGTCGACATGCGCATGCCGCGCGGGCCCTTCGAGGACGTAGTCAAGGAGGCGGAAGCCGAAGGACAGGCGCCGCCGCAGGGCTTCCCGGCCAACCCGGTCTATCTGCCCGCGCCGCATGAAGTGGCCTCCGCGCTTTATACCGCCTTCGTCACGCCGCCGCCCTCGAGGGACATGCCCTGGCTTCATGAGAGCCTGTGGCATTCGATCCAGGTGATCTTCTGGGGCTTCTTCCTCTCCTCGGCCATCGGCGTGCCGCTGGGCGTGCTCTGCGGAGCCTATGCGCCCATATCGCGCCTCACCGAACCCTTTGTGGAATTCTTCCGCTATCTTCCCGCGCCCGCATTCGGTGCGCTCGCCGTCGCCATTCTGGGTATCTATGACGGGCCGAAGATCGCGATCATCTTTATCGGCACCTTCTTCCAGCAGGTGCTCATCATCGCCAATACGACGCGCAAGCTCGACGGGGCGCTTACCGAAGCCGCCCTGACGCTGGGCGCGGGCAATCTCCAGCTTCTGACGCGCGTCGTGGTGCCGGGCGTATTGCCCGATCTCTATCGCGACCTGCGCATCCTGCTGGGCTGGGCATGGACCTATCTGATCGTGGCCGAGCTGATCGGCACGACCAGTGGTATCACCTGGTTCATCACGCAGCAGGCGCGCTACCAGCATTTCGAAAACGTGTACGCCGCCATCATCATCATCGGCATCATCGGCCTCGGGACCGATCTCGTTCTGGGGATGCTGGCGAAACGCTTCTTCCCCTGGGACCGCAACGGAAAATAGAGCGAGGCAAACATGAACGCGGAAAAGACATTGCCGTCCTATCTCGAACAGTCCGACGCGGTGCGCGAGCGCTTCGAGCGACTGAAGGCGCGCCCGAAAATTCTGGAAGTGAAAGGGCTCGACAAGGTTTTCGAAACGCCGAAGGGCCAGACGGTCGCGCTGAAAGACATTCACTTCGAAACGCACCGCCGAGAATTTCTTTGCGTGGTCGGCCCGTCGGGTTGCGGCAAGTCCACACTCATCCGGATTCTTGCCGGGCTCGATGCGCAGACCGGCGGCGACGTGCTGCTGGAAGGAAAGCCGGTGAAGGGGCCGGGCCGCGATCGCGGCATGGTGTTTCAGGGCTACACGCTCTTTCCCTGGCTGAGCGTGAAGCGCAACGTCATGTTCGGGCTCACGGTGAACGGCATGGGGTTTCAGGAAGCCGAGCGTCAAGCGCTGCAATGGCTGGCGCTTATCGGTCTGGAAAAATTCGCCGAAGCCTATCCGCATCAATTGTCAGGCGGCATGAAGCAGCGCGTCGCGATTGCGCGCGCGCTCGCCAACCAGCCCCGCATTCTGCTGATGGACGAGCCCTTCGGCGCGCTGGACGCGCAGACCCGCGCCAAGATGCAGGCTCACCTGCTGGAGATCTGGCGCAAGATCGACATCACCATCGTCTTCATCACCCATGACCTCGACGAGGCGATCTATCTCGCCGACCGCGTATTGGTGCTGAAGGCGCATCCGGGCGAGGTGCAGGAGCTGATCGAGGTGCCCGTCCCACATCCCCGCAAGATGGAACAGTTCATCTCCGACGAATTCCTCGCCACCAAGGCGCGTCTGGAAGAACTGATCTACGCGTATGAAGAGAAAGAGGAGGGGGCGGACGAGGATGAGTACGATTATCCCGACATGCCCCGTCTCGTCGAAGTGGGCGACAGTGTGGATTGAGCGCTATGCGATGGTCTGCACGGATTGAACGGAAAGCGGCCTCACCCCCAAACCCGTTTCAGGCGGGGCGGCTGACGAAGTAAGGCGACACAAGAGAAAGAGTTTGATGTGCCGAGGCGAAAGAGCCCGGCGCAAAGCGGGAACGCATGACCTGTCGCGATAGAGAAAGGCACGGCAATGATGACGGACGAAGAGATCACAACGATCCAGAAGGACCTGCGCGCAAAGGGCGTTAAATACTGCATCGGCGCCTATGTGGACATTCACGGCGTGCCGAAAGGCAAGGTGGTGCCGATCGACCATCTGCATCACATGGCGCATGGTTCCGAGCGCTATACGGGCTATGCGCTGGACGGTCTCGGTCAGGCGCCGAACGATGACGAGATCACTTCGATCCCCGATCTCGGCCATATCGTGCAGCTTCCCTGGGAACCCTCGGTCGCCTGGATGCCCGCCGATAATGGTTTTCAGGGCAACCCCTATCCGTTGAATACCCGCGTCGCGCTGAAGAACATGCTGGCGCAGGCAGCCGAAATGGGCTTCGGCTTCAATCTCGGCATCGAATGCGAAATCTTCGTCCTGGAGCAGAATGAGGACGGGTCGCTCGCCGTGCCGAACCCGAACGACAAACTGACCAAGCCCTGCTACAGCGTCGAGGGCTTCATGGACCAGTTCAACTGGCTCGATAAGGTCGCGACCTGCATCAACGACCTGGGCTGGGATCTCTATTCCTTCGACCATGAAGACGCGAACGGCCAGTACGAGTTCGACTTTGCCTATGCGGACGCGCTCACCATGTGCGACCGGCTCGTCTTCTTCCGCTACATGGCAAAGGAGTTCGCCAAGCAGGAAGGCCTGCTTGCGACCATGATGCCCAAGCCCTTCGCCGACAAGACGGGCAATGGCGCGCATTTCAACATGTCGCTCTACGATCTGAAGACCGGCGGCAATGTCTTCGCTTGCGATCCGAAAGACGATCCGCGCGGGCTGGGCCTCACCGAAACCGGCTATCAGTTCATCGGCGGCATCCTGAAACACGGGCACGCGCTCTGCGCCGCCTTCGCGCCGACGGTCAACAGCTACAAGCGCCTCGTGCGTCAGGGAGCCATGAGCTATTTTACCTGGGCACCCGTTTTCAACTCATACGGCTCCAACAACCGCACGAATTCCGTGCGCGTGCCGTCGGGCGGCGGGCGCTGCGAGTCGCGCAATGCCGACGGCGCCGTGAACCCCTACCTTGCCGCCACGCTGGCGCTTGCCGCCGGTCTTGAAGGCATTCGCGAAGGGATCGACCCGGGCGATCCGAACGAGGATAATCTCTACACGATTTCCGAGTCGGAGCGTGCGGCGCGCGGCATCCAGTTCCTGCCGCAGAACCTGCAGGAGGCGATCGCCTGCTTCCAGGCCGACCCGATCACCGAAACGGCGCTGGGCAGCGGGCTTCGCGATGAGTTCGTGAAGTACAAAACCGAAGAATGGCAGGCCTACCATCTCTCGGTCAGCGAGTGGGAAGTGGAACGCTACAGCCATCTTTTCTGAAGGATAAAAAATGTCCGGGAACGGCGTAGGCGACGGCCCAAACAATGGAAATGGTGCGCGGACTATCGACAGCAGGCCCGTAAGCCGCATCAGCATTTCCCTGCCGGAGGAATTGCTGACCGAACTCGACCAGATGGTGGAGGATCGGGGGTTTCAGAGCCGGTCTCAGGCGATCAACGACATGCTCCACCAGTTTCTGGTGGAGCATAAGCGCGAGCGCGGCGACGAGGTGATGGTCGGCATCATCACCGTCTACTATGACAACACGGCCAACGGGCTTCAGAAGCAGCTCGCCGATCTGCAATATCGCTATATCGATGAATGCATCAGCTCTCTCCATATCCATCTGGCGCATAACCAGACCATGGAAGTCGTGCTGGTACAGGGCCCGGCGCGAAAGCTCCAGGCAATCGCCGACGAGATGGTCACCAAGCGCGGCGTCATCGCCGGCAAGATACAGCTCATGGCCGCGGTCATTCCGCCGCTTCATCCCTTCAGCGGCGACTGATTGGAGATGAAAACGGCAGACTGGTGAAATTTTAGGCAAAAGGACAGATATTGAGCGTCTTCGGGCGCTAAAAAACCCGGCAAGCCAGGGGTTATGCCCCTTTATCCATGGCACGGGGTTTGCGACACTGAAGAAAGGCAGTGGCTAGGGTTCCGGCCGCAAATCGGTTTCACGACCGATGCGGTGTCTGGTCCGAGAGCTACACCCTGACCGGTCAACAGCGGTCAGGTACACGGCGGGACAAAAGCCCGGGAGACGGATGCGATGCGAGGATTGGCATTGCAGGCCGCCGTGTATAGCCGATCCTCCAGACTTCATGCGGCGGCACCATCGCCGGCAGGACGACCTGCCCGCGACCTCTTCCGGCCTTGCCGGATTTTTGCCCGGACGGCCGGGCGCCGGTTCACATGCCGGCATGGTGTAAGGAGATGGAGAGATGGCACAAAGTGCTGACGACGCCCGCGCCGAAGAAAAGGCGCGCTACGACGCACTCTTCGCGCAGGGGCGCGCAAAACGCCGAGACATCAGCGAAGCGCCGGGCAATCCCCGCGACATTCCCGAAAACGATATTCTCTGGCGCGAGGCGCTGCCGGGAAGCTGGGGCTGGTCGCGCCGCATCCCGCGTGGTGAGACCCTGCGCATTTCGGCGACCGGGCCGACCGCCGGCGTCTCCGTGCTGCTTTATAACGCCGCCGACCCGACCGAACGCTTCAACGCAGGCGACACGGTGAAGATCCAGTGGAGCGCGGCGCTCCAGCGCGGCCGCGTGCTCTTTTCCGATATGGGCCGCGTGCTGGCGTCGATCACCGACGACACTTTCGGACGCAACGATGCATTGGCGGGCGGGTCCACGCCCCTCAGCAACGAGAAGAAATACGGCGACGCCACGCTGCGCTCCACGCGCGGCAATTTCATCCTGCTGGCCGCCAAGCACGGGTTGAGCAAGGCCGATGTCCCGCCCTGCCTGACGCTGTTCGCACCCGTCGCCGTCGATCCGGAAGGCCGCTTCGTCTGGGAAGGCGATGGTGCATCGAAGGGGGACTATGTGGATCTGCGCGCGGAGATGGACCTTCTGGTGTTCGTCTCCAACTGCCCGCATCCGCTGGCACCCGGCGAATACGATCCCCAGCCCGTCGACCTCACGGTCTGGCAATCCCCGCCGCCCGCCGCGGACGATTTCTGCCGCACGGCGACCGAGGAAGCCATTCGCGGTTTCGAAAACACAGACCCCCTGTTCCGTTGAGGCGAGGATAATCCCATGCAGAACATTGAACGCGATCCCGCCGAGGCGATCTACGACTTCACCGTTCCCGCCACACGGCCCTGGTCCTACATGCTGCCCAAGGGGCAGGTATTGCGCATTGTCGATCTGGAGGGCCAGCAGGCCGTCGACACGCTCTTCTACAACGCGCATGACCATTCCGAGCGCTACAGCGCACAGGACACCGCCCGCATGCAGGGCTCTCCCTATGTCACGGCAGGCACCGAAATCTATTCGAGCGAAGGCAATCTGATGGCCACCATGCTTGCCGACACGGCGGGCGGCCACGACACCTCCGCCGGAGCCTGCAGCGCAGAGTCGAATACCGTGCGTTTCGGCCATGACAAGAAATACATGCATAGCTGCCGCGACAATTTTGTCATGGAGCTGTCGAAACACGGCATGACGAAGCGCGATCTCGTCAGCAACATCAATTTCTTCATGAACGTGCCGGTGGAGCCGGACGGAACGCTCGCCATTGTCGATGGCGTGTCGAAGCCCGGCGACTATGTGGAGCTGCGCGCGGAGATGGACATTCTCGTCTTCATCTCCAACTGCCCGCAGGTGAACAACCCCTGCAACGGCTTCAAACCGACGCCCGTGCGCACGCTGGTGTGGAAGGCCTGAGATCCTTCCAAGCCCGGTAGAATGAGGCCTGACGGAGACGTTCATGTTCAAGAAAGTACTGATCGCCAATCGCGGCGAAATCGCCTGTCGTGTCATTCGCACATTGAAGCGGATGGGCGTGGGTTCCGTGGCGATCTATTCCGACGCCGACCGCTTCGCTCCCCATGTGCAGCTTGCCGATGAGGCGGTGCGCGTGGGGCCGGCGCCGGTTTCGGAAAGCTATCTCGATGTCGAGGCGATCCTCGAAGCCATTCGCCGGACGGGCGCGGAAGCCGTCCATCCCGGCTATGGTTTCCTGAGCGAGAACCCCGACTTCGTGGAGCGTCTCTACAAGGAAGGCGTCGCCTTTATCGGGCCTCACCCGGAACATATGCGTGCCTTTGCGTTGAAGCATACGGCGCGCGATCTGAGCGAGGAGAGCGGCGTGCCTTTGCTGCCGGGCTCCCCGCTCGTGCACGACCTCGACGAGGCCCGCGCCCATGCCGTCCGCATCGGCTATCCCGTCATGCTGAAAAGCACGGCGGGGGGCGGCGGCATCGGGCTCCAGCTTTGCAATGCCGAAGAGGATCTGCCCCGTCTGTATGAAACGGTAAAGCGGCTGGCGCAGGCGAATTTCTCCGACGCCGGTCTCTTCGTGGAGAAATTCGTGGCGCAGGCCCGCCACATCGAGGTGCAGATTTTCGGCGACGGCAAGGGCAAGGTCATCGCGCTGGGCGAGCGCGACTGCTCCGCGCAGCGCCGCAACCAGAAAGTGCTGGAAGAAACCCCTGCGCCGAACCTGCCCGACGCGATGCGAAAAGAATTGCACGAGGCGGCGGTTCGCCTCGGCGAAAGTGTCGGCTATGCGAGTGCCGGGACGGTCGAGTTCATTTTCGACGCGGCCGAGCACCGCTTCTATTTCCTGGAAGTGAATACCCGCCTTCAGGTGGAGCATCCGGTGACGGAAGAAGTGACGGGCCTCGATCTCGTGGAGCTGATGGTCCGGCAGGCGGCGGGCGATCTCGACAATCTGGACAATTACACCCGTGCGCCGCAAGGGCACTCTATCGAGGTACGCCTCTATGCCGAAGATCCGGGTAAGAATTTTCAGCCCTCTTCGGGCCTGCTGACCGAAGTGAACTTCCCGCAAGACATTCGCGTCGACGGCTGGATTGCGACCGGCACCGAGGTCTCGCCCTTCTACGACCCGATGCTCGCCAAGATCATCGTCAAGGGCGCAACGCGCGAGGAAACCGCGGCGAAACTCGCCGAGGCGCTGGACGCCTCTTCGGTCTATGGCATCGAAACCAATCTCGACTATCTGCGCCAGATCGCACGGGGCAAAACCTTCCTGAACGGGGAGATGCTGACCTCCACACTGGCGGGCTTTGCGGGCGAGAGCGCGGCCATCGATGTCGTCTCGCCCGGCGCGCTTTCCAGTATTCAGGACTATCCGGGCCGCATCGGCTATTGGGATGTCGGCGTGCCGCCATCGGGGCCGATGGACCCGCTCTCCCATCGTCTGGCGAACCGGCTGGTCGGCAACGCGGAAGACGCCCCCGCGCTCGAAATGACGCTGATGGGGCCGACGCTCGCCTTCCGCAACGATGCGGTGATCGCGCTGACCGGCGCGGATATGGACGCAAGGCTCGATGGCGAGCCGGTGCCGTTCTGGCAGGCGGTGGAAGTGAAGCGCGGCCAGACGCTCACCCTTGCTCAGGTAAAGGGCGCCGGGCAACGCGGCTATCTGGCGATCCGCAACGGCTTCGACGTGCCGGAATATCTGGGCTCGCGGTCCGCCTTCACATTGGGCCAGTTCGGCGGTCACGCGCCCGGCGCGCTGAAGACCGGCGATGTGCTGCGCATCCGCCGCGAGGGCGCTGTCACGGCTGCCGCCACCGACCCGATGCCGGAAGCGGATCGCCCGGCTCTCGCGACCGAATGGGAAATCGCCGCGCTATACGGGCCTCATGGTGCGCCGGACTTTTTCCTCGATGAGGATATCGAGACGCTGTTCACGACCGCCTATGAGGTGCACTACAACTCCGCGCGCACGGGCGTTCGCCTGATCGGCCCGAAGCCGAAATGGGCGCGAAAGGACGGCGGCGAGGCGGGGCTTCACCCCTCGAATATTCACGACAACGCCTATGCCGTCGGCACGATCGACTTCACCGGCGACATGCCCATCATTCTGGGGCCGGACGGGCCGAGCCTTGGCGGCTTCGTCTGCCCGGCGACGCTCGCCAAAGCCGAACTCTGGAAGCTCGGTCAGTTGAAGCCGGGCGACAAGGTGCGCTTCCGTCGTATCGGCGATGAAGAGGCGCAAAGCCTGCGCGAGACGGAGGAGGAATGGGTGGCGAACCTCGCCCGCCCGCGCGAAAACACCCCGGCGGTCTTCCCCTCCGGCACGGTGGAAAAAGCCGTTCTGGGCCGCATCACCGATCTCGAAACGGAAGTCACCTATCGCCGGGCGGGCGACGATTACCTGCTGATCGAATACGGCCCCATCGTGCTCGACTTCGCGCTGCGCTTCCGAGCGCATGCGATGATGGTCACGCTGCGGGAGAAGCGGCTTCCCGGCATCATCGAAATGACGCCGGGCATCCGCTCGCTGCAGATCCATTACGACCCGGANATGCTACCGCTTCCACNCCTCATGGAGATACTGGAAGAGGCAGAGCGCGCCATGCCGTCGGCAGCCGATATGGAAGTGCCGAGCCGCACGGTGTATCTGCCGCTTTCCTGGGACGATGAGGCGGCGCAGGAGGCGGTGCGCAAATACGCAACACTGGTGCGGCCCGATGCGCCCTGGTGCCCGTCCAATATCGAATTCATCCGCCGCATCAACGGCCTCGACAGCATCGAGGATGTGAAGAGCATCCTGTTCGACGCCGACTATATGGTGATGGGGCTGGGCGATGTTTATCTCGGCGCGCCGGTGGCGACCCCGCTNGATCCGCGCCACCGTCTCGTGACGACGAAATACAATCCCGCCCGCACATGGACGCCGGAAAACGCGGTCGGTATCGGCGGCGCCTATCTCTGTGTCTACGGCATGGAGGGACCGGGCGGCTACCAGCTTGTCGGCCGCACGGTGCAGATGTGGAACCGCTGGCACACAACGAAAAACTTCGAGCCGGAAAAGCCGTGGCTGCTGCGCTTCTTCGACCGGCTGAAATTCTATCCCGTCTCCGCCGATGAATTGCTGGAAGCGCGCGAAGCCTTCCTCCATGGCGAGTTCGAGGTGAAGGTGGAGGACGGCACGTTCCGCCTTGCCGACAATATGGCTTTCCTTCAGGAGAATGCGGAAAGCATCGAGGCCTTCCGCACGAAACAGCGCCGCGCCTTCGAGGAAGAGCGCCAGCGCTGGGAAGAACAGGGCCTCGCCATGAGCGAGATGGAGCCCGACGCGCCGGTGGAAGAAGGCGCCATCGACGTGCCCGAGGGCGGCAAGCTCGTCGATGCGGGCGTGCCCGGCAATGTCTGGTCGGTGGAAGTGAAGGAAGGCGACGAAGTGGAGGCAGGCCAGCCGCTCGTTATCCTCGAATCCATGAAAATGGAAATCGAGGTGAAGGCGCCCGAGGCCGCCCGCGTCCATGAAATCCATTGCGCGCCCGGCAAGATGGTGCAGGCGGGCCAGACGCTGGTGACGCTCGTGCCGGTGTAGCGCTCCGCTTTCCTTTGATTTCGTGTGCGGGATGAGGTTTCCTTTACGGAAAGCGCGCGGGAGACGCGCTATCCAGGAGGAGGAAAGTCATGGGCACGGCGGTAGAGCAGCTGTCATATGTGAAAGGTGCGGAGACGCCGCCCTTGAGCGAGAAAACCATTGGCGCGGCGCTTGAAGCCGCTGCGCGCGAATGGGGCGAGCGCGAAGCTGTCGTCTCGGTTCACCAGAATATCCGCTGGACCTATGCCGAGCTGAACGAGAGGGCGGACGCACTCGCGGCGGGCCTGCTGGCGCTGGGCCTGAAGCCGGGCGACCGGCTCGGCATCTGGTCGCCCAACAATGCGGAATGGGCGCTGACGCAATTTGCGACCGCAAAGGCGGGCATCGTCCTCGTCAATATCAACCCGGCCTACCGGCTCTCGGAACTCGAATACACGTTGAACAAGGTGGGGGTCTCCGCGCTCGTCACGCCGGAGCGTTTCAAGACCAGCGAATATGCGGCAATGGTCGAAACACTTGCGCCTGAGATCGCGGTTTCGGATGGTCCGCTCGACGCGACGAAACTGCCCTATCTGAAACATGTCATCCAGATCGGCGGTGCCGCGCGTCCGGGCTGGCGGCAGTTCGATGATGTGGCCGGGCTCGCGGGCGGTGCGGAGAGAAAAGCCCTCGCGGAAATCGGCGGGACGCTCGATTGCGGCGATGCGATCAACATCCAGTTCACGAGCGGCACGACGGGCCTGCCCAAGGGCGCGACGCTGTCCCATCGCAATATCCTCAATAACGGCTTTTTCGTCGG
>NZ_NYVD01000002.1 GCF_002684405.1 Parvibaculum sp. | reverse complement strand
CGTGATCGCCGCCGTCAGCGTCGTCTTTCCGTGGTCAACATGACCAATCGTTCCGATATTGCAGTGCGGCTTGTTGCGCGCAAATTTCTCTTTAGCCATTTCGGCGCTCCATCCTTCTGGAACTGACTTCGTTTAACGGGATCAGGCGAGCTTCGCCCGGACTTCGTCGGACACCGCCTGCGGCACCTGCTCATAGTGATCGAACTGCATGGTGTACTGGGCGCGACCCTGGCTCATCGAGCGCAGCGTGCCCACATAACCGAACATGTTCGCAAGCGGCACCATGGCGTGGATCACCTGGGCAATGCCCCGCTGCTCCGTACCCTGGATCTGTCCACGGCGGCTGTTCAGGTCGCCGATGACGTCACCCATGTATTCCTCCGGCGTCACCACCTCGACGGCCATCACAGGCTCGAGGAGCTTCACACCGGCTTTCGGTGCGGCCTCACGGAACGCGGCACGTGCCGCGATTTCGAAGGCCATCACGCTGGAGTCCACATCGTGGTAGGCGCCGTCGATCAGGGTGGCCTTGAAGTCGATCATCGGGAAGCCGGCCAGCGGACCGCTGTCCTTGACGCTCTCGATGCCCTTCTGAACACCCGGAATATATTCGCGCGGCACGGAACCACCGACGATCTTGCTTTCGAAGACAAAGCCTTCGCCCTGCTCCGTCGGTTCGAAAACGAGCTTCACGCGGGCGAACTGACCGGAACCGCCGGTCTGCTTCTTATGCGTGTAGTCGATTTCAGCAAGCTGCGTGATCGTTTCGCGATACGCCACCTGCGGCGCACCGATATTCGCCTCGACCTTGAACTCGCGCTTCATGCGATCGACGATGATGTCGAGATGAAGCTCGCCCATGCCAGCGATGATCGTCTGACCGGATTCTTCGTCAGACTTCACGCGGAAGGACGGATCCTCGGCCGCGAGACGCTGCAGCGCCAGGCCCATCTTTTCCTGGTCCGCCTTGGATTTCGGCTCGACCGCGATCTCGATCACGGGGTCGGGGAATTCCATGCGCTCCAGAATGACCGGCTTCAGCGCGTCGCAAAGCGTGTCGCCCGTGGTCGTTTCCTTCAGGCCCGCAATGGCAACGATGTCACCGGCATAGGCCACCGTGATGTCTTCACGGCTGTTGGAATGCATCTGCATCATACGACCGACGCGCTCGCGCTTGTCCTTGACCGTGTTGAGCAGGGAAACACCCTTCTCGAGCACGCCCGAGTAAATGCGGCAGAAAGTCAGCGAACCGACGAAGGGGTCGTTCGCGATCTTGAAGGCCAGCAGCGAAAGCGGCTCTTCGTCGCTCGACTTGCGGATGATTTCGCCATCGGTCTTCGGGTCGATGCCTTTGATCGCCGCCACTTCGACCGGGCTCGGGAGGTAATCCACCACCGCGTCGAGCAGGGGCTGCACACCCTTGTTCTTGAACGCCGTACCGCAGAGAACCGGAACGAATTCGTTCGCGATCGTGCCCTTGCGGATCAGCTTCTTGATCGTATCGATGTCGGGCTCGTTGCCTTCGAGATAGGCCTCCATCGCGGCCTCGTCCTGCTCGACGGCATTCTCGATCAGGTAGTCGCGATATTCCTGCGCCCTGTCGGCGAGGTCGGCCGGAATTTCTTCTTCATGGTACTCGGCGCCAAGGCCTTCTTCGTCCCAGATGATCGCCTTCATGTGAAGAAGGTCGATCACGCCGCGGAAGTCGCTTTCGGCGCCGACCGGAAGCTGCATGCATACCGGTTTCGCACCCAGGCGGGTCTTCATCATGTCGACGCAGCGATAGAAATCGGCGCCGGTCTTGTCCATCTTGTTCACGAAGAACATGCGCGGCACGTGATACTTGTCGGCCTGGCGCCACACGGTTTCGGTCTGCGGTTCCACGCCGGCATTGGCGTCGAGCAGCGCCACCGCGCCGTCCAGCACACGAAGACTGCGCTCCACCTCAATGGTGAAGTCCACGTGACCGGGCGTGTCGATGATGTTCAGACGCTTGTCGTTCCAGAAGCAGGTCGTCGCAGCGGACGTGATCGTGATGCCACGCTCCTGCTCCTGCTCCATCCAGTCCATCGTCGCCGCGCCATCATGCACTTCGCCGATCTTGTGGCTGCGGCCGGTGTAGAAAAGGATACGCTCGGTCGTCGTCGTCTTGCCCGCATCGATATGGGCCATGATGCCGAAGTTCCGATAATCCTCGATTTTATGTGTACGCGTCATAGCAGCAGCCTCAGCGACTAGGATCCCGTCAGGACCCTTTGATTACCAGCGATAGTGCGAGAAGGCGCGGTTGGCTTCCGCCATGCGGTGCGTGTCTTCACGCTTCTTCACCGCAGCGCCTCGATTGTTGGCCGCATCGAGCAGTTCGCCCGACAGGCGGTCAACCATGGTCGTTTCGTTACGTGCCCGGGCCGCGGTGATAACCCAACGGATCGCCAGCGCACGACGGCGCTCCGGACGAACCTCGACCGGGACCTGATAGGTCGCACCGCCCACACGGCGGGAGCGCACTTCGATGGCGGGCATCACATTTTCGAGCGCTTCATGGAAAGTGCGAAGCGGGTCGACGCCGGCCTTGTCCTGCATCTTGTCGAACGCCCCGTAGATGATGCGTTCGGTGACGGACTTCTTGCCGTCATACATCAGGCTGTTCATGAACTTGGCGAGAACCAGGTCGCCGTATTTGGCGTCCGGAATGACTTCCCGCTTTTCTGCGCGATGGCGACGAGACATCTCTAGATCCTCTTACTTCGGACGCTTCGCGCCATACTTCGAACGGCGCTGGCGGCGATCTTTGACACCCTGCGTATCGAGCACGCCACGGATGATGTGGTAGCGAACGCCCGGCAAGTCCTTCACGCGGCCGCCACGGATCATCACCACGGAATGTTCCTGGAGATTGTGGCCCTCGCCCGGGATATAGCCGGTCACTTCGTAACCGTTGGTCAGGCGAATACGAGCAACCTTACGAAGGGCCGAGTTCGGCTTCTTCGGGGTCGTCGTATAAACGCGCGTGCACACGCCTCGCTTCTGCGGGCAGGCCTGCATCGCCGGTACTTTGTTCCGCTTCACCTGCGGCTTGCGCGGATTGCGGATTAGCTGGTTGACTGTGGGCATTCGTCTTTTCGCCTGTCGACCTTAATTGTCCAAAACAAAAACGTCGCACAGCCCCGTTTCATATCGAAATGGGCTGAGCGCGCTGCGGAACACAAGACCCTATCGGCCCTGTGCCCAGAATGCAGAGGACCCCGGAACCCGGGATCATGCGCCATTCCTCGTATTCGGTTTACCGGCCTCAGTGTCTAGATCGGCCTTGAGACGGCGCCTGTTGCGGCTGCCTTCGGGCCCAGTGCTCTACTACCTGAAGCGAAAGTGCGCGGAAGTTACTTCCGGCCCCTGCCCCCGTCAACCCCAACCTTAACGAAATGCCCAGATTTCTGCCGTCCAGGCCGCCTTGAGGACAAAAACGGGAAAATATCGCTCCGAGATGCGCCTGAGAGGCAATAAATCCGCCTCAACCTTGTATCCGGCGGCCGCTTGGCGGTCATTTTCCGGGAGAATCGTCTGGCCGCGCGCCGGATTCGCAGCCCAAACGGCGCCCCATGACATTCGAGATGAGGGGATTCGCACACAGATCCGCGAATCCCTCCGCCGCCCGCCGGTCGGCCAGCCGTCCGAAATCCGCCAGAAGGTCGAGGCAGACGAAGATGGTATGGACCTGCGACTTGTAGAACGCATCCGGGCTCCCGCCGCAATTCGTGACGGATACCTTGACCGGGAACGGCCAGTCCATCACCTGGTCGAGCCGCCCCGCGATGCGCGCGAAAATACGGCTCTGCCTCAGGATTTCGTAAACGCGCCGGTTATCCTCGCCGACCGGCTTATCGTAGTGAACCGACAGCATGGGCGTTCGCGCGCCACGCCCCTTCGACACCTCCGGAGCGCGCCTGTACTGGCGGTACAGCCACTCCACCGCGTGCTTGGCCCGGGCGAACTCCTGATCGCAGAACCAGCCCCGCTCCACAGGCAACAGCTTTGTATCGAGCGAGAGGGACAGCAAATCCTCGTTCGACCCCATGGCAAGGCAGTTGATGTTGTAGAACCTCACGATGGATAGCGGGTGTTCGTCCCAATAGGGCTTCAGCTCCGTCACCCGCCCTCTGGCTTCCCACTCCTGATACCACTCAGCCGAAACCATCAGCAGCCGGTCCACACCGGCAGGACCGCTCTGCACGTCATAGTTGAGGATCATGAGCACGGTCGCAACCGTATCGGCGGCCTCCTCCTCCCGGCTGAAGAGCGGCACATCGAAGGCATCGAACGCCGCATGACCGAACTCATGCAGCAAGGTGAACTCCGCATTGGCAAGGACATATTCGGTCCGCAAGGCATCGAGCTCGGTCTTGTCGAGCGGCCGGGCCGACGCCGCAACCGCCATGAGCGGCAGAACGATGCAAGCCGCCAGAAGCGACCGGAAGGTCTTCACGAACATCCCTGAAATCTCCTCCTGAACGAAAACGGGCTGCGCGGGATTCCCGCGCAGCCCGCTTCCTCAATCGTCAAGAAACGCCTTAGATCGCTTCTTCTTCGCCCGCAGGCTCCGGAGAGAGTTCGCTCGCCACGATCTCTTCCTCGCCCTGGGCTTCGAGAAGCTCGGCATCGCGTTTGCCGGCCTCGCCCCGCAGGCGCTGAAGCATACCGCCCGTACCCGCCGGGATGAGACGGCCCACGATGACGTTTTCCTTCAGGCCCATCAGCTCGTCCGCCTTGCCGGCGACCGCGGCTTCGGTGAGCACCCGGGTCGTCTCCTGGAAGGAGGCGGCCGAGATGAAGGAGCGCGTCTGCAGGCTGGCCTTGGTGATGCCAAGCAGCACCGGGCTTGCCGTTGCCGGCTTCTTGCCCTCCGCCTCGAGACGTTCGTTCATCTGATCGAACTCGATGCGGTCCATCTGCTCGCCGGACAGCGTGCTGGACTCGCCCGGATCCGTGACTTCCACCTTCTGGAGCATGTTACGGACAATCACTTCGATGTGCTTGTCGTTGATGCCCACGCCCTGCAGGCGGTAGACGTCCTGGATCTCGTTCACCAGATAGGCCGCCAGCTCCTCGACACCCGAAATCGCCAGGATGTCATGCGGGGCCGGATGGCCGTCCAGGATGAACTCGCCCTTTTCGATGATGTCGCCTTCCTGAATGGCAATATGCTTGCCCTTCGGGATCAGATACTCGACAGGCTCCATGCTCTCGTCGGACGGATGCACGATGATGCGACGCTTGTTCTTGTAGTCCTTGCCGAACTCGACGCGGCCCGTGACCTCCGAAATGATCGCATGATCCTTCGGACGGCGCGCTTCGAAGAGCTCCGCCACGCGCGGCAGACCGCCCGTGATGTCGCGCGTCTTGGCGCCTTCGGTCGGGATACGCGCCAGCACGTCGCCGGCATGGATCTTCGACCCGTTTTCGACCGACAGAATGGCATCCACCGAAAGCAGGTAACGGGCTTCATTGCCGTTGGCCAGCGTGCGGATTTCGCCATTCTCATCGCGAATGACCATGGCCGGGCGAAGCTCGTTGCCCTTCGGCGCGGCACGCCAGTCGACCACGACGCGGCTCGAAATGCCCGTCGCCTCGTCCGCCACTTCGCGGATCGAAACGCCCTCGATGAGGTCTTCGAACCCGATCGTGCCATCGACTTCGGTCAGCAGCGGCATGGTGTAGGGATCCCATTCCGCAATGCGCTGACCGCGCTCGACCTTATCGCCATCGTCCACGCGCAGGCGCGAACCATAGACCAGCTTGTGCGCGGCCCGTTCCGTCCCGTGCTCGTCGATCACCTGCACCTGCACGTTGCGGCCCATGACCACGAGCTGACCGGAAGAGTCCGTCACGATGTTCCGGTTCGCAATGCGCACCGTACCTTCATGGTTGGACTCCACATAGGAGTTGTCGGCCACCTGCGCCGTACCGCCGATATGGAAGGTACGCATGGTGAGCTGCGTGCCCGGCTCGCCGATCGACTGGGCCGCGATCACGCCGACCGCCTCGCCCATATTGACCGGCGTACCGCGTGCAAGGTCGCGGCCGTAACAGGCACCGCAAACGCCGCCACGGGTTTCGCAGGTCAGAACCGAACGAATGCGGATCGACTGGATATTGGCTTCCTCGATCCGGTCCACATCGGCTTCTTCGATGAGGTGGTTCTTCGGCACGATCACTTCGCCCGTCGCCGGGTTCGCAACTTCGTCGGCCGTGGTACGGCCAAGGACGCGCGCGCCCAGCGAAACGATCACGTCGCCGGACTCGATCACGGCCTGAACCGTGATGCCCGCATCCGTGCCGCAATCCTCCTCGGTGATGATGGAGTCCTGCGCCACGTCCACCAGACGGCGGGTCAGGTAACCCGAGTTCGCCGTCTTGAGCGCGGTATCGGCAAGGCCCTTACGCGCACCATGGGTCGAGTTGAAGTACTCGAGAACGGTGAGGCCTTCCTTGAAGTTCGAGATGATCGGCGTCTCGATGATTTCGCCCGACGGCTTGGCCATCAGGCCACGCATACCGGCAAGCTGCTTCATCTGGGCGGGCGAACCACGCGCACCGGAGTGAGCCATCATGTAGATCGAGTTGATGGGCTTTTCGCGCTTGGTCTCCTCGTCGACCTGAACGGCGGAGATCTTCTGCATCATCACATCGGCGACGCGGTCGGTGCACTTGGCCCAGGCATCGACCACCTTGTTGTACTTCTCGCCCTGCGTGATGAGGCCGTCGATATACTGCTGCTCATATTCGGTCGCGAGCTTCTTGGTCTCCTCGACCAGCGCTTCCTTCTCTTCAGGAATGACCATGTCATCCTTGCCGAAGGAAATGCCTGCCTTGAAGGCCTGGCGGAAACCGAGCGCCATGATCTGGTCGCAGAAGATGACCGTCTCCTTCTGGCCGGTGTGGCGGTAGACCACATCGATCATGTTGGAGATGTCTTTCTTCGTGAGCAGACGGTTCACGAGATCGAACGGCACGTTCGGGTGCTTGGGCAGGCGTTCGCCCACCATCATGCGGCCCGGGGTCGTGTCCACGACTTCCCAGACAAGCTCGCCGTCTGCGTTCTTGGTCTGGCGGCGCGCCTTCACCTTGGCGTGCAGCGTAACGACCTTGTTTTCCAGCGCATACTCGATTTCGGACAGGGAACCGAAGACCATGCCCTCGCCCGGCTCGTTCTCTTTCTGCTGCGTCACGTAATAGAGGCCGAGAACGATATCCTGCGACGGCACGATGATCGGCTGACCATTGGCCGGATGCAGGATGTTGTTCGTCGACATCATCAGCACGCGGGCTTCAAGCTGGGCTTCGAGCGACAGCGGCACGTGAACGGCCATCTGGTCGCCGTCGAAGTCGGCATTGAACGCCGCGCAGACCAGCGGATGAAGCTGGATCGCCTTGCCTTCGATGAGTGTCGGCTCGAACGCCTGAATACCGAGACGGTGAAGCGTCGGCGCACGGTTGAGCAGAACGGGATGTTCGCGGATCACCTCTTCGAGGATATCCCAGACTTCCGGACGCTCCTTTTCCACAAGCTTCTTGGCCTGCTTCACCGTCGCCGACAGGCCCTTGGCCTCCAGGCGCGAATAGATGAAGGGCTTGAAGAGCTCGAGCGCCATCTTCTTGGGCAGGCCGCACTGATGGAGCTTCAGCTCCGGCCCCACCACGATCACCGAACGGCCGGAATAGTCCACGCGCTTGCCGAGCAGGTTCTGGCGGAAACGGCCCTGCTTGCCCTTGAGCATGTCGGCGAGCGACTTCAGCGGACGCTTGTTGGCGCCCGTGATGACGCGACCGCGGCGGCCATTGTCGAACAGCGCATCGACGGATTCCTGAAGCATGCGCTTTTCGTTACGGATGATGATATCCGGCGCGCGCAACTCCATCAGCCGCTTCAGACGGTTGTTACGGTTGATGACGCGGCGATAGAGATCGTTGAGATCCGACGTCGCGAAGCGACCGCCATCCAGCGGCACCAGCGGACGCAGTTCCGGCGGAATGACCGGAACGACCGTCATGATCATCCACTCGGGACGATTGCCGGACTCGATGAAGGCCTCGATGATCTTCAGGCGCTTGGCAAGCTTCTTCGGCTTCAGTTCGGTCGTCGCCTCGGCGATCTCGACGCGCAGATCCGCCGCGGTCTTCTCAAGGTCGAGACCGATCAGGATCTCGCGGATCGCTTCCGCGCCGATGGCAGCCGTGAAGCTGTCTTCGCCATACTGTTCCTGCGCATCCATATACTCCTCTTCCGTCAGGAGCTGACGCTCCTTGAGCGGCGTGAGGCCCGGCTCCAGAACGATGTAGTTCTCGAAATAGAGAACCCGTTCCAGATCCTTCAGCGTCATGTCGAGAAGCAGGCCGATACGGCTCGGCAGCGACTTCAGGAACCAGATATGCGCAACGGGAGCGGCAAGCTCGATATGGCCCATCCGCTCGCGGCGGACCTTCGAGAGCGTCACTTCCACGCCGCACTTTTCGCAGATGATGCCCTTGTACTTCATCCTCTTGTACTTGCCGCACAGGCACTCATAGTCCTTGATCGGACCGAAGATGCGCGCGCAGAAGAGGCCGTCCCGCTCGGGCTTGAACGTACGGTAGTTGATCGTCTCGGGTTTTTTGATCTCACCGAAAGACCAGGACAGGATCCGTTCAGGGCTCGCGATAGAGATCTTCAGCTGGTCGAAGGTCTGCGTGGGCGCCGTCGGATTGAAAATGTTCATGACCTCTTGGTTCATGAGACGTCTCCTGAGCTTTGGCCGCCAGGCCAACGGGGGTGATTTTCGCGGATGGTGGGGCCTTCCTTCCGCCTACCCCGTATTTCGATACCCATATTCCCTTCCGCGCTTTCGCGGGAGGATGACGGCGCGCCCGCCTTGGGCGCACCGCCTTTCGTCCTGATCGTCAGCTTGCCTGCGAGGCGGCAAGCTCCACATTGAGGCCAAGCGAACGCATTTCCTTCACGAGCACATTGAAGCTCTCCGGAATACCGGCTTCGAACGTGTCGTCACCGCGCACGATTGCCTCATAGACCTTGGTACGGCCCGCCACGTCGTCCGACTTCACAGTCAGCATTTCCTGCAGCGTATAGGCCGCGCCGTAAGCCTCGAGCGCCCACACTTCCATTTCGCCGAAGCGCTGTCCGCCGAACTGGGCCTTGCCGCCCAGCGGCTGCTGGGTCACCAGGCTGTACGGGCCGATGGAACGGGCATGGATCTTGTCGTCCACAAGGTGATGGAGCTTCAGCATATAGATGTAGCCAACCGTCACCCGGCGGTCGAACGGTTCACCCGTGCGTCCGTCGTGAAGCTGTTCCTGACCGGAGCGGTCGATACCCGCCTTCTCCAGCATCTCACAAATGTCTTCTTCGTGAGCGCCGTCGAAGACCGGCGTCGCCATCGGCACGCCATTGGTCAGATTGCCCGCCATTTCGATCAGCTGATCGTCATCGAGCGAGGCCACGGTCTCGTCATCGCCATAGATCGTGTTGACGGTCGACTTGAGGTCCTCGAGCTTGCCTTCACGCTGATAGGTCTGAAGCGCCGTCTGGATCTTCCGGCCAAGGCCTGCGCAGGCCCAGCCCAGATGGGTTTCCAGGATCTGACCGACATTCATGCGGCTCGGCACGCCGAGCGGGTTCAGCACGATGTCGACCGGCGTCCCGTCTTCCAGATACGGCATGTCTTCCATCGGCACGATCTTGGAGATCACACCCTTGTTGCCGTGACGGCCGGCCATCTTGTCGCCCGGCTGCAGCTTGCGCTTCACCGCGACGAACACCTTGACCATCTTCATGACGCCGGGCGGCAGCTCGTCGCCACGCTGAAGCTTGTCCACCTTGTCGGCGAAGCGGGCTTCGAGACGTTCCTTGCCGTCGTCATACTGCTTCTTCAGCGCTTCGAGTTCAGCCTGCGCCTTCTCGTTGCCAAGGGCGATCTGCCACCACTGGCCGCGGGAAAGATCGTCCAGCATCTGCTGGGTGATCTTGGCGCCTTCCTCGATGCCGTTCGGGCCGCTCGCCGCCTGCTTGCCGAGGAGAATATCGGCCAGACGCGCATAGACGTTACGGTCCAGGATCGCGAATTCGTCGTCGCGGTCCTTGGCAAGGCGTTCGATCTCTTCACGCTCGATCGCCATGGCGCGCTCGTCCTTGTCGATGCCGTGGCGGTTGAACACCCGGACCTCGACCACCGTACCGGCAACGCCGGGCGGCAGACGCAGCGACGTATCGCGAACGTCGGAAGCCTTCTCGCCGAAGATGGCGCGCAGAAGCTTTTCTTCCGGCGTCATCGGGCTCTCGCCCTTCGGCGTGATCTTGCCGACCAGGATATCGCCCGGATGCACTTCCGCACCGATATAGACGATACCCGCCTCGTCGAGGTTCTTCAGCGCCTCTTCACCCACATTCGGAATGTCGCGGGTGATTTCCTCCGGGCCAAGCTTCGTGTCACGCGCCATCACTTCGAATTCCTCGATATGGATCGAAGTGAAGACGTCGTCGCGCACGATGCGCTCGGAGATGAGGATGGAGTCCTCGAAGTTGTAGCCATTCCACGGCATGAACGCGACGAGCACGTTGCGGCCGAGGGCAAGATCGCCAAGCTCCGTAGACGGACCGTCGGCGATGATGTCGCCCTTGGCCACCTGATCGCCCACACGCACCAGCGGACGCTGGTTGATGCAGGTGTTCTGGTTCGACCGCTGGAACTTGCGCAGGTTGTAGATGTCGACGCCTGACTTGGACGGATCGACCTCTTCGGTCGCACGGATAACGATACGCTCCGCATCCACCTGGTCGATGACGCCGGCACGACGGGCGCTGATCGCAGCACCGGAGTCGCGCGCCACGACCTCTTCCATGCCGGTGCCGACAAGCGGCGCCTCGGCGCGGATGAGCGGCACGGCCTGACGCTGCATGTTCGAGCCCATGAGAGCACGGTTGGCGTCGTCGTTTTCCAGGAACGGAATGAGCGCCGCGGCCACAGACACGATCTGCTTGGGCGACACGTCGACGAGGTCGACCTGCTCCGGCGGCACCATCTCGAAGTCGCCATCGACGCGGCAGTTCACCAGTTCGCCCTGGATCTCGCCCTTGTCGCTGACCTCGATATTGGCCTGCGCAACGCGGTAGCGGCTCTCTTCCATGGCGGAGAGATAGACAACCTCATCGGTCATCTGCCCTTCCTTCACACGGCGATACGGGCTTTCGATGAAGCCGTATTTGTTCACGCGCGCGAAAGTCGCCAGCGAGTTGATGAGACCGATATTCGGACCTTCCGGCGTCTCGATCGGGCAGATACGGCCGTAATGCGTCGGATGCACGTCGCGCACCTCGAAGCCGGCACGTTCGCGCGTGAGACCGCCCGGGCCAAGCGCCGAAAGGCGGCGCTTATGCGTAATTTCCGACAGCGGGTTCGTCTGGTCCATGAACTGCGAGAGCTGCGAGGAACCGAAGAACTCGCGCACGGCAGCCGCGGCGGGCTTCGCATTGATCAGGTCATGCGGCATGACGGTGTCGATATCGACAGACGACATACGCTCCTTGATCGCACGTTCCATACGCAGCAGGCCGACGCGATACTGGTTTTCCATCAGCTCGCCGACCGAACGCACGCGGCGGTTGCCGAGATTGTCGATGTCGTCGATCTCGCCCCGGCCGTCGCGCAGACCGACCAGCGTCTTGATGACCGCCAGAATGTCTTCCTTGCGCAGCACGCGCACCGTGTCCTCGGCGTCGAGGTTCAGGCGCATGTTCATCTTCACGCGGCCGACCGCGGAAAGGTCGTAGCGCTCGGAATCGAAGAACAGGCTGCCGAACAGCGCTTCGGCCGTTTCCGGCGTCGGCGGCTCGCCCGGACGCATCACGCGATAGATGTCGATCAGCGCCTGATCACGATTGGTGCACTTGTCGAGCGCCAGCGTGTTGCGGATGAACGGCCCCGTCGACACATTGTCGATGTCGAGCGTGGTGATCTCCTTGTAGCCACCCTCAAGGAGCTGCTCGAGGAGTTCCGGCGTGATCTCGTCACCGGCTTCGGCATAGATTTCGCCGGTTTCCGTGTTGACGATTTCTTCGCCCAGGAAGCGGCCGAACAGGTCTTCGTCCTGCAGGAGAAGTTCCTGAAGGCCTTCTTCGGCGAGCTTGCGCGCCAGGCGCGGCGTCACCTTCTTGCCGGCCTCGACCACGGCCTTGCCGGTCTTGGCGTCGATGAGGTCGCGCTCCGGCTTCGCACCGCGCCAGCGTTCCGCATCGAACGGCACGCGCCAGCCATCCTTGCTCTTGGTGAAGGGCACGGTGTTATAGAAGGTCGACAGGATTTCTTCCGAGTCGAGACCCAGCGCATAAAGAAGCGTCGTCACCGGCAGTTTGCGGCGACGGTCGATACGCACATAGACGATGTCCTTCGCGTCGAACTCGAAATCGAGCCACGAACCGCGATAGGGAATGACGCGCGCAGCGAAGAGGAGCTTGCCGCTCGAATGCGTCTTGCCCTTGTCATGGTCGAAGAACACGCCCGGGCTGCGATGCATCTGCGAGACGATGACGCGCTCCGTGCCGTTGACCACGAAAGTGCCGTTCTCGGTCATGAACGGCATGTCGCCCATATAGACATCCTGCTCCTTGATGTCCTTGACCGACTTCGCACCCGTATCTTCATCGACTTCGAACACGATGAGGCGAAGCGTCACCTTCAGCGGCGCCGCGAAGGTCATGCCGCGCTGCTGGCATTCCTCGACATCGTATTTGGGCTGCTCGAATTCATAGCGCACGAATTCGAGGGTCGCCGTTTCCGAAAAATCGCTGATCGGAAAGACCGACTTGAAAACAGCCTGAAGTCCCTGTTCTTCGCGGCCACCTTCCAGTTCCTCTACCTGCAGGAACTGGTCATAGGAATACTTCTGAACCTCGATGAGGTTCGGCATGGCGGCCACTTGGGGGATGCGGCCGAATGTCTTGCGAACTCGCTTGCGACCCGTGAAGGACTGCGTCATATGTGCTCCTCGCAACGCTCTGAGTAAGAACGGCGGCCGGGCGTTTTGTCCGGAAGAAGGGCCGCCCGGTCTCATGCCCTTCTCTCCCGGTATCTCCGGTAGTCCTCGCGCCTGTATCCCGTATCAGGGGGCGGCGGCTGAGGGGTCGGCCGGGACGGAAGCCGAAGCTCCATCCCGGACCGCGTAGTCGTAAGGTCTTACTTGAGTTCGACCTTGGCGCCGGCGCCTTCGAGCTGCGCCTTGAGCTTCTCGGCTTCTTCCTTTTCCACACCTTCCTTGATGGGCTTCGGAGCGCCTTCCACCATGTCCTTGGCTTCCTTGAGGCCAAGGCCGGTGATCGCACGGACTTCCTTGATCACGTTGATCTTCTTGTCGCCCGCATCGGTCAGGATCACGTCGAACTCGCTCTGCTCGGCAGCGGCTTCGCCACCGGCAGCGGCACCACCGGCAGCTGCGACGGCAACCGGCGCAGCGGCGGAGACGCCCCACTTCTCTTCGAGCATCTTGGAAAGCTCGGCCGCCTCGAGGACGGTCAGGTTCGAAAGGTCTTCAACAATCTTTTCCAGATCAGCCATTTTTCAATCTCTCTTGGATTCGGTTGGTTTCGATTTCACCGGATCGGCCTCAGGCCGCTTCGTCCTTGGTGGCATAGGCATTCAGCACGCGTGCGAGCTGGCCGGCAGGCGCCTGAACGACACCGGCAATACGCGTGGCGGGCGTGTTGATCATGCCCACGATCTTGGCGCGCAGCTCATCCAGCGACGGCATATCAGCAAGCTGCTTCACGCCGTCCGCGTCCAGTACGGTCTCGCCCATCGCGCCGCCCAGGATCACCAGCTTCTGGTTTTCCTTGGCGAACTTGGCCGCAATCTTGGGTGCTGCGACCGGATCGTCCGAATAGGCAATGGCCGTCGGCCCCGTGAAGAGATCAGAGATCCCTGCCATCGGGGTGCCATCAAGAGCGAGCTTGGCGAGCCTGTTCTTCGTTACCTTGAACGAGGCCCCCACCTCACCCATGCGTGCACGGAGGTCTGTAATCTCCGTCACGGTGAGGCCGGTGTAGTGGGCAACGACAACCACGCCGGTCGTGCTGAACACGCCATTGAGGTGCGTTACGAGCTCGGATTTTTCCGCTCTATCCACTTAAGCTCTCTCCTTCGCGCACAACCCCTGTGCGCTTGGGGACGGTTACCCGTCTTTGGCAAATGCCGCGCGTCACTTCGGTTTGGCAGTCAAGCCGCACCTCCGCATCACACGGCGCTCACTTGCCTGTCCCGGGCTCCAACCGATCCCGAAGACCGGACCATGCCGATCTTCAAAACCGTTTCAGCTCCCGTCTGTGCCGGCCGCCTTTCCTGGCGCTTAGCCATCACCCCTATAGAGGGATCCGGCACCTGCAGTCTCGGACAGGTAAACGGACGATGGCGCAGCCACCCCGGTTCACCATCAGGTAAAGCCAGAGTGCCTGCGTCCCGTCCGTTTCAACCATCCGCGGAGCCCCGAGAGCCCAGCGGATGGAAACTCGTTACCGGCCTCAGGCCGGCTGCAGCGCCGTCGCCGTGTCGACCTTGACCCCGGGGCCCATGGTCGAGCTGATCGCGATGCGCTTGATATACGTGCCCTTGGCGCCTGTCGGCTTGGCCTTGTTCACGGCATCGACCAGCGCGCGGATGTTCCCCGCAATCTGATCTTCCGTGAAGCTCGCCTTGCCAACGCCGGCATGTACGATACCGGCCTTCTCGACGCGGAATTCCACGGCACCGCCCTTGGCAGCCTTGACGGCTTCCTCGACATCCGGCGTCACCGTGCCGACCTTCGGGTTCGGCATCAGGCCGCGCGGACCCAGCACCTTACCCAGACGGCCGACGAGCGGCATCATGTCCGGCGTCGCGATGCAGCGATCGAAATCGATCTTGCCGCCCTGGACTTCCTCGGCGAGGTCTTCCGCGCCGACGACATCCGCGCCTGCGGCCTTCGCCGCCTCGGCCTTGTCGCCCTTGGCGAAAACCGCCACACGGACGGACCGGCCGGACCCGTTCGGCAGTGTCACCACGCCGCGGACCATCTGGTCTGCATGGCGGGGGTCGACGCCGAGCGCGATGGCCACTTCCACCGTCTCGTCGAATTTCGCGCCGGCCTTCGACTTGACGAGCTTCACAGCTTCGTCGAGCGAATAGGTCGCCTTGCGGTCGATGCCCTCACGGGCGTTCGTAATGCGTTTTCCTGCTTTCGCCATGGCCTTACTCCGTCACCTGAAGGCCCATGGAACGGGCGGAACCGGCAATGATCTTCGTCGCCTGATCGAGATCGTTGGCGTTGAGATCCTTCATCTTCTGCTCTGCGATTTCGCGGCACTGCGCCATCGTGACGGTGCCCGCGCTTTCGCGGCCCGGCGTCTTCGAGCCGGACTTAATTTTCGCTACCTTCTTCAGGAAGAAGGAGGCAGGCGGGGTCTTCATCTCGAACGTGAAAGAGCGGTCCGAATAGGCGGTGATGATCACCGGGATCGGCATGCCCTGTTCCATCTGCTGAGACGCCGCGTTGAACGCCTTGCAGAATTCCATGATGTTCAGACCACGCTGACCGAGCGCGGGACCGATCGGCGGCGAAGGGTTCGCCTGTCCGGCCGGCACCTGCAACTTGATGTAGCCTTCGATTTTCTTAGCCATCTCTAATCCCCTTCCGGCACCTGCCGGATCTTTGGGTTAGTGGTTCATCGGTTCGGACCGGCTATTGCGCGCCGTCCCTCGCCTCCCACACACGACAACAGACCGAAAAGCCCTAGAGCTTTTCGACCTGCGAATATTCGAGCTCCACCGGCGTGGCGCGCCCGAAAATCGACACAGCGACCTTGAGCCGTGCCTTTTCCTCGTCGACTTCCTCGACGAAACCGTTGAACGAGGCGAAAGGTCCATCCGCGACGCGCACCTGTTCGCCGATCTCGAACGTGATCGACGGCTTGGGACGCTCCACGCCTTCCTGCACCTGATGCAGGATGCGATCGACTTCCGCCTGACTGATGGGCATCGGCTTGTTATCCGCACCCAGGAAACCCGTCACCTTCGGCGTTTCCTTGACCAGATGATAGGTCTGGTCGGTCAGCTCCATCTTCACCAGCACATAGCCCGGGAAGAATTTGCGTTCCGCATTAATTTTCCGTCCGCGGCGCNACTCGACGACCTCTTCGGTCGGCACGAGAATCTCCTCGAACTCATCGGCAAGCCCGTGCTGCTCCGCCTGCTCGCGGAGCGCCTCGGCCACCTTCTTCTCGAAGTTCGAGTAGGCGTGAACGATGTACCAGCGTTTGGCCATGGGGCCCCTATTGCCTCAACTGCCGCCAAGCCCGAGCACGAAAGATACGCCCATGCTCAGCACCTGATCGGCGAGAAAGAAGAAAACCGTCGCAAACGCCACCATAATGAACACCATGACGGTCGTGATCACGGTCTCCCGGCGCGTCGGCCAGGTCACTTTCGTGACCTCCGAACGAACCTGCTGCAAAAACTGGAGCGGATTGGTCTTCGCCATTCCTGCCTAAATCCTCTATTGCGCGCCTGGCCGGATTACGCCGACCATCCTGTCCATCTGCCGGGACCGACCGGGTCTCCTGACCCCGCCACCCGACTGCCGGCGCTGGCAGGAGTGGAGGGGCTCGAACCCCCAACCCCCGGTTTTGGAGACCGGTGCTCTACCAGTTGAGCTACACTCCTAGGCGCGCCCTGCAGCACCTGAACCCTCTAAAGCCGGTCCAGAACCATTCGAGACGCCGAAGCCCTCCGCGGTACCCCGCGAAGGGCTGATTTCAAGATCACTCGATGATCTTGGAGACGACGCCGGCGCCGACGGTACGACCGCCTTCGCGGATGGCGAAGCGCAGCTTCTCTTCCATCGCGATCGGCGCGATCAGCTGAACCACCATCTTCACATTGTCGCCCGGCATGACCATCTCGGTCCCCTCCGGAAGCGTCACCACGCCCGTCACGTCCGTCGTGCGGAAGTAGAACTGCGGACGGTAGTTCGTGAAGAACGGCGTATGACGTCCACCTTCATCCTTCGTCAGGATGTAGGCCTCGGCCTCGAAACGCGTATGCGGCGTGATCGAACCCGGCTGGCACAGAACCTGGCCGCGCTCCACGTCTTCGCGCTTCGTACCGCGAAGCAGAACACACACATTGTCGCCCGCCTCGCCCTGGTCGAGCAGCTTGCGGAACATCTCGACGCCCGTGCAGGTCGTCTTCTGCGTGTCCTTGATGCCGACGATTTCAAGCTCGTCGCCAACCTTCACGATACCGCGCTCCACGCGGCCCGTCACAACCGTGCCGCGACCCGAGATCGAGAACACGTCTTCGATCGGCATCAGGAACGGCTGGTCAACCGGACGCTCCGGCTGCGGAATGTAGTCGTCGACCGCGCGCATCAGCTCGAGGATCGCATCGGCACCGATCTTGGGATCGCCACCTTCAAGCGCCACGAGAGCAGAGCCCTTCACGATCGGAATGTCGTCGCCCGGGAACTCGTAAGCCGACAGAAGCTCGCGGATTTCCATTTCGACGAGCTCCAGAAGCTCCTCGTCATCCACCTGGTCGACCTTGTTCATGAACACCACAAGCGCCGGAACGCCAACCTGGCGGGCAAGCAGAATGTGCTCGCGCGTCTGCGGCATCGGGCCGTCGGCGGCCGACACAACCAGGATCGCGCCGTCCATCTGCGCCGCGCCCGTGATCATGTTCTTCACATAGTCGGCATGGCCGGGGCAGTCCACATGCGCGTAGTGACGGTTCTCCGTCTCATACTCAACATGCGACGTCGAAATCGTGATGCCGCGCGCCTTCTCTTCAGGCGCCTTGTCGATCGCGTCATACGCCGAAAACGTCGCGCCACCCGTCTCGGCAAGCACCTTCGTGATCGCCGCCGTCAGCGTCGTCTTTCCGTGGTCAACATGACCAATCGTTCCGATATTGCAGTGCGGCTTGTTGCGCGCAAATTTCTCTTTAGCCATCGGCTCACGTCACCTTCAGTTGATCGATCAGTCCATAGCCGCCGGGAGACCCGGCCCGTCGAACTCTTCCACTTTTCTTCGCCGCCACGACATAGGCGCCGAAAACTCTGGAGCGGGTGAAGGGAATCGAACCCTCGTCGTAAGCTTGGAAGGCTTCTGCTCTACCATTGAGCTACACCCGCCCGAATTCCTGATGCCCTTTTACAAGGCCGCTCCTGTCCCGCTTGAGGCGCTTCGGGGTCTGCCTGTCACGGCGCTCTACCCTCAGAGCCGGCGCGCGAGCCGCGCCACATCTATATATCGTCGGTGGTGGAGGGGGTTGGATTCGAACCAACGTAGGCATAGCCAGCGGATTTACAGTCCGCCCCCTTTAGCCACTCGGGCACCCCTCCGTTCTCCGACGAGATATGTCCGATGCTAATTCTCTTGAATTCCCAATGAGTTCGCGCGTTTCTTTCGAGCACCGCCAGCTTGCGCCCGGGCGGCTTTATTGAGCTTTGCCGGGCCTGTGTCAACAGAAATCCCGCAGAAAAGCTGGCTTGACCGTTGAGTTATCCCGCTTGGCAAATGCTGAAACGCCCCCGCAGCGTCTTCTGTCCAGCTTTTCAGCCAACCGAAGGCACTGATGCAGAGGCGATTGCATGAGCCTGAGTGGCGCAATATAAGCGCGCCTATGAGCAGGCGCAAGCAATCCCCGAAGCAAAATCGGCACGATTCGACCTCCCGGAGGCCGCGCGAGGGCGATTCTCCCTCCCGCGATCATCGCCCGGACCGCCCCGCGCCCCCGAAAAGGCGCCAGAGAGGTGGGTCTCAAGGCCCCTCCCAGGAGGAAAACTGGCTCTATGGCTTCCATGCCGTTCTGGCCGCGCTGGAAAATCCGGCCCGGACGCCGAAACGCCTGCTCCTGACGAAAAACGCCAGCGCCGAGCTGCACCGCCAGGGCCGCGCCGCCCTGCCGCTGACGCCCGAGCCGGCCTCGGGCGAGGAAATCGCCTCCCTGCTGCCCCCCGGGGCGGTTCATCAGGGAATAGCCCTCCATGCGAGCCCCCTGCCCGATTACGATCTTCCCGATGCCTGCGAAGACGCACGATGCGCGGTGATTCTCGATCAGGTGACCGATCCGCATAATTTCGGGGCCATCCTTCGCTCTGCTGCCGTTTTCGGCGCCACCGCCCTCGTCACCACGGCCCGCCATTCTCCGCCGCTGGGCGGTGTACTCGCCAAGGCCGCGTCCGGCGCGCTGGAAAAGGTGAAGATCGCCCGTGTGCCCAATCTCGCCCGGGCGATGGAGGAGCTGCAGGAGCTGGGCTTCGAACTGGTCGGCCTCGACGGCGACGCCGACGCCACCCTCCCCGCCCTCGATCTCGGCGAACGGGTCGGCCTCGTGCTCGGCGCGGAGGGCGCAGGCCTCAGACGCCTCACCCGGGAGCATTGCGACCTGCTGGCGAAACTTCCCGCCTCGGGCGACATGCGCAGCCTCAACGTCTCCAACGCCGCCGCCGTCGCGCTTTACGAACTTTTCCGCCGCACACTCTAGGGGGACGCAATTCGCGCCTTGCCCGGCCTACCGGCCGCCACTATCTTGCGCGCACATTGCCGGCTTAGCTCAGTTGGTAGAGCACCTGATTTGTAATCAGGGGGTCGCGGGTTCGAATCCTGCAGCCGGCACCAGCCTACCTTCCGCGTCTCGTCAGAGCAGGTCCCTTTCAAGCAGCATCATGCGCATTTGCCGTCCCACCGCTTCGGGGGAGAAGCGGTCGATCATCAGCTGGCGTCCGCGCGCGCCCTTTGCTTTCGCCGTCTCCCAGTCATTTGCGATTTCGCGCATCGCCCGCGCCGCGTCGTCGATATCCGGTTCGGCCCAGACCTGCCCTTTCCAGTCGACGTAACTTTCCGGCGCCAGCGGTTTGATCTCATAGGCGACCGGATAGCCGGTTTCCGGCGTAACGAAATCCGTGGTTGCCGAATAGTCCGTCGAAATGACCGGTTTCGCGGCAGCCATCGCCTCGGCAGCAGCGAAACCGAAACCTTCCGATCGATGCAACGAAACAATCGCATCACAAGACATGACGAGGCTGTCCATTTCAGACCTGCTCAGGGTACGGTCGATGACCTCGATCCGATGGTCGCGCCGCGCAGCTTCGAGGAGTAAGGGCCGGCTCCCCCGATCACTGGTTCCGCGAACCTTGACGCATAGCCGGACATCTTCCGCAGGGTCGGGAAACGCACGGAGGTAAGCCGCGACGGCACCTTCGGGGTTTTTGCGTGTCGCGAAGGAGTCGAAATCCAGCAGAGCTAGAAATCGCAATGGCCCATCGCGCTCATCCCACGTCGTCGCGGGAATGCGTACCGGCTGCGGAACCACATGCACAGGCCGGTTGCACCCCGAGGCAAATGCCTCCGCAACGAAAGTGGAAGGTGCCCAAATCTCGTCATAGGTATCGGCAAAGGCTTCGGCACCGGCGGGAAGTCTTGAAAGCTCCCAAAACGGATACAGGATGTCCGTCCGCCCTGATCGGACATGGTGGGTAAGACGCATGAAAGTGATTGCGTCGAATACGTGTATGGCCGCACGCCGGTCGACCGCACGGGCGCACTTCGTGTGAAACTCGGTATCGGTCGGGGTATTCGCGCCCGACGGCACATTGTACGCGGAAACCGGGAGCCGGCTTGCATCCGCTGCATAGATCAGGTTTCGAGCCGACTGCCCAAGCCCTATTACCGAACTAAAATGGCCTAGCACACTAACGCCCGGCTTGAATGGGGGTGTGCCGACCACGCGCCGGGCAACCACATTCATTCGATCGAGCAAATCGTCGCGCTCGGCGGCGGGCAATTGCGAAATGAAAGACAAAGGGCTTTTCTTGCCGGCGGTATCGATCCCGAAAAGAGTGGGAAAGGACGGAGAAAACCAGCGAGTGGGCGAACGCTTCTCCTTCCATCCGAACGTCAGGTAGTGATAGAGCGGGTCCATGCTGGCCTCTTTGACATCGGCATTGGCCTGAAGATACCAGTCTCCGTCAAAGAGACCGGATCGCAGTATCCATTGCTTCGCGTCCTCGTTGTCCCCGTCGGATTTCTCAGACGTGACCGGGTCGGACCTTCTCAGGCGCCGAAACATCCTCATCAACCGCGATGGACTTGTGGAAAGCGCCTCTTGCCGGGTCGTCCCTTCAGGATCCATCCAGGATGCGATCGTTTGTGTCGGCCGAACAACAAGATCGATGCTGCCGCGAGGCCTGAAAAGCGCTTCCAAAAACGGCTCGTCTTCCAGACGCTCGCGACCGATCACATCGAGGACCGTTTCATCCTGGACGCGAATTCGGCACGCGGTGTCGAGATCGAGCGTATTTCTCAAGGCTGAGACAAGGCGTGCGAAACAGGAGGCCCCGATTTTGCTGCCTGGCGCAATGAGACACGCAAAATCTCCCCGCCAGTTCCGCCTGCCGCCGGTCGATTGTTCCGAGGCGGTCATGTAGCTGATGCCGCGCAACGCCCGGCACAGCGCGTCCCATGCGGGATCGATCCGCAAACCCTCCTGAGTCAGAAGACAAACTTCGATATTGCGGTAAATCTGATCGTCGAGCGCGCGGAGCGTCGCCGTGATCTCCGCATGGCTTGCCGCGCGGGCATCCACAAGAACTGTGAAAAGAGGAGGAAGAAGAGGTAACGCCGTTTCGACCTCACCCTCCTTCCGCTTCTTCTCGCGCAACATTCCGCTCACCTTCACCCGCCATAAGACAATGCGGCCTCCGCTTGCCGGACCGGCCCAAGCGTCACCCTGCATCTATTCTACGTTGAGCATGGTCTCGCCGAAAGACGACTACATCCCTGTCGAAACCCTCTCACCGGCGTTAACGCGGAATCCATCAATCCTTGGGACAAGGATATTTCGATGCCAGCGCGCGGGCGGAAAGTTCAAGCGCGGGCTTGTCCAGAAGATCCGGATGGCTCTTGGCATAATCGACGGCCACCTTCGCGAACTCGTCGAAACGGATCAATTTGGGCGGTTCGAAACAGACGGTCTCGTCTTCTTTGGGGCCGAGGCGATGGACTTCGAACGGCGCGCCGGGCTCGCGGCCGTTATTGACGGCACTGACCAGTCCCACCGCATAGCTCTTGCAGGATGCTGACCCGACGACATCGTCGACATTCGCATCGCCCTTCAAAAAGGATTTGCAGGACTGCACGAGTTGCGCGCCGGTTTCCACGCGCGATGCCGAAGCCTGAACAGGGGCGGACAGGCTGGCGCCGACGGCAAACAAAAATGCAGCGGTTGCCGGGACAACGAAATATTTCATCGGGGCTCCTCCTTCTGATGATCGACGCGGGGTCTTCTCTAATGTTGGCTGATGCAGCGTATTGTGCAATGTGCCATGAGATGAACATTCGGCAATTTACGCCAGATCAATCTCCGCTTCGCACCGATGCGCCCTTGGCCCCTGCCGCCTGCGCGGCGTTGGCCTTTTCATCATTCTCGGTGATCTGCCGCCCCAGCGCGAGATAGGCCGGGATTTCCTCATCGGAAAGCGGTTTCATCGCTTTCTTTCGCTGCATGGCTGCTTCGATATAGGGCGCGAGCTCTTCCATCTTGCGGCGTTCGCGCTCTTCTTCCTCGGCCTTGAATTCCGGCATCACCTTCTCGGCGAAGAGTTCCATCGCCTCGCAGATATGCTGGTGCCGGTTCTTGCCGCCCTGCTGGATGAAGATCACCTGGTCGACCCCCGCATCGCGGAACCCTTTCAGATGCTCGCGGACCTGCTCCGGCGTGCCGATGCCACGATTGGCGCCCTCTTCCGGGATCTGGTCCCGCGCCGCTTCGAAATTCGCCCAGATGTCGGTCCGGCCAGGCTTGTGTTCGCCGAAGATGTAATGATGACCGAGCCCATAGCTGAAGAAACGGAACCCGTCCATGCCGCGGCGCTTGGCCTCTTCCTCATCCTCATGCACGGAAAAGCCCGTCACCATGGCGATGTTGGGGTTTACCGTATGGCCGATCGGCACGCATTCTTCCTTGAAGATACGGTAATAGTCGTCGACCCATTTCTTCGCTTCCTCGGTATCGACGAAGGCAAAGGTGAGCGCCCCGATGCCCAGCCGCGCCGCAAGCTTGATCGTCTCGCGGTTGGAACATGCCACCCAGATCGGCGGATGCGGCCGCTGCGCAGGCTTCGGCACCACGTTCCGGCAGGGCATGGAAAAATACTTGCCGTCGAAACCGGGATAGGGATCCATCGCCATCATGTTGGCGCATTGCTCCACGCCCTCGCGCCACATATCGCGCTTCTCCGACGGATCGATCCCGAACCCGCCCAGTTCCATGATGGAAGAGCTTTCGCCCGTGCCCCACTCCACGCGCCCGTTGGAAACGAGATCGAGCATGCCGATCCGCTCCGCCACACGCGCAGGGTGATTATATTTCGGCGGCATCAGCACAATGCCGTGGCCGAGGCGAATGTTCTTGGTGCGCTGCGAGCAGGCCGCGAGAAACACTTCCGGCGCTGAGGAATGCGAATACTCCTCCAGGAAGTGATGCTCCACTTCCCACGCGTAGTCGATACCGAGCCTGTCGGCGAGCTCCACCTGATCCAGCGCTTCCTGAATGAGCCGCTGCTCATCGCCTTGCGCCCAGGGGCGCGGCAACTGGTGTTCGTAGAAGATCCCGAATTTCATGGATCCCTCCTCCCCCTGTTCTGACTTTTATATGCCGCTCAGGCCGCGTGCGCCTTGTGCTCTAGCGCCTCGAATTGCGTAAAGAGCCGCTTACCCTCCGGCGTCGTTTCCAGCCGCGCCTTGATCGCATCATGCGACTGCTGCCTGGAAAAATCGGCCTGGGTCACGGCGTGCCATTCAACCATCCCCTCCCAGATCGGATCGATGAGATCCTTGCCCTTCACCGTGCCGCCATCGACGGCCTTGAAGGTGAAGCTGCGCATCTCGGAAATCGCCGTCTGCAGATAGCCGACATGGATTGCTTCGTCGATCCGGATACGCTCCACCATCTCGGCTGCCATCTCCGCATCGGCGCGGCGGTCGGTAAAGAGGGTCGGATCGCGCATGATCTCGCAGCAGAAGCTGAAGAAGCTTTCCGCCCGCACCTCGATCATCAGCACATTCATCAGCAGAAGGATGAGCTGCTCGAAACCTTCGGGAAGCTGCGGCATAAGCCGCCCCTGATCCGGCCGTCCGATGCTTTCAGGCACCTCCGGAACCGGATAGGCACCCGCCCCGAAAAGAAGATCGCGCGCGGCAAACCACATCGCATCATGCGCACCGAATTCCGGATGATCCGGATCGCCGCCCTCATCCGCGCCATGCGCATAGAGCAGCCCCTTGTGCAGATGGCCGGTGCAGGTCTGCGAGATGTCGTCTTCGATGATCTGCTGGAAGTCCGGCGCCTGCAGGTCGCAAAGCGCCCGCCCGCGCGCCTCGATGATGCCGGTGATGGTGAGCGAGTTCCACAGGCTCTCCCCATATCCGTTCTTCAGGAGAAGGCGCTGCTGCTCGATGCTCGGATAATTGCCGCGCTTCAGAAGCTGCACGCTCGCATCGATGAGCGGCCACCCGTTCTTCGTCAACTGTTCCTGCCAGGCGTGAACCGCCGGCCAGCGATTGAGCGTGCGCGGCGAGAGATAGCTCCCATCGGCGGCGATGCCGCCATGCAGCAGGTAGCCGGCCGCCTCATGCGGCTTGGCCGCCTCATGCGACGCCATCACTTCATCGCGGCTGTATACAAGCTTTGCCATCCTCCGGTTCCTCCCTGTGGCAATTCTTTTTTCTTTTCGACGGCCCTAGCGCGCCTCCAGCGCACGCACGACAACTTTGGTCGTCTGATCGATGACGCGGTCATAGGGCATCTTTTTTCGGTACGCATAGGCGCCGCCATGTTTCACGGCGCCGAGAATGAGATAACCGGCAAACTTGCTGTCGATATCGGCGGCAACCTCGCCCGCCTCCTTCCAGCGGTCGATCACCGCGGCCCAGCTGTCCGCCCAACGGTCCGCCGGCATCTTGCGCCCCATATCGCCCGTGGAAAGAACGGCGATATCGGTAAGCGCCGCGCCCAGCACAGCCGGGTTGGCTTCCGAATATTCGAAGATCGCCTTGAGGATTTCCCGCACCCCCTCTTCCAGGGTATGCGCCTCGGCCAGATGCTTCTCGAGGAAGAGTTCAAGCTCCCCCGCCGCCTCCTCCGTGAAGGCGAGAAAGCAATCCAGCTTGTCCTCGAAATGAAGATAGAACGTGCCGTGCCCGACACCGGCGGCCTTGGAAATATCCTGCGGCCGTGTCTCGTGATAGCCGCGCTCGACGAAAAGCTTGCGCGCCGCCGCCAGCAATTTGCGGCGGCTCTCCTGCTTGCGGCGAACCGCAGCCGTCACCGGCTTGCTGTCTTCGTTTACCTTGTCGGCATGCATCGCTTCTGCGATGTCTTCGCCGACGCCTGATGTCGTTTCCCCATGCGTCATAAAGAACAGGCTTGGCCTAAATTGACAATTTGTCAATTAGGTCAAGCCCATTTCGCTGACATTTTTGTATGTGCACTGCAGCAAGTTAGCGGCAGGCCGCGGGGTTACTCCGCCGCCTTCGCGCCACCAGCCTGGATGATTTCCCAGAGCTTCAGCGGCGTCACCGGCATGTCGATTTCCTCCACCCCGTAAGGCTTCAGCGCATCGATGACCGCATTGATGAAGGCGGCCGGCGCACCGACCGTCCCCGCCTCGCCCGCGCCCTTCACGCCCAGCGCATTGGAGCGCGAGGGGATCTCGTTCCAGCTGATGTCGAAGCTCGGCATATCGTCGGCGCGCGGCATCCAGTAATCCATGAAGGAGCCGGTCATGAGCTGGCCGTTCTCGTCATATTTGGCGAGTTCGCCCATCGCCTGGCCGAGGCCCTGCGCGATACCGCCATGCACCTGCCCCGCTACGATGAGCGGGTTCAGGATCTGGCCGAAATCGTCCACCGCCGTGAATTTGACGATGTGATAGCGGCCCGTATCCGCGTCGATTTCCACTTCGCAGATATGCGCGCCGTTCGGGAAAGTGTTTTCCTTCTGGCTGTACTCGCCATCGCCCGAAAGCTCGCCGAGATCGGCCTGCGTGCTCGCCTTGCGCGCGACATCGAACAGGTCGATCGACTTGTCCGTGCCCGAAACGGCGAAAACCGGCTCTCCATATTCGCCGCGATACTCGATATCCGCCTTGGCGGCTTCAAGCTCGTTCGCCGCGATTTCCCGGCCTTTGTCGATGAGGTCGTCGGACGCGCTGGAGATGGCGCCCGAGACCATATAAACGGCCTTGGACCCGCCCGTGCCCGCGCCGCCCGGCAGGATGTCGCTGTCGCCGAGATGGATTTTCACCTTCTCCGAATCGAGTCCCAGACGCTGGCAGATGAGCTGCGTCCAGACGGTCTCGTGTCCCTGCCCGTTGGTCTGCTGCCCCGTCCAGACATGAACCGTGCCCTGCTCGGGGTCGACGGCGATACGGGCATAATCGGACATGCCCGCCGCCGTGCGCTCGACATAATAGCTGATGCCGATGCCTCGCAGCTTGCCTTCGCTGGCCGCCTTTGCGCGGCGCGCTTCGAAGCCGTCATAATCGGAATGCGCCAGCGCATCCGTCAGGTTGCGGTCGAAATCGCCGGAGTCGAAAGGCAGCACCGGCTTCTGATCGATCGGCATCATGTCGGACGGCACGAAATTACGGCGGCGCAGTTCCGCGGGCGTCACGCCAAATTCCTTCGCAGCCTTTTCCATCAGCCGCTCGATCACATAGGAGGCTTCCGGCCGCCCCGCCCCACGATAGGCATCGACCGGCGTTGTGTTGGTATAGACGGCGCGGACGCGGTTATAGAGCGCGGGCACCATATAGACGCCCACATGCATGCCGCGCGGCGCAAGCGTCGGGATGAACGGACCGAACTGCCCCTGATAGGCGCCGAGATTGGCGATGGTCTCAACCCGAAGCCCGAGGATCTTGCCATCGGCATCGAGTGCGACCTCTGCTTCCGTCACATGATCGCGTCCTTGCGTATCGGTGATGAAGCTGTCGGAGCGGTCCGCCACCCATTTCACCGGACGGCCAAGCTGCTTGGCCGCGAACAGCACCAGCGGATATTCGGCATAGTTGAAAGTCTTCATGCCGAAACCGCCGCCGACATCGTCACTGACGACCCGAAGCTGCGTCGGCTCGATACCCAGCGAATAGCCGGCAATGAAATTGCGAAGCCCGTGCACGCCCTGACAGCCCGTATAGAGCGTGTAGTGATCGCGCGAAGCATCGTATTCGCCCAGCGCCGCGCGCGGCTCCATCGCATTGACGACGATACGGTTGTTGACGAGACGCAGCTTGGTCACGTGATGCGCCTTGTCGAAACCGGCCTTCACGGCGTCCTCGTCGCCCAGATCCCAGTCATAGGCGATGTTGCTGCCATTCTCTTCCCAGATGACGGGCGAAGACGGATCGGTCGCCCCTTCCGTGTCGGCGATCACCGGCAGGTCGTCGTAATCGACCATAATGAGTTCGGCTGCGTCGCGCGCCTGATCCGCGGTCTCGGCCACGACCACCGCCACCGTGTCGCCCACATAGCGCACACGCTCCTGCGCGATGAGATGGCGCGTGGTCTTGTAGATATCCGAACCGTCGCGGTTCTTGATCATGTCGGCTGCCGGGCTGCCGATGATCCCGAGGCCCGCCGCCTTCGCATCCTCTCCGGTATAGATAGCAATCACGCCGGGCGCGGCCTTTGCGTCCTCGGTATCGATATTGCCGATCTTCGCATGGGCATAAGGCGAGCGGACCATAAAGGCATAGGCCTGCCCCTCCAGCGATATGTCGCCCGTATAGCGGCCATGGCCCGTAACCAGCCGCTCATCCTCGACACGCTGTACCGACTGCCCGACACCGAACTTGACCATGGGAAACCCTCTCGAACGAAGACGCATTTAAACGGAAAGGAGACGCGGCGCCGCGCCGCATCTCAAGTGACAAATATATGGATGGACCGGACGGCGACCGCCGCTCAGTCGCGATAGGACGGATCGACCCTGTCGAGCGTGCGCAGAAGCGCAGGCCAGGCCAGCTTGCCGATGCCGTGCCGCTTGTGGAACTGCCCCTGATCCGCCGTCTTCTCCGGCACGCCGTCATGGGGCATGGTCAGAGCCCGCCCACCGGACAACGCCCGCACCTGGATGGAGCAGGCACGTTCCAGGAAGAAAAGCCGAAGGAACGCATCCGCGCAGCTCGCGCCGACCGTCAGCAGACCGTGATTGCGCAGGATCATGCAGTGCTTGTCATCGAGATCGCGGATCAGCCTTTCGCGCTCGTCGAGTTCCAGAGCGATGCCTTCATAGTCATGATAGGCAAGATCGCCGAGCACGATCATCGCGGTCTGGCTCAATGGCAGAAGGCCCTCCGCCTGCGCGGACACGGCCACGCCGTCGTCGGAATGCGTATGGATCACGCAATTGGCGTCATTGCCGGTGGAATGCACCGCGGAGTGAATGGTGAAGCCCGCCGGGTTCACCATGTAATCCGTTTCCTGCACGATATTGCCGTCGAGATCGATCTTCACCAGGCTCGATGCCGTGATCTCGTCGAAGGTCATGCCATAGGGGTTGATCAGGAAGTGGTGTTCCGGCCCCGGCACACGCGCAGAGATATGCGTATAGATCAGGTCGCTCCAGCCATAATGCGCTACGAGCCGGTAGGTCGCCGCAAGATTGACGCGAACCTCCCACTCCTCCTGCGACACCTGATCGCGCATCGATAGGCCGCTGAAATCTTCTGCAACGGACATGGGGGCACCTCCACGAATGTCATTGTACCGGAATAGCGTTTCCGGTCAGTGTGACACGCCCTCAGGCCTCAGCCAAGCCGGGAGCGGAAATCCGCCTTATTCGGCAGCCTGGGCATGCGGTACCGGCTCCAGCACCTTGCCGGGATTGAGGATGTCCTTCGGGTCCAGCGCCTGCTTCAGCGTCCGCATCAGCGCGACTTCCTCCGGCGCGCGCGACCAACCGAGATAGGGCCGCTTTTCGAGACCGATCCCGTGCTCCGCCGACACCGAGCCCTGCCGCTTCTGGAGAGCGCCATAGACGATCTCTTCCACCGCGCGGCGCGTCTCCGGCGACGCGTCGGGGAAGCGGCCCGGAATGACGTGCAGATTGCCGTCTCCCAGATGACCGAACACCATCAGCGAATAATCCGGCCATTTCGCCACGAAAGCCTCGCGGATTTCCGCAATGTAACTTTCCATATCGGCGATGCGCAGGCTCACATCGAAGGTGAACATCGGATAAGTGTTCACGACTTGGGCCACGTCGTCGCGCAGCGCCCACATCCCGTCGCGTTCAGCCTGATTCTTGGCAATCACCGCGTCGGACGCGATCTCCTGCTCCAGCGCTTCCGTAAGCGCCGCCTCGAAGCGCGCGCTGTCCTCTTCCTGATTGCCGCCCATGGATTCGATCAGCACATAATAGGGATGGCCATGGGGAATGGGCGGGCGGCCCTTGGCCGGCTCGCTGGTGACGAGCTTGTAGAAATCCTCCCACATCACCTCATAGGCCGAGAGCGTACCGCCCAGCGCGCGCTCCATATGGCGCAGGAGCTTCGGCAGATTGTCGAAATCCTCGATCGCGACAAAAGCCGTGTCCTGCGACACGGGTTTCGGACGCAGCCGAAGCACGGCGCGCGTCACGACACCCAGCGTCCCCTCCGAGCCGATGAAGAGCTGCTTCAGATCGTAGCCCGCATTGTTCTTGATGAGCTTGTTGAGCGAGGAAACCACCGTGCCGTCCGCCAACACCGCTTCCACGCCCAGCACCATGTCGCGCATCATGCCGTAGCGCAGCACGCGGTTGCCGCCCGCATTGGTCGAGATGTTGCCGCCGATGGTCGCCGAACCACGCGCGCCCAGATCGAGCGGAAAGAAATATCCCTTGGCCTCCACCGCCTCGCAAAGCGCCTGCAGGATCGCACCGGCCTCGACCGTCGCCGTCCCGCCCGTCTCGTCGATTTCCTCGATCCGGTTCATCCGGTCCACGGAGAGCGCGATCATGCCCTCGCAGGCCGCGCCTTCCACAAGGCCGGTCTTGCCGCCCCATGGAACCACGCCGACGCCCGCCTGATGGCAAAGGGCGAGCGCCTTCGACACCTCTTCGGTGCTGGCGGGGCGGAGTACGGCGCGCGGGCTGCCCAGATGGCTCCAAGCCCCTTGCGCCTTTTCATGCGCGGCCTCGCCCTCGAGCACACTGCCCTCGCCCAGCGCTGATTTCAGCTTGGCGATCAATTCCTTAGTCGCGGCAGGCATGAACGTTCTCCCGGATATGCTTTTGCCGATATGGCTTTTGATTGAAGGCCAATATAGCGCAGACGGGGCTAAGCGTCATGGAGAGCCGGAGGCCCTGATCCTAGGCTCCGAGCACCCGCTTTACCGCCCCCTGCCAGCGTCCGTAGCGCTCGTTGCGCTCCTCTTCCGCCATTTGCGGGGCGAAGGCCTTTTCGCATCGCCAGTGCTCGGCCACATCCTTCGGCCCACCGTAGAAGCCCGCCTGAATGCCGGCCAGATAGGCCGCGCCCAGCGCGGTCGTCTCCGTCACTTCCGGGCGTTCGACCGGACGGCCCAGAATGTCGGTCATGTTCTGCACGAACCAGTCGTTCATCACCATGCCGCCATCGACACGCAGCGCCTTGGGCGCGGTAAGCCCGGCCTCGCGCATATCCTCACCCATCGCATCCATCAGATCGCGCGTCTGGAACGACACGCTTTCAAGCGCCGCCCGCACGATTTCCGGCGCGCCCGTATCGCGCACCATGCCGAACAACGCCGCCCGCGCCTCCGGCTCCCAATAGGGCGCGCCGAGGCCCGTAAAAGCGGGCACGAGGATCACATGGCTCATCGGGTTCGCGTCCCGCGCCATGGCCTCGCTTTCTTCGGAAGAAGAGATCAATCCCATCTCGTCGCGCAGCCATTGCACGATGGCCCCCGCCATGAAGATCGACCCCTCCAGCGCATAGGTCGTCTTGCCGCCGATGCGATAGGCGACCGTGCTGAGCAGACGGTTCTGGCTCTGCACGCGCTTGCTCCCTGTATTCACCAGCGCGAAGCAGCCCGTGCCATAGGTCGACTTCATCAGCCCCGGCTCGAAACAGGCCTGACCGACCGTCGCCGCCTGCTGGTCGCCCGCCACGCCCGCGATCGGAATTTCCGCCCCGAAGAGCTCCATCGCCGTCACACCGAAATCGTCGCAGCAATCCTTCACTTCCGGCAGCACGCTGCGCGGAATGTCGAACCAGCCGAGAATGTCGTCGTCCCAGTCCTGGGTATCGATATTGAAGAGCATGGTGCGAGAGGCGTTGGTCGCATCTGTCACGTGGCGCTTGCCGCCCGTCAGCTTGTAGATAAGCCAGCTGTCGATCGTGCCGAAGCAAAGCTCGCCCGCTTCCGCGCGCGGGCGCGCGCCCGGCACATTGTCCAGAAGCCAGGCGAGCTTGGTGCCCGAAAAATAGGGATCGAGCAGCAGCCCGGTCTTTTCCTGAACGGCGGGCTCCTTACCTTCCGCCTTGAGCCCGCTGCAGATTCCGGCGGTGCGCCGGTCCTGCCAGACGATGGCGTGGTGAAGCGGCTCCCCGCTCTCCCGGTCCCAGAGCACCGTCGTCTCGCGCTGATTGGTGATGCCGATGGCCGCGATATTCGCAACCGTGGTGCCGCCCGTCAGCAATCCCCGGCAAACATTGAGCGTCGCCGTCCAGATTTCCTCGGCGTCATGCTCCACCCAGCCATCCTGCGGAAAATGCTGGGTAAGCTCGCGCTGCCGCACCCGCATGGGCGAGCCGGACCTGTCGAACAGGAGCGCTCTCGTGCTCGTCGTCCCCTGATCGATGGCAAGGATATACCGGGCCTCTTCCGCCGCCATGCGTGCCTCCCTCGTTTTTGTTGAGGCAGAGGCTAGCCGCAGTCGCGCGCGTACAAAAGCCCTACTCGACCGAATGCCGCAGCCAGTCGGGCGGCGCGCTCTTCTTTTCCGATTGCGGCTTGTAGATATTGTCGAAGGGATCATCGCCGCCCTGCGTGGCCGCCGGCGCCTTTTGGCTTGCGGGGTGGCTTGCGGGCGCGGTTATGGACGAGCTGGCGTCCTCCAGACGGCCGATAATGGCAACCACCACCACCAGCGCCGTCAAAACGGACGCGATGATGGCGGCGACCGGCGACGTACCGCCCTTGCGCCGGAGAAAGGCGCGACGCCCTTCCCCCTGAAGCCCTTCTTCGTCGGCTTCCTGCGCCGCCTTCCAGGCCCCTTTGACCACGAGCGACTGGCCGAGCATGGCCATGGCGACACCGATGCCCGTCGCGACGCCCGAAGCGCCCGTCGGCAGGAGCTTCGGCACACCGATACCGACGATGAAGATCACAAGCATCCACAGCCAGAGCTTGCGGTAGGCGAGCCAGACGGGCGTGGTGGCAAATGCGCCCCAGACGAACCCCATCTTGAACTTGCCTGCCACGCGGCATTTCCGGAAGTAATCGAGGTAGGTGTCGGCATTCGGGCCGACATAGGCCACGAGATCCCCTTCCGCCAGATCGAGTTCCTTGGGCCAGCCGGCCATATCGCCACTCCCCGCTTGTCCGGCCCCAGAAAACCAACATTTTCCTTAGAAACCGCTAAAACCCTGTACCTTACAGGGGCGAAAATCGGCTGACCGATTGCTATATTCCGGTCATGGACATGGAACCTGACATCAACACGCCCCCGCAGACCACCGACATGATCGACCCGTTCGGCCGCGCGGTGACCTATCTGCGCGTCTCGGTGACGGATCGCTGCGACTTCCGCTGCACCTATTGCATGGCGGAACACATGACGTTCCTGCCGAAAAAGGAGCTCCTCACGCTGGAGGAGCTGGATCGCGTCTGTTCCGCCTTCATCCGCAAGGGCGTGAGGAAGCTGCGCCTGACGGGCGGCGAGCCGCTGGTCCGCCGCGATGTGATGACGCTGGTCAAAAGCCTTGGCCGCCATCTGGAGACAGGCGCGCTCGACGAACTGACTCTCACCAGCAATGGCAGCCAGCTCGCCCGCTTCGCCGAAGACCTCTACGCCGCAGGCGTTCGCCGTGTAAACGTCTCGCTCGACACGCTGCAGGAGGATCTGTTCCAGCAGATCACCCGCTGGGGCCGCCTGCCCCAGGTGCTGGAAGGCATCGAAGTCGCGAAACGCGCCGGGCTTCAGGTGAAGATCAACAGCGTGGCGCTCAAGGGCGTGAACGATACCGAAATCCCCGCCCTCATCGACTGGGCGCATGGCGAAGGCCACGACCTTACCCTCATCGAGACCATGCCGCTGGGCGAGATCGACGAAGACCGCACCGACCGTTACCTGCCGCTGAGCCGGGTGCGCGAAAGCCTGTCGGAGCGCTGGACGCTGACCGATCTGCCCGAACGCACCGGCGGCCCGGCGCGCTATGTGCGCGTGGAGGAAACCGGCGGCAAGCTCGGCTTCATCACGCCGCTCACGCATAACTTCTGTGAAAGCTGCAACCGCGTGCGTCTCACCTGCACCGGCACGCTTTATATGTGCCTCGGCCAGGAGGATGCCGCCGACCTGCGCGCACCGCTCCGCGCCAGCGAAGGCGACGAATTGCTCGACCGCGCCATCGACGAAGCCATCACCCGCAAGCCGAAGGGGCACGACTTCATCATCGACCGTGAACACGAGCGACCGGCCGTCTCGCGCCACATGTCGCTGACCGGCGGGTAGGAAGAAAGGCTAACCGCCCCTCGCCTGTTCCTTCGCCCAGCCGATATAATCCTCGTTCCCGCCCTCGATCGGCAGCACCAGCAGCGCAGGCACGTCATAGGGATGAAGTTTCCGGGTCTCTTCCATCACCCTGTCGGCCAGCTCCACCCGCGTCTTGATGAAGGCGACCACTTCGCTTTCGCTCTCCACCTTCCCTTCCCACTCGAAGATCGAACGGATTTCGGGATAGATATTCACGCAGGCTGCAAGCCTGCTTTCGACCAGTTGCCGGCCGATCCTGTCCGCCGTGCCTGTATCCGGCAGCGTGGTATAGATGAAAACCAGCCCCGATCCGGTTTCGGTCTTTTCGATCATGTGCTTATCTCCCTTCTCCGCCGAGGCTAATATGCCTGCTTCCCCTAAAGGAACCGCAAGCCGATGAAATTCGAGAAGATTGCCTTTGTGGCGACGGACATGCCCGAAGCTCAGGAAGGGCTGGAAAAGCTGCGGGAGCGCTATGGCGACGCGGACCCCGACCATGCCGACGTCATCGTCGCCTTGGGCGGCGACGGTCTGATGCTTCAGACCCTGCATCAGAGCATCCATCGCGGCATCCCCATCTATGGCATGAACCGCGGCTCGGTCGGCTTTCTGATGAACGAATACAGGGACAACGATCTGATCGCGCGCCTCGAAGCCGCCGAGATCTCGTGCCTGCATCCCCTGCGGATGAAAACCCGGCTTGCCAATGGCGAGACGCATGAAGCGCTTGCGATCAACGAAGTCTCCCTGCTGCGCGAAACCCGCCAGGCCGCCAAAATCCGCATCACCATCGACGGCAAGGTCCGGATGCAGGAGTTGATCTGCGACGGCGTGCTGGTGGCGACGCCCGCGGGCAGCACCGCCTATAACCTGTCCGTACAGGGGCCGATCATCCCCATCGACGCGCAACTTCTCGCGCTCACGCCCATCAGCGCCTTCCGCCCGCGCCGCTGGCGCGGGGCGCTGCTCTCTCATCGCGCGGAGGTGAAGTTCGAAATCCTCGAACCGAAAAAGCGTCCCGTCTCCGCCGTCGCCGACCACACCGAGTTCCGCGAGGTCGCGGAGGTCGATGTGAAGGAAGACCAGTCGGTAGACCTGCTGATGATGTTCGACAGCGACCACAGCCTGGATGAACGCATCCTCGGCGAGCAGTTCCTCTACTAGGCGCTTGCCCGCCTAGAGCAACGGCGCTTCCTCACGCCGCTTGATGGCGTCGGTTGCCAGCACGCCATAGGCAAGCCCTGCCGCCCAGACGGCAAGCCCCGCATGGAAGACATCCATGGAGGTCGAGGCCGGCAGGCCATAGAACCCCATGCTCGCCAGCGCCGAGCCCGCATAGCCCGCCGCGCCGATAACGAATCCGGCCCCCGCCGCCACGCTGCCGCGAATGGCGATCACAATGCCCGCCGCCAGCATCAGCACAAGCATGACGAGGCTCGCCATCTGCGCATAGATGTCGCCGACCGGCGCGGTTGCCTCCGCCACGGCCAGCGGCACGATGATCGCGGGCAACAGCCAGAGCACGCCAAGCGCCAGCCTGCCGGGCTGACCGCGCAGCAGAATGACGATGGCGGCGATGGTCCAGCTCGGCCCCAGGATCATGGCCATGACCGAAATGGTCTCATTGGCCAGCACGACGAGATGCGTCGGATAGCCGCCATACCGGATAGCCCCGAAAAACGCCGCCGGCACCACGATCAGCAAGGCGGCACAGGCAAAGTCGAGGCCCGGCCTGTCCCTGAGCGTAAAAAGCCGCACCGCACCGACAAGCGCCGTCAGCATGAGAAACAGTTCGAACAGCGTATTCGTCATGGGACTTACTTCGCTTTCGGCTTGGCGACATTGGCGACCGCGTCCAGCGGTTCGTCCGTCACGCAATAGCCCGCCTCGGCCGGAATGCGGAGAATGGGCTCGCCCGCTTCGTTCTTCGTCACTTTCGGCTCCACCGTCACGATGGGCGCTTTGCGCGCCTCTTCGATGGCATGGGCGACATTGGCGCTCCGCCCCACTTTCTCGACATTCATACGCGTCGGAAAAATGACCGTGCGCTTGCCCGCTTCCGCCTCTTCGAGCGCAGCCTGCGGACGGATCCAGACGCTGTCCACGGACTCCGAGCCGTCATGGACCGCCAGATGATCGGCAGGCGCTTCGGCCAGATAGAAATGCGTGTCGAAACGCTTCGGCATCATGCTGGGCGTGATCCAGTGCGCGAAGGGGGTCAGCATGTCCGCGGCAACGCGCAGGTTCTCCCGCTCCAGGAATTCGGCAATGCCAAGCTCGCCCTTGTTGAGCGCATCGCGATAGGGTTCCAGCGCGGAAAGCCGCGCGGCATCCACCACATTGCCGGTCTGCGCGTTGCGCGCCAGCAGCACGCCCGCTTCCTCGAACGCCTCGCGAATAGCCGCCACCCGAAGCGCCAGCAGCGTATCGTCGATCCCCTCGGCCCCGTCCACACGGGAACGTACATTCTGCGCGCTATCCGCCTTGTCCACCTTGCCGCCGGGAAACACGAGTGCGCCCGAAGCAAAATCGATCTGGTGATGACGCACCACCATGAAGACTTCGAGCCCCTCCGCGCCATCGCGCAGCAGCAGGATTGTGGATGAGGGAATGAGCGCATCATTCCCCGTCGCTTGCCGTTCAGCCATGTCTCACTCCCTCCAGCCGCCCGGTTAAAATCCGGACATTCTTATTAACGCTTTGGCGACGCTGATCCTGCTTGGATGGGACGGATTAAGTGAGCCGAAACCTCCTTGCGCGGAAACTGTTCCCTATGCGGGAACGAGTCTCGCGGGGTTTTGTGCCCAAACGCCTTCAGGAAACGCCGTCAGCAATCGGTTCAAGATGTACAGCAGTTCGTTTCGTCTGACCAACCGGGACATCGATCTCGCCTTCGAAGCCCGGCACCTCTTTCTGGTGTTTCAGCCGCGAATTTCGCTGGTTGACGGTACGATATTGGGCGTTGAAGCCTATGTGAGATGGACCCATCCGGAATACGGGTTGCTGCCGCCCGGCCTCTTCCTCTCCTTCTTTGAAAGGCGCGAACGCGCAGGTGAACTCACACGCTATGTCGCAGCGCGCGCAGCCGAAACGCTGGTCTTCTGGCAGGAGAAAGGTCAGGACTGGCCGATCTCCATCAACCTTTCAGCCTCCGATGTGAACGATGCGGGGCTGGCCGGCGCGCTGGACGGCATCATGGCCGCCCATGACCTCGATCCGTCCTGCCTCACCATCGAAATTCCCGAAGGCGCCATCGCCCGCTCGCCCGATACCGCAACCCGCACCATTCGCGAATTGAAACGCATGGGGTTCCGCACGGCACTCGACGGGGGCGGCGCGGTCATCGTCCCCGACGAGCTTTTGACGCCCGACTGTTTCAACGAAGTGAAGATCGGCGGCGCCTCCATCATCCAGTTCGCCAAGCGGGTGAAGAAATCCGGCATCGGCTTCGTCGGCAAGCGCGTGACGCTCGCCTCCGGGCGCGGCATGGATGCGACCGCCGTGGGCGTGGAAAACGAAACGACACTCACCGCGCTGCGCGAACTCGGTTTCACCGCCGCGCAGGGCACCTATATCTGCCGCCCCATGAAACCGGAAGAGCTTGTCGGCTGGCATTACGCTGCCCCCGCCGCATCGGAGGAAGACGAAATTCTGCTGCTGGAGCCGCTGGGCGAAAGCGCCTTCCGGCAGACGGTCGAGGAGGAAACGCAAGAGGCAGAACTGCCCGCCGCGACGCCCGCGCAGGAAGAAAGCCTTTTCGATCCGGCGACGATCGAACTCCGCGAATGCGACGAGCTGGAACCGGCAGACGAGTTGGAGGACATCGACGCGACGGAGAACATCCCCCCCGTCGATGACGACCGGGAAGCGCTCGCAGCCATCCGCGACGAAGTGATGAGCCTCGCCGGATACGACGAACCGGAAATGATTTCCGGCGCGTTCGAACTGGCCCCCGATGAAGAACTTGAGGAAGAATTCGAAGACGAAGACGAATTCGTGCAACCCCACGAGGAAGATCAGCACGACGAACGGGAAGAAGCCCAGGTTTTCCTGACGGTCGTCGAAGCGCCCCCCGTTTTGGACGCCACGGATGAACCGGTTCACATCGCCGAACAATCTTCCGCTATCGAAGAAGCTGTCCAGGAAACTGGCGACGAGCTGATCCTCGACTACACCGCCCTCGATTTCGAGCTGCCGGGCGAGGAAATCCGCATGATGGCGTGGCGCATCGACCGCGTCTGCCTCTTCCCGGGCCGGGAGCTTGTCCGCCGCATGCCGCGCCCGAAACGCCGCAGGCGCCCGGCAGGCAAACGCCCCGCCCGCTCCGGCACCAAAACCGCGCGAGGCAAGACGCCCGTCACACGCCGCGCAAAGAACACGCAAGGCAATCCCCGCCGTCCCGCGCCGCCGCGCAAACGGCAGCGTCGCAAGACGCAGAAGCGGTCGTTTCTGGAACGTGCGCTCGGACTTTGAGCCTGGCCGATCAGACCTTCTCGATGATCATCGCGATGCCCTGCCCCACACCGATGCACATGGTGCAAAGGGCGAAACGTCCATCGCGCTTGTGAAGCTCATGCGTGGCGGTCAGCACCAGCCGCGCACCGCTCATGCCAAGCGGATGACCCAGCGCGATGGCGCCGCCATTCGGGTTCACATGCTCCGCATCGTCAGGCAGCCCGAGATCCCGCATCACCGCAAGACCCTGGCTCGCAAAGGCTTCGTTGAGTTCGATCACATCCATATCGGCAAGCGTCAGCCCGGTCTTTTCCAGCACCTTGCGCGTGGCCGGCGCCGGACCGATGCCCATGATACGCGGCGGCACGCCGGCCGTCGCCATGGCAACGATCCGCGCGCGCGGCGTCAGCCCGTGAGCCTCCACCGCGTCGCCGGAGGCAATGATCATCGCGCAGGCGCCATCATTCACACCCGATGCATTGCCCGCCGTGACCGACCCGCCCTCGCGGAACGGCGCGCGGAGTTTCCCGAGCGCTTCCAGCGTCGTCTCGGGCCGGGGATGTTCGTCCGTGTCGATCACCGTCTCTCCCTTGCGGGTGGAGATGGTGACGGGAACGATCTCTTCGGCCAGACGCCCGTTCTTCAACGCGATGCCCGCCTTCTGCTGGCTGCGCCAGGCGAAAGCGTCCTGGTCTTCGCGCGAAATCTGGAAATCCTCGGCCACGTTCTCGGCCGTTTCCGGCATGCTGTCGACGCCATACTGGCTTTTCATCAGCGGATTGACGAAACGCCAGCCAATCGTCGTGTCGTAGATTTCGGCATTGCGGTCATAGGCGCTGGTCGCCTTGCCCATCACGAAAGGCGCGCGCGACATGCTTTCCACGCCGCCCGCGATGACGAACTCGGCTTCACCGGATTTGATCGCCCGGCCTGCCGTACCGATAGCGTCCATGCCGGAACCGCAAAGCCGGTTCACCGTGGCGCCCGGCACCGCGTCCGGCAGCCCGGCCAGCAGCGTCGACATGCGCGCGACATTGCGATTGTCCTCGCCGGCCTGGTTGGCGCAGCCAAAGATCACATCGTCGACCCGTTCCCAATTGACCGAAGGGTTACGCTCCATCAGCGCCATCAGAGGGACCGCCCCCAGATCGTCCGCCCGCACGGGCGCAAGCGATCCGCCATACCGGCCGACCGGTGTGCGGGCTCCGTCACAAATGAAGGCTTCCTGAATCTGATGGGTCATGGCCGTCTCTCCGGGGGCTTGAATCGATGGAGGCGGCAAACTAGCAGCTTTTGATGAGCCGCTCAGCTTGAACTTGCCTCTACATCGCCCCCTGCCGGCCCGTAAAGGGCGGCGTCAGGCAGCCCCTGCCGAGGCCCTGAGCGGTTCCGTCGTGTTCAGCCCGGTACCGCTGAGGCGACCAAGCTGGTCCATAAGCGCTTCGAAATCTCCGCCCTGCAGCGTGTCGTAGCTGGAAAGAAGCCCCTTCACAACCGTGGCCTGATACCGGGCCAGATCGAAAGCCGAGGCCGCCTTTTCGCGATGGAACGCATCCAGCATCACCCGAAAGGCAGGATAGAGCGCTTCGGGCATCCCGGCGCGGGCATAGACCGCGCGAAAGCCCAACGCCCCCACATCGTGGATCAGGCGCCAGATCCGAACCTCGGGCACATCGGTGAGCCGTGCCATGGAGGCTTCCACGAAACGCATCTCGCCCTGGCAGCCAAGACGCAGAATGAGGCTTCCCGTCAGCCGCTGGTTTTCGGCAAGCTGGTCCACAAGCCGGCGCATATCTGCGTCGCTCATGCGCGTGACGGCCTCCGCCGTGCTGCGCTCACGCGCCTGCGCTTCCAGTATCCCGGCTGTACGGGTGTCGAGGGAATGATTGTTGACCAGATAGTCCCGCAGGCTTTCGGAGACCTGCGAGATGAGTTTCTCGATCAGCAGCGGCGGCACGTCTCTGCGCGTGACGACCGGCTCCACGATCTCGCGGTCGTCCGGATATCGCTCGGCCAGCATCCCGGCGGCGGCTTCATCGATGATGGCGCCTTCATTGGCGACCAGCGTCAGCACCGCACTACGGTCGCCCTGCGAAACGATGGCTTCCGAAACCGACGAATTGACTGACGGGCGGCTGGCAATGGCGCATTGCTTGGCAGGACTGCCATAGGTGACGAGCCCGACCAGATCCTCATCGGAGAGGACCGGCGAATTTCTCAGAACGGGGATGGCGACTTCGTCGAGATCGCGCGCCAGCTCCAGCACGATGCCGCGCGGGGCGCCGGGCATGTCTTTCAGGCTGTCGGACAGCGCTTCACGGACAATGATCGCCACGTCATGCACCAGATAGCCGAGCACCTCGCGCGCCAGTTCGCGCTCGCGCGGCGACAGATCGACATTCTCGAACTGCTGCGCCACCTTTTCGGCCACCTCGGCACGCGCCGTGCCGGAGGGATGCGCCATCAGACGCTGCACATCCTGTATGCTGAGTTTCCTACGCATTGCCCCGCCTTGAACCCGATTTTCAAGAAGCAACGGGCAAATCCCACCTCACCCGCCTGTATCTGCTTGATCAAATTAAGGGAAGATAATTAAGGACCGGTTTACGATGATCGCCGCCGGACCTGGATATTCGCCGGACCTTCAGGCGTCCGGATTTGCCTGGTCCGGCCGCCCGTTTCCGGGTCAGACGGCGGCAAAACCGCGCTTTTGACTCCCCCCGCTTTTCATGGATGATCGCCGCAACCGGAAACACAAGAAAACGGACGGGGAACCCTGATGCTGGAAGGTCTTAAAGTCATCGAAATGGCAACCTATATCGCTGCGCCGGGCGCGGGCGGGATCCTTGCCGACTGGGGAGCGGACGTCATCAAGATCGAACCGCTGAACGGCTGCCCGATGCGCTATACCATGGCGAATGTCGGCGCGGACCATCTGAAGGGCAGCCCCATCTTCGATCTCGACAATCGTGGCAAGAAGGGGCTCGCCATCAATACCGCGACGCCCGAGGGTGTGGCGGCAGTGAAACGGCTGGTCGAGGATGCCGACGTCTTCATCACCAATGTGCGGCCCGGCGGGCTGGAGCGCGCAGGGCTGGACTATGACTCCCTGAAGGAGATCAATCCGCGCCTCGTCTATGCCAGCGTCACCGGCTACGGGCTGGAAGGCCCTGACCGGGACCGCCCCGGCTTCGACATCGCCGCCTTTTATGCCCGGTCCGGCGTCGGCTGGCTGCAGACCGTCAAGGGCGGCGAACCCGTATCGCTGCGGACCGGCATCGGCGACCACACCACCAGCATGGCCACGGTCGGCGGCATCCTCGCCGCCGTCTTCGAACGCCAGACCACCGGCAAGGGCCGCCTGGTGGAAGCCTCGCTTCTACGCGCCGGCATCTATGCCGCCGGATCCGACACCGCCGTTCAATTGCGCTACGGCAAGCTCGGCTCCACCAAGACGCGCCATGAGGCCGTCCAGCCCATCAGCAATTTCTTCAAGACCAGGGACACCTGGATCGTGATCGTCCCGCGTCAGGGCTCGACCGACTGGACCGCGATCTGCAAGGTGATCGGCCGGCCCGAACTCGAAACCGATTCCCGCTTCGACAATCCGAAGAACCGCCGCGCCAATGCAGCCGACCTTGTGGATATCCTGGACGCGGCCTTCATCCAGCACGATCTGGACTATTGGCGCGAGAAGCTGGACGCCGAGGACATGATCTGGGCCCCGCTTCTGCGCCCCGCCGATGTCTTTGCCGATCCGCAGGCCAAGGCCGCCGGCGCCTATGTGGAAGTGCCCGAAGAAGGCGGCGGAGAGGGCACCTATCTGTCGCCCGCCTCGCCCATCCGCTTTCCTGGCGCCGATGACGGCCCTAAAGGCCCCGCGCCCGCGCTCGGCGAGCACACCATCGACACCTTGAAGGCCTCGGGCTTCAGCGATGAGGAAATCGAGAGCTTGAGAAAAGCCGGGGCGATCGGTTAGGCCGCGTCCTCCATCTGCGCGAGGCGGTCGACGGAGATACCCTCCTCATTCATGATCCGCCTCGCCGTCTCAGCGTCGGTAACCGTTTCCGCGACCTGAATCCCGGCTTGGTGTGTCCCCTGACGGAGCAGCCGGTCGAGCTGGATCATGGCTCCTGTCGCGGTCAAATGGGTCTGGCCCTGCGAATCCGTGACGATCCAGCTCTCCCGCGCCGGTCCGTGCGCGCCCTCACCTTCGATATCGATACGAACCCGATGCGCCCCGCCTTCTCCGGGATTGTACATCAGCCCATGCCGCAACTTGCGGAACCGCTCGCCACTGATGAGCCCCCACAAGCCGGAGCGCACAAGAAAACTCAGAAACGGGCCCGAAGTTCGGTCGTCGAAACCGATACGCGCCGACACGCTTCTCGCCCCTGTGATGGAGGGGAGCGTCATCTGGTCCGGCGTATCGAAGCGATAGAGCGGAAAGCGCCCCACTCCCGGAAAGTCTGTCTTTATCCCCTTGCGAAAGGGATATGCCATCACCGCCCGCCCTTCTTCACGAACCTCGAAGGGAAGCGCCATCCTGTCCATATATTCAACCGAATTAGGACCGGACTTATCCTTCGCCGCATAGAGGATGCCGACTTCGATCCGGTCGACCTGCCGGAAACCGGCTGCCATCTCACGCACCAATATGCCGATCGTCGCGGCCATCCAGGAGGAGGCGAAAACGACCGGCGCCCCGGAAGTATCTTCCATCGCCGCCCGCAAAATCGATCCCCGCATACGTTCGGTCCAGCGCGTGATGTCGATATAGGGAATATGCGCGCTGATCGCGTCGAGCATCAGATTGTCATCGATGTCGTTGACCGCCCCGAGCACGATGGTGGGCTGCCTTTCGAGCCCGGCCAACGGATTGGGGCGGGAAAGATCCAGCCGCACGGCCGCCGCGCGGCCCAGCTCTTCGGCAAGCTCTTTGCCCTGCCCCGGCGATCGCCCGCCCAGCAATATCTCGATTTCCGGATAACGCTTTCTCAGAAGCCTGGCGATTTGCGAGCCGACAACGCCATAACCGCCGGCAATGAGCACAGTTTCATTGGTCACTGGAATACCTGGTTGTAGAGGTGGATCAGAATGCAATGGAAGGGCGGCGCCAAAGACGGTTCGCCGCGGCCACCATCAGCACGACGCTTGCCGGCCCCCAGCACCATTGAAGGGGTGGAACGGGCATATGCGGCAGATAGGCCGTAGTCATCATGTCCCAGCACCACATACCGGCGAGGAAATAGGCAAGCCACGCCGCCATACGCCAGCGGCAGGTCCAGCTCAGCCAAGCCACGAGAAACCAACCCGTCCCCTGGGCCCCATTGGCAATCATGTGCAGAGGGATGACAGCGTCAGGCAATCCGGTTCGCGCGAAGAGACCGGCATGGAGACCCGGTACATTTGCCCAGAAGATGAAACCGATCAGTGCAAAGAACAGAGGCAGTCCCCATTCGGAGTTATGCGACCGATTCATGCTGCACCTCCCGGTAAAGCGCTCGTGCGCCCAGCAGCTCGACGCCGACAAGCACCGTCCCCCAGGCAAGGAAATAGGGCGGCAAAGGCATCGGCAGGATGAATGTCGTGACGACGTCGAAGAAGAGAAGTCCCGCCAGGAACACCGCAATCCGCGCCGCGCCCTGCCGTCTGCCGGTCCACGAAAGCACGAACACCAGCAACCAGCCGAAAGCCTCGACGCCATTGGCCACGGCTTCCATGGTCGTCATCGCTGCGGGCAGGCCCGTGTGATCGAACTCGCCTGCCAGAATGGTCTGCACCGTCATGCCGTAATTCACGGCAAGAACAAGAAAGAAGAAACGCCAGAGAAGAAAAGGAACAAGGATCATGGAAACCCCCTAGAGCAACGCGTTCTGGATATGGCGCGCGGCGACAACGGAGAACGCCATGATGGTCAGCGACGGGTCCACGCTGGGCGGTAGCGGAAAGACGCTCGGATCGGCCACATACAGCCCCGGCACTTCATGTGCCTCATGCGTACTCGCAACAACCGAGGTCGCAGGATCGTCTCCCATACGCAACGCACCAGCGGGATGCGGCGCCCCGAACAGGATCGCACCGTTCTCCACATCGATTTCGTCGAGCAGCCCGATCTCGTCCGTGCCCCTGAGCCTGGTCCCGCGAATATCGGGCACCAGAACCTCCCGCGCGCCGGAGGCAAAAAGCAGCATTGCCTGCTTCTTCATCGCATCGCGCAGCTTCAGAATGTCGTCGCCGCGAAGCTTGTAGTGATATTCCGGCAAGCCGTCGGCGTTCAGACGCACTTCGCCGCCATGCTCATCGTCGATCCAGCTCACCGCGCCGCCTATCTGCGGCAGTTCGGCCATAAGCGACGCATGTGAATTGCCGAACCCGGGCAATGTTGCCGCCAGGAATTCCGGCTGGAGTTGATTGGGATGCAGCAGATAACCGCCTTCGCGATAAACGCCATCCTCATAGCGGGCAAGGCGGAAATCGGACGTGCCGACAGCGGCGGGAATATTCTGCCACATATAGACCGGCTCGTCGTAAAGCGCATAGAGATAGGGATTGGGATTGGTGAAGAGGTTTTTTCCCGCCTGCCCTGAACCATTGGGAAGCCCCGTCTGGAGCCAGACGGCGGGCGATCCGTAACCGCCTGCCGCAAGCACCACCGCCCGTGCCTTCACCTCCAGTGTCGCATCCGTCGGCTGTCCACTCGCACTGTCGACAAAAACGGCCCGCACGCCGCTCGCCCGACCCGTCTTCATATCGCGCTCAATCGCGATGACACGGCAATCGGCATAAAGCCGCGCCCCGGCTTTCAGCGCCGCGGGGACATAGGTGACGAGCTGGCTCTGTTTTGCGTCGTAAGAACAGCCCTGATAGCAGTGTCCGCTTGCAACGCAGCCCCGCCGCGCCTGCGGCACATCTTCCACATGCCAGCCAAGCTTCGTTGCCCCCTCGATGAAGAACTCGTTCATCCGGTTGCGATAGTGCGGAGCGGCATTGTGCACATTGTGGTCGCGCTCGATCTCCTCGAAGATCGGTGCCAGCACCTCGACTTCATGCCCACTGACGCCGCGCGACTGGTAGAGCGCATTGCGGTCTTCCGGCAGCCGCCAGCTATCGGCCCAGTAATGCACGCTCGCGCCGCCGACGCAGTTTCCATACATCAAGGCAATTTCGCCGTTCACGCTCGTCCCGAGGCCACGCCCGCCGTCAATGCGGGCCAGCATATTGTCGGAAAGCTGATCGAGATCGCCGCGACCCGCCGTGAAATAGCCGCCCTGCTCCAGTATGACGACCGAAAGCCCCGCCTCCGCGAGATGTTTCGCCGCGGTGGCGCCGCCACAGCCCGATCCGATGATGACGACATCCACCGTCTCGCGGAGTGCCCCCTTTGCGTCCCGTCCCTCTACGATCATGCCGGCGCTCCAAGATTTTCGATCCGGTTGCCGCCCGGGAAAAACTTCGGCGAGACAAGAGGACCGCCATAGCCCATATGCGCCCATGCCCGAGGGTCGGTGTAGAAGAAGAAGACAGCCATAAAACGGATGCCCGCATAGATGCTCCGCTCGAGAACATCCCCGGAATGCTGCAACTCCGTCAGAAGACCAAGCCGCTCGCCCGGCGCCATCTTCGTGAACCGCGTGAGGCCACCGCCCAGAAGCGGCCGGTATTCGAGATAAAGGAGCGACGCCTTCATATCCTCGAGAAGTTGTCCGCCGACCAGAGAGAGCTCTCTATCGATCCGCGCGGCGGTCCGGGTCTCGCGTGTTGAAGGCAGATCCCCCGCTTGGCCGATCAGGCCGTCCACTGCAAGGATGAGAACGGCGAACTCCTTTTCCGTCAAAACGCCCGGCCGCTCATCGCCCACGATCTCGCCATAGTGCTCACCGCCAGGCACCGCTACGCCGGCAAGCCCCAGCACCGCCACGCCTGCCGCGGTCGCGCCCCCGGCTTTCAGAAAACCCCGCCTTGAAAGACCTGTATGTCGCTGCATTTGCCATCCTCATTTTTGGTCATGTGACCATTTTTATATTTTTTGGTCAAGAGACCATTTTTGGGATAAAAGGGCGGCATATCCGCGAATGACCGGAGACAGCGAGGGAAGATGGCGAGAAGGACCGGCGCCAAGGGCCAGCGACGCATCGAAGAAATTCTCGATGCAGCCGAGGAAATACTGGTCGAGGCGGGGTATGGAGGCCTGTCCATGCGCGGTGTTGCCGACCGGCTCGGCTTGCGCCTCTCGCATGTTCAGTACTATTTCGACGGGCCCGACGCTCTGTTGGAGGCGATTTTCGACCGCTCGCTCACACGCTCGATCGAGGTTTTCGAAACCCGCCCGAAACGCGAAGGGATCGAGGCCATGGTCGCCTTCGTGCTCGAAGATCAGCTTTCCGCAAGCAACTGCCGGATGTTCTTCGAACTCTGGGCACTCGCCGCGCGCGACGACAAGGCCAACGCTGTCCTTGCCCGCTATTACGCGCGTTACCAATCCTATGTGGAGAGTATCGTCGCCTCGGAATATCCCCAGGCGAAACCGGCACAGCTTAAGCGCTGCGCCGTCATCCTGATGAGCCTGTTCGAGGGCTTGTCGCTTTTCAGGGGCGTCGAAGGCCGGATCGCCGTATCGCGGCGCGAACTCGACAAGGACATCGTGAAAGCGGTCCGCGCTATCGTCGAGCAAAGCTGACCCGACCGACAAAGGCCGGCGCGATAGGCTAGGCCGCTCAGGCGGTGGCTTTGAACGCCTCATAAGATGGCCGGGCAAGGTCCTGCCAGGTACCAATGGCGCCGTGCTGCTCCCTCGGTTCGTCCTTGTCCTTCGCCGCCTTGTCGCCTTCCGGCAACGGATCCAGCGAGGCGAGGATCTGCACCACGGCGGGGCTGAGCTTCAGCGCCCCGCTCCCCGGCATGTTGTCGGGCCTGAAGAGACGGGCTTGCCCGGAAGACGGTACGTACCGCCTCCCCGGCGAAGCCTCTCTATCCGCATGGCTGGCGGCCATTCCCGTACCACCCTTTACGTCGAAAGGAATGGCCGCCGCCATGCTTGCCGCACCGCCACCCGTGCCGGCATCCGCATGTTTGCTGATGAGCTTCTGATAGACTTCGTTCGCCGTGCGCGCACGACCGGAAGCCTCGTAGAAAATCGACTTGTTCGCCTTCGCCGCCGCCGGGAAGAGCATGTCCGCGGGCATCGTCGGATCGTCCTCGGCGGTCGAGATCAGCTTCGACGCCCCGCCCGCCCCGAGGAAATGCGCGATATAGAGTTCGCCGCCCGACGGCTCGCGCCCCAGACGCGACTGCAGAATGTTCGCGCTTTCCTGCGTATAGGCTCCGGCCATCAGCGCGGACACTTCCGGGTCCTTGCGCAGGGAAAGAATTTCCGACCGATCGGCAGCATTTGCCACGCAGTATTTGCCGTCCGCGCCCTGGGTGATCTTGGCCGCCTCATTGCCCAGCCCAAGCTCTCCACCGTAATTCTTGAGCGTCGAAAGCCAGCTCTGCTCGGTAAACTGAAAAAGCCCCGTCGCGCTCGAAGTCCCTGATTTCGCGGAACAATCGAGGCTCGACTCGCGCATGGCCGTCTGCAGCAGATAGTCGAAATCTGCGCCGGTCTTCCGGCTTGCCTGCTGCAGGGCGGCGGATATGTCGGGACGCGCGGTGAGCGCGGCTACGAGCGACATGGGACTTCCTTTCCAATTCTGAAAAGACAGGAGCAAGCCCCATGCCATTCCATCTTGCGGAAAATGATGGTTTTTGAGAACGGTTATACGGAGATCGGATAAGCTGCCCGCCAAGCACGGAGGAATCGTGCAGACATTCTGCAAGAGGGAGGAATTGGGGAATGGCTGAGACAGAAATCGCCGCCGAGGTCGAAGAAGAGCTTCATCATCCCCATAAGGACCGGATCGGGCTGCCTTATCCCAACCGGCTTTACGCATGGTACGTGGTCGGCGTGCTGGTGCTCGCCTATACCTTCTCCTTCATCGACCGGCAGATATTGAGCCTGCTGGTCGGCCCGATGAAGCGCGATCTGGCCATCTCCGACACCCAGATGAGCCTGCTGCAGGGCCTGGCCTTCGCTATTTTCTACACGCTGATGGGGCTGCCCATCGGCCGCATGGTCGACCGCAGCCACCGCGTCCGCATCATTTCCGCCGGTGTTTTCGTGTGGAGCCTGATGACCGCTTTTTGTGGTCTGGCAAAGGCTTACTGGCAACTCTTCATATTTCGCATGGGCGTTGGCGTGGGCGAAGCGGCGCTGACGCCGTCGGCCTATTCCATGATCGCCGACTATTTCCCGCCCAAGCGGCTGGGCTTCGCGCTCGGCGTCTACGGCATGGGCGTCTATATCGGCGCAGGCCTGGCGCTCGTCATCGGCGCGGAGGTGATCGGCCTCGTCTCCAATGGCGGCAATCTCACCCTTCCCCTCGTCGGTGACGTCTTCGCCTGGCAGGTCGTCTTCCTCGTGGTAGGCCTGCCGGGCATCCTGATTGCGCTCTGGACGCTCAGCCTGAAAGAGCCGGTGCGACGCGGCCATATGCGCAAGGAGATCGGCGCGGACGGCGTGGAAAAGCAGGTCGATGTGCCGCTTGGCGAGGTTCTGGGATATTTCAAGGACAACTGGAAGACCCTTCTGCCCCTCAGCCTGTGCTACGCGCTATGCGCCATGATGGCCTATGGCGTCGCCGCCTGGATCCCCAGCTTCTTCGTCCGCACCTATGACTGGAGCTATGTCGACGCCGGTCGGTGGTATGGCTGGATCATCGTCATCTTCGGCACCTCGGGCGTCGTGGCGGGGGGCTGGCTCGCCGACAAGCTGACGGCAAAAGGCATACGCAACGGCCGGATGCTGGTCTGTGCGGCCACCGGCCTTGCCGCCATGCCCTTCACGCTCGGCTATCCGCTGATGAACGACCCCCATTGGGCGCTCGTCCTGCTCTGCCCCTCGACCTTCTTTGCCACCTTCTCCACCGGCGCCGGGCCCTCCGCCCTGCAGGAGCTGATGCCGAACCAGCTGCGCGGGTTCGCTTCGGCGGCCCTGATCTTCGTCGTGAACCTGATCGGCCTCGGCCTCGGTCCCACTTCCATCGCAGTGGTGACGGACTTCGTCTTCGGCGACGAGATGATGCTGCGCTATTCGCTGGTCTGGGCGCCCGCCGTCATCCTGACGCTGGCCACGACGGCCGGCTTCCTCGCGCTGAAGCCTTATCTCAAGAGCCTCGACTATCTTGAGGCATGGAGTAAGGAACATGAGAAATAGAGTATGGTTTCAATGAGTTGGAGCGCGAAGCGGACTCGTTTTCTCAGCCGGCTTTGAGGCGTCCCCGGGCGCTGGCCTGCTCCAGCTTGAAGAGCAGAAGCTCCGGATCGAAGGGCCAGACGAGATAATCGTCCGCCCCCGCAGCCAGCGCCTCGCGCACATGGGCGGGCGAGGCATTGTCGGCAACGGCAAGCACCAGCGCATGGCGGCTCGCAGGCGACGAGCGCAGCTGACGGATCACCGCCGCCTGCTCGTCCGGCTCATCGGCGACGAGATAAAGCCGGGCCTGCATGGAGGCGGGTACGAGCTCGATACGAAGCCGCGTGAGGATCGAGGCGATCCCCAGCTTGGTGGCTCCGGTCGGGCCTGTGATCTGGGCTGTAAGCATGGCGTAGGTCTATCCGGCTCATGCAGGACGACTCACCTGTCCCGCTTTCGAACAACCCTCGCCCGAAGAAATAAATCAAAGGTTAACCATGAGAGGGCGGATGCGGAAATAGCCTCTCCACCGGGCCATCCGGCGGCTAATTGCCCAGCCTCTCCCTCAACCGCCCGAGCAGCGCCTCGGCCTCACCCGGTCCATAGGGTTCCGCCTCCCCCACACCCCAGACCGGCCCCGGCCAGGCCGCATCGTGCGCGAAACGGGCAATGATATGGACGTGAAGCTGCGGCACCATATTGCCCAGCGCGGCCACGTTCATTTTCTCCGCCGCCGTTTCCTCCCGGAGAATTTCGCTCACCCTTTCGATTTCCTCATAGAAGGCGTGCTTGTCCTCAGGCCGCACCTCATCGAAATCCCGGAGCCCCTCCCGCCTCGGCACGAGAATGAGCCATGGATAACGCCGGTCCTTCATCAGCAACACACGACAAAGGTCGAGATCGACCACCGGCAACGTGTCGGCGGCGAGGCGTTCATGGAGGGTAAAGGGCATGATTGGCCTCAATAGCTCTTGGGGAGGTCCAGCACTCTCTCCGCGATATGGCTGAGGATCAACTCCCGGCTCACCGGCGCGATGCGGGCGATCATCACCTCGCGCATATAGCGCTCGACATGAAATTCCTTGGCATAGCCCATGCCGCCATGGGTCATGATGGCCGTTTCGCAGGCCTTGAAGCCTGCTTCCGCCGCCAGATATTTCCCCGCATTGGCCTCCGCGCCGCAGGAGGCACCGGAATCGTAGAGCGAGGCCGCCTTGAAGACCATCAGATTGGCCGCCTCCAGCTCCGCCCAGCAGGCGGCCAACGGATGCTGGATCGCCTGGTTCTGGCCGATGGGCCGACCGAAAACTACCCGGTCGCGCGCATAGTCCGTGGCCTTGCGAAGCGCGGCGCGCCCCACGCCCACAGCTTCCGCGCCGATCAGCACGCGCTCCGGATTGAGCCCGTGAAGCAGATATTGAAACCCCTTCCCCTCCTCGCCGATCAGATCGCTCGCCGGCACGCGAAGCCCATCAAAGAAGACGGCGTTGGAATCGACCGCCTTGCGGCCCATCTTCTCGATCTCGCGCACCTCCGTCGCCCCGCCCCGGTCGAGATCGGTATAGAAGAGCGACAGTCCGGCAGTCGGTTTGGCGCATTGCTCCTTGGGCGTGGTGCGCGCCAGCAGCAAAATCTTGTTCGCGGTCTGCGCCGTCGAGGTCCACATCTTCCGCCCATGCACCACATAGTGATCGCCGTCGCGCTCGGCCTTGGTGCTGATGGAAGTCGTGTTGAGCCCGGCATCGGGCTCTGTCACGCCGAAGCAGCAGCGGTCCTCGCCCCGGATGAGCGGCGGCAGATTGCGCTCCTTCTGCTCGTCGGTCCCGAAGACGACGAGCGGCATGGGCCCGAAAAGATTGATGTGGATGGCCGACGCTCCCGACAGGCAGGCGCCGGATTCGGCAATGGTCTGGGCGATGATGGCAGCCTCGGTCACGCCCTGCCCCGCGCCACCCAGATGCTCCGGCATGGCAATGCCGAGCCAGCCGCCGGCTGCGATTTCGGTCACGAAATCCTCCGGAAAACCGCCATCTCGATCATGCGCCAGCCAATAGGCATCGTCGTAACGCGCGCAAATCCGCCCTACAGCATCGCGAATCGCCTCCTGTTCGGGTGAGAAGGTGAAATCCATGGGCTTCCTCCCTTTCGGCCTTCTTCCGGGCCATCCCTTTTTTCGTGTCCCTCTTGGAGGCTATAAGGTAGCCACATAAGACAACACAACCGAGGACGAAATGCCGGGACTCTATTTCGAGGAATTCGAGGAAGGCCAGCTCTTCAAGCACGCCATCACCCGCACGGTGACGGAGGCGGACAATACCTTCTTCTCGACCATGACCATGAACCCGGCCGCGCTCCATATCGACCATGATTATGCCGCCCGCGAGACGGAGTTCGGCAAGCCGCTGGTGAACAGCCTGCTGACGCTGGGCATGATGATCGGCATTTCGGTGCATGAGACGACCCATATGACGACCATCGCCAATCTGGGGATGACCGACGTGGTCTTCCCCAAGCCGGTCTTTCACGGCGATACGCTGCGCATCGAAACGAAAGTCATGGGCAAGCGCCGCTCCAAATCGCGGCCGAAAGCGGGCATCGTGACCTTCGAGCACAAGGCCTATAATCAACATGGCGAGGAAGTGGCCTCCTGTACGCGGCAGGCCTTCATGCATGCGAAGACGGAAAGCGAGTAAGCGATGCGGTCCTGGCTTTTCGTCCCCGGCGACAGCGAGAAGAAACTCGCAAAAGCGCATCTGAGCGGCGCGGATGTGCTGATCCTCGACATGGAGGATTCCGTTGCGCTCTCCAACAAGGAAACCGCGCGCGGCATCACCGCCGATTATCTCGCCGGCGCCGACCGCACCGGCCCGAAACTCTTCGTGCGCATGAACGCGCTCGATACGCCCTTCTGGGAAGACGACCTTGCCGCCGTGGTGAAAGCCAAACCCGACGGCATCATGGTCCCGAAGACGAAGTCCGGCGACTGTATCAAGACGGTCGCCTTCGCCCTTACCGAGCATGAGCAGGAAGCCGGTATCGCCGCCGGATCGACCAAGCTCTGCTGTGTGGCGACGGAAACCGCCGCCTCGCTTTTCACCCTCGGTACCTATCAGGGCGCATCGCCCCGCCTCTCCATGATGACCTGGGGGGCGGAAGACCTCGCCGCCGATCTCGGCGCCCGCTCCAACAAGGACGATGACGGCCTCTATACCGGCCCCTATCGCCTGGCCCGCACACTGACGCTGCTCGGCGCGGTCGCCGCAGGCGTCGATCCCGTGGACAGCATCTATGCCGACTTCCGCGACGAAGCTGGCCTTGAAACCGATGCCCGCGCCGCCGCGCGGGACGGTTTTACCGGCAAGATGGCGATCCACCCGGCGCAGGTGCCCATCATCAACCGCGTCTTCACGCCGAGCGGGGAAGACCTCGCCCATGCCCATGCCGTCATCAAGGCATTCGAGGACGCAGGCGATGTCGGCGTCGTCTCGCTTGACGGCGTGATGCTCGACATGCCCCATCTGAAACAGGCGCGCCGCCTCGTCGAGCGCGCTTCGCAATCATCCACCTAGAACGGAACACCCCTTGTCGAATCCCTTTGGCCCGTCCCCGACCCAGGAAATCCAGGAACTGCTTCAGGCCCGCAAATTCGCGGAGGCCGATGAAAAGGCACGGGCGCGTATCGCCTCGAACCCTGACGATCCGGACCTTCACGCCCTGCGCGCCAGTGCGTTGCTGCCCATGGGCAAATTCGACATCGCCGAGAAGGAATTGCGCAAATGCATCGAGCTGAGGCCTCATGAGGTAACGCCCTGGCTCAATTACGGACGCTTCCTGCAACAGACGAACCGCTGGGGCGATGCGCTGACGCATTACGCCAATGCGGTGCGCAGCTTTCCAGGCGAAGCCCGGGTCATCGTGACCTTCGGCCAGCTCCTGCAGCGAGCCGGAAAATTCGCCGAAGCGGAAGCGGCCTTCAGCGCAGCGCTGCAACTCGATCCTTCCGCACAGCTCTACAACATGCTGGGCATGGTGGTACTGCGGCAGGGACGGGTCGATGAAGCGATCCCGCATTTTCAGGCCGCCGTCGAACAGGATCCGAAGAATGCCGCCGCCTATGGCAATCTCGGTAATGCCGAGCAGAAGCGCGAGAACTACGAGGCGGCGGAAGAAGCCTACAAGCGTTGCCATGAGCTGAGCCCGAAAGATGTGCTACCGCTTGTGAGCCGGGGCATGGCACTGATGAAACTCGGCCGCTGGAAGGAAGCCGCAGACATCTTCGAGGAAGCGCTTGGAAGCTACGGGCCGGAACGACGTGCCGCCGCATGGCTGCCCTTTGTCCGCGCGCAGGAGCTGGGCCAGCTTCCCGCAGGCTATCGTGCCGAGATCGGCCGTGTGGTCTCTCGCGCCGCACTGGACGTGCCGCAAGGCTACGCCTCGATGGAGGATTTCAACGCAGCACTTGCAGAAGCCCTGCGCGAAGACCCGACCACCGTTTGGGAGCCCGCCGGCAAAGCCACACGCGGCGGCGGCCAGACCGGTCTGCTACTGGACCATCCTCGCGAACCTTTCGTCGCTTTCGAAAAGATGCTGCGCAAGGCCGTCGATGCGCATTTCGCGTCGATCCGCCGCGAGACGGGACACCCCTTTTTCGGTCAGGTGCCTGAAAGCTACCAGATCGACATGTGGGGCACGCTTCTGTCTGAAAGCGGCCACCAGCACTCTCATATTCATGTCGGCGGCTGGATGAGCGGTGTCTATTACGTTGCGCTGCCGCCAGTCGTAAACGACGACGCCAACAAGGAAACGAGGGAAGGCTGGATCGAGTTCGGCGCGCCGCCGCCGGACTTCACGCCGGCTTTCGACTTGGAAACGGTGACCTTCGAGCCGCAGGCGGGTAATGCCTTCTTCTTCCCGTCCTACCTCTTCCACCGCACGCTGCCCTTCAAGGGTGACACGCAGCGCATCAGCCTCGCATTCGACATCAAGCCGATGAGCTGGCGGCGCTAGGCGCCACGGTCGAGTATTTCCGGCAAGAGCGCGATGCTGTCGATCACCATGTCGGCAAACGGCATGAGGTCGTCGCGCCCGCTTGTGCCCGTCAGCACGCCGATGGCAAGCCCGGCGCCCGCCGCGCGCGCCATTTCAAGGTCATGCGTGTTGTCGCCGATAACGGCGACGGATGGCGCCTCCAGCCCGGTTTCCCGGCAAAAGGCCTGCACCATCCCCGGCCCGGGCTTCGATCCGTGTCCGCTGTCATATCCGCAACAAAAAGAAAGATGCGGCCCGAAGTCGAAACGCTCCACCGCCGCCATGGCAGACGCATAGCTGTCATTCGTCGCAACGCCGAGGATGAGTCCTCTCGCCTTCAGCTCCGCGAAGAAAGTGGCCAGGTCGGTCACGGGCACCGACGCATCCGGTCCCATCTCTGCAAAGAGCACATCGAGCCAGGAAACGAGATCGTCGTTCTCCCAGGCGGTCAAATGAGAACGCCAGGCCTCAGCGAGATCCCGCGTATCGCCTGCGGCGAAAATACTGCCCGCGGCAATCCGGCCTGAGGGAATGTCATATCCGCCCGCCACCATCAAATGCTGAGCAAGAGCCTCATCGCCATGGGCAAGCCGGTTCGCGGCGTCGCCGAAGACCGACGTCCAGCTTCGATGAAAATCGAACAACGTGCCGTCCTTGTCGAACAGCAGCCCCTTGATCTCCACCGTCTTCCCCATCGCCCCCACCTATTTCGGCCGATCCATCCGGAAGACCTCCTCCACCACCGCATAGTCCATATAGCCGAGGCGCGACAGCGGTTTCATGGCGGCTGAATCGACCATGCCGTCAGCGATGAAACGGTCGTCGACATGAATGCCGATCACCTGTCCCAGTACTACTTCGAAGAGCGGGTGCTTTTCCCCATGCCGGTCCTTCAGGCGGATCGTATCGAGATAGACGCATTCGAAATGCGCGGGAGCGCCTTTCACGCGGGGTGGCTTCACCAGTTGCGAAGGCAGCTTCTCGAGCCCGGCCAGCTCGAACTCATCGACCTCCGACGCCACCGAGGCGGATGAGGCGTTCATCGCCTCGCGCTGCGCCCAGCCGGAAAAATTGCAGACGAATTCGCCCGTCTCCTCCGCATTTCGCTGGCTGTCCTTGCGGAGGCCGCTTGCGAACATCACGATATGCGGATCGGTCGCCACGCCATTGAAGAAGCTGTAGGGCGCGAGATTGGCGACACCCTCCTTGTCCAGCGTCGAAATCCAGCCGATCGGCCGCGGCACCACCAGCGCCTTGAACGGGTCGTGCTTCAGCCCGTGTTCGTTCTTTTCCGCATCGTAGAACATCTCGCCTCGCTCGCTATCAATCTCGTCGCTATATCGCCATATGAGCGGTTATAATGCCTCAATCGGGCGCCCATGCGCCATGCGGCAGGACGAAATGGGAGGTGGCACCATGCGTATGTTGCGAATGTTCACGGCAGGCGTTCTCGCCATTGGCGGCGCGGCCCTTACCGTACTGATCCTCTTGCAGAACCAGGGCGCGGGCATCTCGGTGGGTACGCTCGCAGCCCTCTGCTTCATCGCCTTCGTCTATGACAACCGGCAGGGCATGTTCGGCGGCGAAGCGAAAGCGAAAAAAGTCAGCAAGGAAGCGCAGCGCGCCGCCGTCAGCCATGTCCACGCCATGTCGCGCCTCCAGGCCGGCAGAATCCGGGGCGGCACACCCGGCCATACGG
>NZ_NYVD01000001.1 GCF_002684405.1 Parvibaculum sp. | reverse complement strand
GATTATCCAAAGCGGAAAACCGAAAATGAATCAGAAGAACAACAGATTGAAACCCCGAACTCAGCATAACGCCGACGCGGCATATTATGTGTTATCCGGAGCTCCGGATAATACATATTCGCGCGGGGTGATGTCGACCTGGACGTCGTTCCAGTCCTCGGTCGGAATCTCGGCGAGCCGACGTTCCATCAGGGCTTCCCCGGTCGAGACGATCTGGATGACGGCGGCATGGCCGGCTTCGAGATCGGCGTCGATGGCGCGGATCAGCGACGGCGTCTTCATCGCCGTGATGAGGTGGTTGAAGAAGCGCTGCTTGGCGCTCTCGAAGGCGGACCGTGCGGCGGACTTGGCTTGCCGGTTCAGAGTGCCTTCGCTGCCGGTGACGTTGGTCGCCTGCATGGCGGCGTCGAGATTGTTGTGAATGATCGCGAAGGCGCCGGCATAGGCGTCGTAGATGCGCCGCTGCTCGTCGGTGAGCTGGTGCTCGACCAACTCGTATTCGACCCCTTCATAGGATAGAGAACGAGCCTGGTAGAGGCCGAGCGCCTTCAGGTCGCGGGCCAGCACCTCCATGGCGGCGACCCCGCCATCCTCGATCGCCTCGACGAATTCGGCACGGGTGGCGAAGGGGAAATCCTCGCCGCCCCAGAGACCGAGCCGCTGGGCATAGGCGAGATTGTGGACCGTGGTGGCGCCGGTCGCCGAGACATAGACGACACGCGCATCGGGGAGCGCGTGCTGCAGGCGCAGCCCGGCGCGGCCCTGCTGCGAGGCGGCCTGGTCGCCGCGTTCGCCCTTCGATCCGGCGGCGTTCTGCATGGCGTGGCTTTCGTCGAAAATGATCACTCCATCGAAATCTTCCCCCAACCAATCGACGATCTGCCGGACCCGCGAAACCTTGGATCCGCGCTCGTCGGAGCGCAGCGTGGCATAGGTGGTGAATAGGATGCCCTGCGGCAGACGGATGGGCGTGCCCTGGCGAAACCGCGACAGCGGTGTGACCAGTAACCGCTCTTGTCCGAGCGCCGACCAGTCGCGCTGTGCGTCCTCGAGTAGCTTGTCGGATTTGGATACCCAGACGGCGCGGCGGCGACCTTTGAGCCAGTTGTCGAGCAGGATGCCGCCGACCTGGCGGCCCTTGCCCGCGCCGGTGCCGTCGCCGAGGAACCAGCCACGCCGAAAGCGGACAGCGTCGTCGGCATCCTCCGCCGCGGCGGTGACGACATCGCAGGTCTCATCGACGATCCAGGCGCCGGCGAGATGCTGGGCATGGGCTTCGCCGGCATAGATCACGCTTTCGAGCTGGGCGTCGGAGAGAGTGCCATCGGCTACGAGTTCCGCTGGCAGATGCGGGCGATAGTCCGGTTTCGGCGGCGCGACAGAGGCCATGGCGGCGGACTGGACGAGCCTGGTCGGATGCGCCTGAGAGCCGGGAATACGGATCGACTGAAGCGCGTATTCCTCATAGATCGCATCGGTGAGATGCCCGCCTTGCGGCGGGGTCCAATCGACTGTCTCGTAGGAGAGTTCTTCGCCGGTCGGGGCGGCAATGGAAGATGCAGTGCTGATGCCACCGTTATGGCGCGGTACGGCTGAGGTCGAACGCGACGGGGTGACCTGCTGTCCGGAGATCGTCGGCAAGGAGACCGGTGCGCGGGGCGGCATGTCCGCCTCGATCCAGCCAAGCAGCGTCGCGACATCAGGCGCGACGCCCAGCGATGCCGGAAAGGCGGTGGGATCGTCGGCCGCGATCTTGTCGATCACCGTCAGCCGTGTGTCGATGGTGGTGCCATGGCGCGCATAGACCGCACCGTCGATCGCAGCCGTGAAGACGACGCGCCCATGCTCCTGCAGGCGCATGAATGCGTCCCGCCATCTCGGGGTCTCGGGTGCGAAACTGGCGCCGGTGATGGCAACGAGGCGTCCACCGGGCGCCAGGCGCGCCAGCGCCGAGGCAACATGACGATAGGCGGCATCTGCCATGCGTCCGGAGACATTTGCCATCACCGAGAATGGCGGGTTCATCAGCACGACGGTGGGAACAGCANTGGNGTCCAGATAGTCGTCGATCTGGGCNGCATCGAANCGTGTGACCGAAAGAGCCGGAAAGAGGGANGAGAGAAACGCGCCGCGCGTCTCGGCCAGTTCGTTGAGATGNAGCNNNCCCCCNGCGATNTCGGCNAGAATGGCGAGCAGNCCGGTGCCGGCNGANGGTTCCAGCACGATGTCNTCCNNGGTGATCGCNGCGGCGGTCGCCGCGGCGAAGCCCAGGGGGATCGGNGTCGAGAATTGCTGGAAGGCTTCGCTCTCTTCTGAGCGGCGGGTNTGCGAGGGCTGAAGGCCTGCGATCCTGGTGAGCAATGGCAACGCGNCCGCCGGAGATCCGGCTTTGCGCAGAAGCGCNTTTCCGTATTTGCGNANNAACAGGACGNCGGCGCCTTCGCAGACGTCATAGGCGGTCTTCCAGTCCCAGGCGCCATCGGTATCGGAGCCGCCGAAGGCGGCGTCCATCNCGATNCGGAGCGCGGGCGCGTCGATGCGNTGNNCTTGTTCGAGAAGCGGAAGGAGTTGANGGGCGGCGCGGGNNAGCGCCGCCNCGGGAANGATCTCTGTCATGGGGGAGAACCTCGGGAGAGCAGGAACGGGGCAAGCCGGGCAGCGCTCTCTCTGGACCGCACCGGCTCATACCCGTCCCGGCAACCCTCTCCCTCTCATGGCTCGGGCGGCCGATAGGCCTCGTAGGGATTNCCGTCGGCNAGATGNCCNAANGGCGTGAAGAGGAACTCGCCGNCATCCCGGCCNACCGCGCANATCACATAGCGCNCCGCNCCGGTCTCGGCGTCGGCGCATTCGAGCAGGGCGAGATTGCCGTCGGCGGCGGCNCGCANCAGCGTCTGGAAATTGGCGCGGGCATGNTCGGGAATGCTCATGNCNGGCCTCCCNNNANCGTNTCGNCGAGCCATTCGCCGGTATAGGTCCACGCCACGGTCTCGCCGGTGGTAAGGTCGAGGACATGGGCGCCGCCACCGAACGCATCGACACGGGGCCGCGAACAAGTATTGGCGTACTGAAAGCCCCACCGGCCGGTCAGTGCGAACGCTGCGGCGCATCGTTTGACGAACTGGATAGCGTGTTCCGGATCACCGGTGCCATCATCGCGCATCCAAAGACAGGTGCCGCCGTGCTCGGGCACGATCGAAAGATCGAAGCCTTCCGATGGCGGGTCTTCCGATCCGTTTTCTTCGGACAGGCGGTTGTAGAGATCGAGCGCGCGCGCCGCGTTCTCGGGTGTTCCGACGTCGAGGACGCAAGAGAAGTGCGTGAAATAGTCAGCCATGTCGGGCTCCTGAAATGAAACGGCCCGGTGCGGTGACCGGGCCGAGATGAGACTGATGGTGGGAGATGCGGGGCGGCCTGGGCCGCCCCGCAGAGTGCTATTCGGCGGGTACGGTTTGCGGCGCGTCGACAGGGTCTTCCTCACCTTCGTCTTCGTCGGAGAGGAAGGCTGGCAGGGCTTCGGCGTCGTCGCCCTGTGCATCCGAGGTGGTGCCGTCGTCGATGACGGGCAGGCGCAGCGGTTCGGGCAACCAGCCGCTGTCGGCGAGCAGCCGTTCGGCCTCCTTCGCCATGTCCGGCTTCTTCAGATGGTCGATGAGCTGCGCGGTTTCCTCGCCCTTGGCTTCGCGCACCGCTTCGAGGATGCGGGGCTTGGTCACCCGGCCGAAATAATTGTCGACCGTCGGCCGCCATCCGGTTTCCACCATGTCGAGCCCGACGGCACGGGCGAGCCGGTCCGCCTCGTGGATGCGCTGCCGAACGCCACCCGCGGTCGGCCCCGCGCCATAGGGATTGGCCTTTTCATAGAGCGCGTTGACGCCGAAGGAGACGCAATGGGCGAGGAGCGCCATGCGGCTCGCATCGTCGAGACCGTCGATCTTGGCCCAGAGCGCCTCGTCGTCTTCGAGGGGCAAATCTGCCTTCCAGGCCTCATGCCGGTCATCGACGGTCTTGGCGGCCGCGCTGTCTTTCAGGTCATCGCCCTGCACCGGGAAATAGACCTGCCGAACCGATGCCTCCAGGCATCCCGGTGACGAGACATGCTGGAAGGCGTCACGTACCAGCTTGTGGATCAGCGCGGTCATGGCGACGGAGGGGTTGTCGGCCAGCGCATCACGCAGCGCCAGGGAGCGATGCGCCGTCAGTTCGATCACCAGCCGCTCGGGCAGCGGCTTGATCGCATCGTCCTCGTCGTCCTGCGGCTCGGGTTCACCACCCACGGAAATGACGGTGCGTTGCACGGCGCCGGAACCGGTTGCCGCATCGCTTTCGCTTCCCGCGTCATCGTCGCCCTCGGGCACTTCATCCTCGGGACGGACATAGCCGCGCTCGGCGGAAAGCTGGCCATCGTGCCGGATGCTGACGAACGAACCGGCGCGGCCGATCTCGGCAGGATCGTATTGCTTCGGGCGATCCTCGAAGGCGTCGAGCACCACCTCGATCTCGCCGAGCCGTTCATCCACTTCGTCGGGTAATTCGTCGGCCTCGGCATATTCGGCTTCGAGGCGGTCGAACTCCTCGCGCAGCGCTTCGCGCGCGGCCCGTTCCTCGTCGGTCAGATCGACCGGTGTGCCGGTAAGCGCCCGCAAGCCGTTGGTGTGGCCATAGGGGAAATCGGCCGCGACCGAGATCCATTTCCAGCCTTCCTCGGCGATGATCTCCGCCTCGGCGGTGAGTTTCTTGCCGACCAGCCGTTCGAGCAAGGCAACATTCTCGATCCAGCCGCCGTCATCGTCCTGGAACAGATCGCGCAGGACAGTGCCGCCGGCCTCTTCATAGGCGTCGATGGTGACAAAGCGGACGCGCCGATCCGAGGCCCGCACTGTATTCTCGGTGAGCATGCGACGGATCTGATAGGGTTCCTTCGACCAGCTATGCTCGATGGCCTCCCAGACCTGTTCCTGTCGGGCATGGTCGGTGGAAACCGTGAAGGCCATGAGCTGATCGAGCGTCATGGCGTCCTCGGCATAGAGATCGAGGAGTTTCTCCGACACCGAAGCGAGCTTGAGGCGCTGCTTGACGGTGTTGACCGAGACGAAGAAGCGCGCGGCGATGTCTTCCTCTCTCATGCCCTGGTCCCTGAATGTCTGGAAGGCGCGGAACTGGTCGAGAGGATGCAGCGCTGCACGCTGGACGTTTTCGGCCAGGGAATCTTCCTCGGCCGAGATGTCGCTGTCGGCTTCGCGCACATTGCAGGGGACCGGCGCGGTCCGGGCCAACCGCCTCTTCTTGGCCAGAAGTTCGAGTGCCCGGAAGCGGCGGCCGCCGGCTGGAACCTCGAACATACCGGTCTCCTTGCCGTCGCCGTCCACGACCGGGCGGACGTTGAGATTCTGCAGAAGGCCGCGGCGGGCAATGTCCTCGGCCAGCTCCTCGATCGAGACGCCGGACTTGATGCGCCGGACGTTGGACTGGGAGAGAACGAGCTTGTTGAAGGGAATGTCGCGCGAGGCGCTGAGGGTGATCTTCTTGGCTGCTGTCGCCATGGTGATTTACTCCGCGACGGGCGCCGAGAGCCTCTCTCTCGGCTTGAAACCCGTCACGGAAACAGGGCGCAGCCCTCTCACTCTCCTTCTCGCGAATGCCGGAACCGCCGAGTTTTCCGATGACTCTGGCCGGGATCCAGTTGCGTGCCCGTTTCTTGCAGTGGGTTTTCGGCGGGACCAACCGATCCTCGCCTAGCTCGGCGCGCGAGCTGGCCCACCATCATTGGTCAAACCAGTGTTCAACAGGGTGATCAGTGGATCGAAGATGAGCTTCGGTATTCAGTGCGGCCTATCAAGAAACCGCAACGCCGTAGAGGCGAAGGGGGTCGCGGCATCGAAAATGGCAGAGTGGTCGCTGCCCGGGATAATCCACAACTCGGAATTCGGTATCGAACGATAGAGGTTGAGCGGAATTTCAACCGGGAAGAAGTTGTCGCGATCACCGTGCACGATGAGCGTGCGCGCTGTGATGATCGACAAGCTCTCTTTCGTGAAATTCATATCATCATCATTTTCGGCCAGCGCGTTGAATTGAGAGAGGAGTTGGCGAATCTGTTCGTCGCCGCGCTTGGCGCACTCGCGATACATTTCCTGAACGTCACGAGGCAGAGTGCCAATCGAAGCGCGGCGCATTATTGCCCTGGCCTGGTCCGGAAAATGTGTAGTCGTGCTGATAAGCACCATCGAGTCGATGCGATCAGGCTTGCTCGTCGCCATGTGCAGGAGCGTCATTCCGCCAGAACTGATGCCCATTGCCGAAAAGGATTCAATTCCAAGTTCGTCGAGCAGGAGGAACACGTCCTCGGCCGCGTCCCGATGTGTGAACCTGTTATCTGGATTGGTGGAGTAACCATGGCCGCGCAGATCGACGAGGATCAAGCGATAGCGCTCGGAGAGTTGGTCGATGAAGGGATGCCAATTCTGGCTGCATCCGCCGAACCCGTGCAATAGAACAAGCGGTTGTCCGGTTCCGTATTCCTCGTAGTGGATCTCGAGTTGGTTGAGTTGGATGGTCTGCCCGGGGCCGGTCGTTCGCTTGGGAGCATATGTGGTCATTGTTGTTGGCTTTACATTGGTCGAACAAGCGGGTGCGCGGCGGTGGTGTAGTTGCCATTGAATCATATCGTCAGCGCCTCGGGAATCCCATTGATTGATTTCGCATCTTCTGGCGCGAAGGCGAGAAGCCAGTCTGCGGCCTTGCCTGCTTGGCTAGCAGCGCGGACGATGGCGCGATTGTCCTCGCGCAGCACCTCGAGCCAAGAGCCGATATAGTCGGCATGCCGGACGGTCGGCGCGATGCCGAGCGAGGCGCAGCAGAAGGCCGCGTTGATCTCGGCGATGAGCTCTTCGAACGCGTATTTCTTCGTGCCGAACGAGCCCGAGAAATCCCGCCCCAGACGCGAGGGATGGCCTGTCGCGTGGCCCATCTCGTGCAGCGCGGTGCGGTGCCAATTGATGGGTTCGAAATAGGCCTGCGGCGGCGGCACCTGCACATAGTCATGGGCGGGCACGTAGAATGCCCGGTTGCCGCCGATGCGAAAGTCGATGCCGGTGGCGGCGATCAGTGCCTCGACACGCGGTTCGATCAGACCCGTCGGCACCGGCGGTGCGGCGGTCGCGAGATCTTCGGGCAGGTTCTCGCACTGGTCGGTGTTGAAGACGGTGAAGCGCTTCAGGAACGGGATCGCCTGGGCGTCCTCGCCGGTCTCGCGCGCCCGGCGCTTCTCGTCCTCTGGCACGAAGCGGTCGGCGTAGACGACGGTGGTGCCGCGTTCACCCTTGCGGACATTGCCGCCCATCGATAGCGCCTGGCGGAAGGTCAGCCAGCTCTGGCCGGAAAAGCCGCGTTCGATCACGGCGCCCCAGAGCAGCAGGACGTTGATGCCCGAATATTGACGATCAGTGGAGGCGTTCTTCGGGAGGCCAAGGGGCGCCTTCGCCGCCGCCGTTCCCCAAGGCTGGACCCAGGGCACATGGCCGGCCTCCAGTTCGGCGATGATCTTGTCGGTGATTTCGGAATAGAGATTGGTCCGGTCGCGCCGGGCGCCGGATTTGCGGTTGTGTCTGGACATCGCGGGTCTCCGCGACGGGCGCCGGAGGCCTCTCCTCCGGTCCTCATCCCGTCACGGCAAACCCGTCCGCACTCTCACTCTCAAAGGGGGCGTTGCGGGAGAACCCCCCGCTCGAAGGGGTCGGCCGAGACTATAGGCTCGGACGCAGGGGAAGGCTTTCCCCTCCAACTTCTTCGAATGGTCAGCTGCTTGCGATTACCTTCAGCCGCATGGCGCGTGTCTCAAGGAGATAGGTCTCCACGCTGGCCAGCAGATGCAGTCCCTCTTCGGTGACCGCGGCGCGCGATAGACCAGGCTGAACGATGCGCACATCGAATTCGTAGCGATAGTCCTGCCAGCCCGCTTTCAGCTTCTTGAGGAAGGCGGCCGTTCCCTGTTCGAAGCGGGAAGTCTGGCCCTTCTCGAGGCGCAACTTCTCCCGCTTCAGCATATGAATGAACATTCGATTGGGACGATCGCGCCAGCGGGCGGATTTCTGGGCTTGCCCGCACACTTCGTAGAGATCCTTCACCCGCGCGCCAGGCGTGTCGGAACTGGAATATTTGCAATGGTGAAGCGTCACCTGCACGAGACCTTCAGTCACTCGAAGCGTGACGACGTCCGCGATCTCACCGGCGCCGTCATCGTCGAAGATGAGGTCATAGGCGTCGCCTTCTGCGAGCAATGTCTCGATGACGCGCCGCTGCACGGAGTCGACCCGCTTTTCAGGTCCCTGCGCTTCGGCGCGGATATTGGTCTTCGACCAATCCCAGGCCTCGATGCGGTCGATGGGATAGGGTTCAACCACGACGCCTTCAGGCAAAGCATAGAGGTGGCTGTAGATCAGCAGTGAGCCATCCCCAAAATCGATCTGTGGGGAATCCTCGCCGAAGGATTCCGACAGCGGTTTCACCTTGCCGCTGACCTTGATGGTTGTTTTCGGACCAGAGCGCTGCGGATAGCGGGCGCCACCTTCGGCAAATACGATTTCGAATTCGGCGATATGGGTGTCGCTGCGCACCGCGAAGCGCAATGGACCCGTGCGTTCATGATCCAGCAGCTCGATGTCGCATTCGGCGAAGGCTACGGGTTCGTCGCCGAAACTGATTTCGATCCGGTCCTCGATTTGCGTCAGCAGCGATTCCGGCCAGTGGATCGCGACCGGCGGCACCTGCGGGCGTTCGCTGATCTGGCGAGGCCGCATCGCGCTCTTGAAGACGCCATCGGTGGTGATCCCCGGATCGTTGACGGCCTTGCCGATGTCCGCGCACCATTCGACCCAGTCAGTCAGATCGCGAACCCGCGAAATCGACCAGAACTTGCCTTTGGCCGAACAGCCACGAGAGGCGGGAACNCCGTCGAGGAAACCGGTNGCGAACACGTTGTTCTTGATGCGCGACTGGGACTTCGCNGTGTCGAGTCCGTCGGCGACATCGACACCCATATACATGGAGTAGCGGACACCGCGTCCCTGATGGTGCGTCAGGCCAAGATTGCGCAGGATCAGGCGATTGAACCCATGCAGGCTGCGGAAGACCTCCTCGCCCTCGACCCGGCGCGNTGCCTCACCGCAGACCGCCTTGGCCAATCGGTCATACGGTCCCTTGATCGAGCTGCTGATATANAGGAGCTGACTATCGGGATCCCAATGCATCATGTGCAGGTCCCAGGTGACATTGGTCGCGTGCTGGGCCGTGGTCCAGCCGGCCTGCTCTTCGGACCGGGTGACGAAGATGGCGACACGCTGGTGTGGGTTGACCTTCATGCCGAGATAGACGCCGGGACTATACAAGTCCTCGGCCCGCAAAGGCTCCCAACCATCGCAATTGGTGCGATAGACGACGGCGTTCATCTTCGGTTCGAGCGTCTGCAGCGGAATGTCGCTCAAGTCGCCGACAAAGCCCTTGAACATCTCGGCACGGCGAACCTGCCGGTCGATCTTCGCGGTGCTGAGTGCCTCGACCAGCGCGTTCCAGTCGGCATCCTCCGCATAGAGCTTGGCCAGTGAACGATCAATGTCGTCAATGCCGGTGTTGGCGATGACNGTGGCGTCGCCGAGGCGTGGATCCTGGCGGGTGAAGCGGCCGACAAACTGGATGGTGACAGCGATGCTCTTGTGCGGATCGTGCAGGGCGGCGATCTTCAGTTCCGGCAGATCGAAACCTTCGCCGAGCATGTCCACGCAGACGATGATCCGGCTCTCGAAGCGCCGCAGAGCGGCAAGGTTTGCACGGCGTTCACGGATCGACTGCTGGCTATGGACGATGACCGGACGTAGTTCCGGGTACATTTCGCTGTAAAGCTGGTGGAGGGCTCTGGCGCGATCGATAGTCTGGCAGCGCGCCATGGCGAGATGGTTGAGGCCGGCTTCCAGATCACCCTGGAGGACCTCGCCGAGCTTCTCCGCGATCGCGAGATCGGCGTCTGCCTGATCGAGCCCGAAGACAGCCTCGAAGCGAATCGGCTTAAAATAGCCTTCGGCCTGCGCCTTCTTGAGCGGATAGGTGTAGATGAACTCGCCGTCGACGCGCCGGCCGTCCTCACGGAATGGTGTGGCGGTGAACTGGACGATCGGGAGCGGCGGCTCGCGATCGGCGAAGAGGCCCCGAAAGCGCGCCCATGTCGGCGCGCCGATGTGATGAGCTTCGTCGATAAACAGCGCCGAGGCACGAGCTGCCATCCGCTCCTGGACCGCTGCTTCGGCGCGGCCGGCGACCTGCATCGTTGTGACGATGACATTGGCGCTGTCGAAGATCTCATCCACCTCAGTTACCGTCGTCGGAATGTGCGAAAGGCGCATCACCATGGGAAATGCTGCCTTGTCTTCCAGGCATTGCTGTTGCCTCAGCACGCCGAAGGTCTCGAACTTGCCCGCGATCTGCTCTCGAAGGGCGTCCGTCGGCACTACGACCAGTAGCCTCTCGAAGCGCTGGTGGACGTTGAGCGCGAGCATGGTTTCCGTCTTGCCGGTGCCCGTCGGCATGACGATGGTGGCCGGATCGATCGATCGCGTCGCATGGGCCAAAGCCGCGTGCAGTGCGCCGATTTGAGGACGTCGCAGACCGAGCTGGGCTGGCCGCTCGTTTTCGGCTGCTCGTCCCTCGCGGAGATGAAAGGCGCCCGACCAAGATGCCGAAACCGCGGCCAGCCGTTCGACCCGCGCTTGGCGACTCAACGTGTCGATGCGGATGGGCAACGGGGCCATCCACCGGCCTTCGCCGGCGTCGAGTGCTTCTACGATCTGCGCCGGCTCACTCGCGCCGGGGACCAGAAGAATGAGCTCCGCCTCCAGCGACGTAGCGGTCTTCGCGTTGATGATCTTCAGTATCTCGCCAGACGGCAGCGTGGTTTCATGACCAGTCACACGGCGGATTGAAAAGGGACGCAGACGGCACCGTACGCGCTGCGGCGGAGCCGCCAATTGGCGTATAGGGCTTCCCAGGGCCTTGCCCTCTATCGCAAGCCGAGCAGGCAGCAGCAGTTCGACTTCGGGATTGAAGAGATCATCTTGGACGGGCTCGGTGCGCTTGCGGGAGGCCATGGTCGCGTCCTCGGCTATGCCGCAATCGTCTGGGGAGAAGGCGGGACGGTGATCACCGTCCCGTTCGTCATCAGAACGATCAGGCCCCGTTCGGCNCCGGTCATNTCGAGATAGGCACGCACCTGAGCCCGATAGTGATCAAGNGTCTCCTGGGNGGGATTCACNTCGCTCTTCCAGTCGATCACGACGGCTGGCCGACCTTCCGGATNAACCGNAANNGCGTCCGCGATGCCCGCCGTCGCAACCAGNTCGGCNTNCTCNTGCTGAANGGCATANACCGGAAANTCAGCGAGCAATGAGGGACGCAANNCCGCCACCTCCGACAAGGCCAGCGTTCGCGTCACGCAACCGGCCAGTTCCTCAGGCNAAAGCCCGTNCGCCGGATCGGAGGNNGGCTCCTNGCCGAGCGCANNNATNAGGTCNNNNGCACGCGCGGTGAGCGCCTCGNCGGCNTCGTNGCATTCCCCTGTCAGGACTTCTTCNATGAGCTTGTGAAGGATCANNCCACGNTCGCGNCCGCCCNGGANGGAGGCGNGCGCNTCGGNGTCNGGCNCCNGAGCATCAGCCGAACCGGCCCAGATGTCCGGTTCTTCTTCCTGAAGCACNGAACCNGTNGTCGTCTCGTCGCGGCTCGGCGCAAGCCAGGTCAGNTGCATCTGCCTTTCGNCAATCGCANNNGCCTCAGTGGCGAAACTCTCCCGTGTCTGNNCGTTTNCNGNANCGNCTGTCNCCGCGATCGNGTCGAGCGGCAGATGCGACACGTCNAGGTGAGGGAGATCTGTCAGGGACAGGTCCACCAGGCCGATCCAGGCTGATTTCGAAGGCGTTACGTCGAGCCGCGGCAAGANCAAGAGTTCCCGGGCGCGGGTTGCNGCGACATACCAGAGCCGGACCCGCTCGCNNTCCAGTTCATCCTTCTCTGCCTGCCGCGCCGCGTCATAGCCGGACGGAGGGACACCCAGAACCGGGCAGTAGAAGGTATCAGTCTGGCGATCGGTCACAGCGCTNTCGGGCGCCATNACCCCNGTCATNGTGTTGATGGGGATGACGACCGGCCATTCAAGNCCTTTNGCGGCATGCATCGTGTAGAGGGCGACGGCTTCNTCCTGCGCATCNGGCCGGCCTTCCACCGCGCGGGCCTCATCCGNCCATGCCGCCGTCATTGCCTCGGAAAAGGCCCGCAGACCCCGTACCGCATAGCTGACGGCGAGGCTGAGATAGAGATCGACATTGGCAAGNGCTCGTTCTGCCTGACCGCGATGCCGCTCCAGAAGAACCGGGCGTACCCGAAGGACGTCGACGGCCTGCGAAAGAAGATCGTGNGGTGTCGTGCTNTTGGCGCGTTTCTGGAGCNCTTGCAGCCGCTCGATCNCATCGCGCGCCAGCGGATGCACTATTGCCGCGNGGTCGACGCCGAGGTCGANCCGNGGGATNCGGNCGGGTTCTTCTTCCGAACGCGGAAGCGCCCAGACGATGTCCAGNAGNTCCTCTTCGCTGAGCCCNACAAGCGGGCCGCGCAGCAATGCGCCGAGCGCCAGCGTATCACGACGATCGGCGAGAACNCGCGTGATCGCGATAAGNTCCTGCACTTCCTGCCGGCGAAACAGACCTTTGCCGGCCTGGGTTGCGACCGGGATGCCCCGGNGCTCAAGGGCTTCTTCATAGCGCCAGAGTTCCGCGCCGGTCGGGGCGAGCAAGGCGANGTCGCCCGGCTGGCAGGGGCGTTGTGCACCGGCTTTGCGATCCTGGACCGGATGGCTGCCGATCAAGCGTGCGCAAAGTTCAGCCACCGCTTCGGCTTCGGCGTCGCGTCGTTGCTCGGCNCTGGCCTTGCCGTTCTCGTCAGCGACCGCGATATCGATCGCCGNGACGCAGACGCCGTCTTCCGGATCGTCGTGGAAGGGATCNAGCGCTGTGAAGCCGGGCTGGCCATCAGCCGANAGNACANNCTCGAACCGTTCGTTGACGAANGTGAGGATCGAGGCACAGGAACGGAAATTGGTCGAGATCGAGACGAGGCCGTCCGCGTCNTGTGTCGAGAAGGCCGTGCGNGCCTGGACNTAAGCGCCGACATCCGCGCCGCGGAANCGATAGATTGCCTGCTTGGGGTCGCCAACCAAGAAGAGTGCGCCCGGCCGAATCCGGAANCGCGTCCAGTCCTGCGGATCATCACCGGGATCACCGCATAGACGCCAGAAGATTTCGGCNTGNAGNGGGTCGGTNTCCTGAAACTCGTCGACCAANACCTTTGAATACCTCTGGCCGAGCGCCTGTCGCACAGTTTCATGGTCGCGCAACAGGTCNCGNGCGGCGTAGATGAGATCGTCNAAATCGAGNTGGGCGCTGGCGCGCTTGTGCTCACGATAGCGCGCAAGGATTGTGCGTGCTTCGTCGATCAATATCGTAAGGACCTGGCCGGATACCGCCTGGAGCAGTGCGGTCCACGCGGCACAGCACGCCTCGTACAGGCCGCTGGCCGTATCGTTCAGCCTGTCGCCGTCTGCCTTGGACAGCCCTGCCTGCTTTGCCGCTGCCGCCCATTTGCCCTTCTTGCGGTAGGCGTAAAAGCTGCCCGTCCCGGTCGTAAGGTCGGGATGCGGGCGTGCAACCAGCAACCCGACGAGCCCGGCGGGTGTGGAACCATCTGCAGCCGATGGAAGGGCAGCCGCCATTTCAGAAAAGCGCGCGGCGAAGACCTCCGTTTCCGGCTCATCGACGCCGGCGCCTTGCATAAAGGCCGAAAGTTCGTCGGCCGCCTGCTGGAAGGCTTGCAGGTGACCTGCAAAGGGCATCGCCTCCGGTGCGACCAGATTCCTCGACCGCCGGAGGGCTTCGGCGATCTTGTGCATCAGAGCGACGGTCTCTCCCGGGTTATGCAGCACCATCTCGGCGAGGACACCGCCCTGATCGCCAGACAATCGTTCGCGCAGCCAGCCATCGACGATTTCGAGGAAGTTGAGATCGGCCTGGTTGCGGTCGATGACCGCTGCGCCCGGATCGATATCCGCTTCCGCCGGGTAGGGCTTGATCAATCGCTGGCAGAAGCCGTGGATGGTCGAGCAGGTGATTTCGTCGATCGCCGTGCTGGCCGACATCAGATTCTCGCGCTGTGCCGCAGACAGTCCCTCCGGCAGGCCGGCGCGGAGCTCCGGTGCGATATGGCCGGCGGCGAGATCTTCGACGAAATCCCGAACGCGCAGGAGGAGCTCGCTGGCCGCCAGTTCGGTAAACGTGACTGCCGCGATGGAACTTGGCGTGACGCCCTGCGCTAGCATGACAGCGATCCTGCCGGCCATCACGGCGGTCTTGCCCGATCCCGCGCCGGCCTCAACCAGAATGGATCGGTCGTGACGGCTGATCGCGTCATGCCGGGCACCATCATCATTCAGAACTTTCACGCTGCTCATCATTCCGCCTCCCAGATCGGCGCGACCTCGCTGAGCCGCTCAGTCGAGGCGGCTTGTTTGCGTTTGCAGTAGGTGGCGCCTGCGTTTGCCGGCAGGGCAAAGGCGAGATCGTCATAGTCGCTTCCCGTATCCGGCCCGGGCAGTGCAGCGCCGCTGACCAAGGCGGTTCTCGCCGCCCGCAGATATGCCTTGATCTCCGCCAGGACGATCTCCGGCTCGTCGAGCTGGAGATCAAGCGGTTCACGCGGATAGAGCAGCGAGGCGCTGATCGCGATGTGGTCGCCCAGGAGCGCCTTGACGGCGAAGGCATAAAGGCAACGCTGAAGCTCGCGGCCGCCGTTCACGCGTATGTCGCCTTTGGGCGGCTTGCCGGTCTTGTAGTCGCGCACGAGTGCCCGGCTGCCGTCATCAGCGATGTCGAGCCGGTCGATATAGCCGGCAATGTGAAATCCGGTGTCGGGGATGATCACCGGCACACTGGCGTCCCAGGGCAGTGCCGCCTCCGACTTGGGCTCGGACCCGCCGAACGGGACTTCGCCAAAGGATCGGCTGCCCGGCAAATGATCATTGCCATAGGCAAGCGCCTGTCCGGCAAGAGCGCGCGCGTCCCCGAGCGTCCGGCCCCAGATAACAGCGGGCGGAACGGGCCGCTCGCTTTCCCACTCGGCAGCCACCGCACCAGCGGCTTCGTCCACCGCAGCCTGGATGGCAGCCACGTCGGCCGACGCCAGGCCGCCCGTCGCTTCGAGGTTTCGCAGGGCGCGGTCGAGCACCAGATGGATGAGGTCGCCGGTTTGCAGGGCGTCAAGCACGAGCGGCTCGGCACTGCCTTGCGGGGATTTCCAACCGAGAGCATAGCGCCAGAGGAAATTGAGGGGGCTGCGCAGCAGTGTCTTGAGCGAGCTCGCCGACTGGGTCCGCCCGAGGATCGCGAGAACCAAAGGATGATCGGACCTGACCAGGCCATCATGAGCTGTCACATCGGCCATGCGCCAATCGCGCCAGCAGGAACGCGCACTCAATGCCTGGGGATCGGCGGCGAATTCCTGCGGCCGCGCCAACAGCCGGTCGGTTTCACTGAAGGCATGGGCGGGAACGGCGTTGCGCCGCAGATAGGCTTCCTCGTCATAGGTGGCGAGGAGGGGGCTGCGACCCAGCAGCCGGCCGTCGCTATCGCGTCGAGCGCGGGAGAGGACGACGTCGCTGCCCGTAGTGGCGAGGATCGTATCAAAGTCACGGCGATCTGCGAGATTGACGGGAAGCGGGTCGAGCTCGCCCGTTGGAATGATATGGTCCGGGATCAGCCGATCTTCGGCGATCCCGCGTGGCCAGCGGGAGGAATTGAGACCGATCAGCCGAGCGAAGCGTCGCGGCGACGCGGCGAGGGCGCTGGCCGGCATCCAGGCCACGGAGACGGAGGCATCGAGCCCGTCATCCTGTTTCAGTGATTCCAGCGTGCTGTCGATCGCGCCGGCGGGCCCTGCCAGAAGGGCTTTGCGCCAGATGGACAATGCCCGGCCCATAAGGAAGGCTTCACCGATCTCCTGTACCGCGTCCGGTCCCTTTGCCAGCAGATCGACCGCAGCACGCAACACCGGGGCGTGATCCATGCCGTCGGGCCAGTCGTCCGGCGCGAGGCGCGCCAGCAGTTGGTTCCAGGCGGACGGCGTTGACAGGGGTGCATCGCTTGGAAGGACGCGCATCCAGCCATCAGGAAGGGAAGCCAGAGGTGCAGAATTGCGGCACAGGGCTGCGAGACGGCGCAAGCGCGACTGCGAAAGCCCGCGCACGACGATGTCGGCGAGTGCCGCTGCCGCTTGTCCGTCACGTGTGGTGACGGCCGGGACGCCATGGACGAAATGCAAATCGATATTGGCATCGGCGCGCAGCGCGAGAAAGTGATCGTCGTAGTCGGCCGGCGACGCGGTGGCGATGGCAATGTCGGCGGGCGATATGCCCGACGCAAGCAGCGACCGGACCCAACGCAGTGTCTCGACTGCCTCATGGTAAGCGGTCGCGGCACTGACGGATCGAATGGCCGGCGCCTCAGCATCGCCTCGAGCGACAGCAACGCCGCTTTCCTTGAGCCAGGCCGGGACAGGGCGAGGACCTGACGTCCATTGCATGGGCATGTGCTCGGCGAGCGCCTTCAGCAGAGGCCGCCAGCAGGGAGACAGTTCGGTCAGTCCGACGATTTCCATCGAGCCGAATATGGCGGGCGCATGGGTGATCCGGCTGATGGCTGCGGCGACGATATCGATCGGACGCATCATGCCGCCCGGAAGCTCGGTGAGAACAGCGGCTTCCAGGCGAGCGATGGCTTCAAGCCTTGGATGATCAGCTGACCTGGAGGCAAGATCGATACCTGCCCGCCACGCCTTGTGCAGTGTGTCGGCGGCCGCGCCGATCATGCCCGGCAGCATCTTGATATCTTCCAGTTCGCCCATCGGTGTTTCAGGGAGGGCCATCTGGATCGCCGCGCGCAGACTCTCTTCGTCGATCGCGCGGGCGAAGCCGCCCGCGAGCCGCACCGCGGCTTGTTCGAACGACATGATCTGGAGGCCGTGTTGACCGCTGCGGGCAGCCGCAAGGCGGGCCTCCCGCATTGCCAGGCGACCATACACGACAAGGGTGGATCGCTTCGCGGCCGTCATCGCTGCCCCCTTTCCGGGTTACTTCTTGTTCGGGCGCTGGGTCAGCGCCGACGCTGCCGCGCTCTTGGCGGCCTTGCTGCTTTTTGGGTCCCGCAAGACCTTCGCGGCTGCGCTCGCCGCCTTCTTGCCGGTGACCTCACGGTTTGCACTGCGCTTGGGCATCACCCTCTCCTTCGGAAATTAGCGATGTTCTGCCGTTGACGAACGGCCGTAATGGGAATAATAATTACACGGACTGGTCGCGATGTCCATATAGTTTATAGTCTCATCGATGCGGCCAGCCGTATAGTTTTTGGCAATCAGGGAGCCGAGAGTGCGCTGGGGTGTTGAGCAAAGGCTTGAATTTATTGAGTTTCGCCTGTTCTGGGAGGGCTCGATCAACCGCGCTGACATCGTTGAGTTTTTTGGCGTGTCGATTCCGCAGTCTTCGAAAGACCTGACGCTTTATCAGGAGAGGGCGCCCGGAAACATGGAGTATGACAAGCGCGGCAAGCGCTATGTCGCTGCCAAGAAGTTTGTCCTGCGCTTCCTGGATCCCGACCCTTATGTCTATCTTGCCCAGCTTCGTTCAGTTGCCGAAGGCTCCGTCCCGTCCAATGATTCCTGGATTGCGGAACTCCCCAAGACCGATGTTGCGCTAACGCCCAAGCGGGATGTCGACATCGAGGTTCTGCGCAAGATTCTCGATGCCGTGCGCGAAGGCGTCTCCGTGGATGTCTTCTATCAGTCTATGAACAAAGTTCGTCCGGATCCGATTTGGCGAAGGATCACGCCGCATGCGTTTGGCTATGACGGGTTCCGTTGGCATGTTCGCGCCTATTGTCATCTCGAGCACAAGTTCAAGGACTTCCTGTTGCCACGGATGCTTGAAGTCGGCCGCAAAGGCGACTCAGGTGCAACTGGCGAGCAGGACTGGCTGTGGAACAACTTTTTCGACGTGGTCATCGGTCCGCATCCCGATCTGACGGAGAGCCAGAAAAAAGTTGTCGCCAAAGACTACGGGTTCGACCACGGGAGCGGCGTTCTTTCGGTTCGCTATGCGATGCTGTTCTATGTTCTCAAGCGACTAGGCTTGCTTGTGGATGCGGCAAAGCAAAGCCCTCGTACGCAGCATATCGTTGCATTAAACCGCAAGGAGACTGAGGCGGCGCTGGAAAAGGCGGAGCTTCAGCTATGAAGATTTCGGGGGGAAGCGTCGACTGATGGGTGCAAAACTCGAGGACGTAAAGAACGGCGCGTCGATTTGCGGTATTGCCTCGGCGAGGCCGGTACATGTCGTTTCGGTCGACTGGATTGGCGACCAGGCGATTAACGTCGTCTACCGCGACCATAACGGAGCGGTGGCGGAGTCGGTCCTCTATCGCGACGATGAACATCGCCTTGAGGTGGAGCAGAGCGGTCGAGCCTGGTCGTTCGATGCCGATGGCGCGCTTTTGCGTCTCGTGACCGAGGCCAACCGCATCAAGTTGGCACACTATTTCGACCCCTACCTCGCCATTCACACCAGCCTGGTCGATCCGTTGCCGCACCAGATCTCAGCAGTATACGGCGAGATGCTGCCGCGCCAGCCGTTGCGTTTCCTCCTCGCAGACGACCCTGGTGCCGGTAAGACGATCATGGCCGGCCTGCTCATCAAGGAGTTGATCGCACGAAGTGATCTCGAACGATGCCTGATCGTCGCGCCTGGCAGTCTTGTTGAGCAGTGGCAAGACGAACTCGGGCAAAAATTTGATCTGGAATTCGACATCCTCACACGTGACATGATCGAAACCTCGCGGTCGGGCAACCCGTTCAGCGATCGAGACCGGTTGATTGTCCGGCTCGATGTGTTGGCGCGCAATGAGGAGCTTCAGGAGAAGCTTATGAGCGCCCGCGAATGGGATCTGATCGTCTGTGACGAAGCACATCGCATGTCAGCGACGTATTTTGGCGGCGAGGTGAAATACACACGCCGCTATCAAGTCGGGCAGAAGCTTGGGCAAGTTTGTCGTCATCTCCTGCTCATGTCGGCGACCCCACACAATGGCAAGGAGGAGGACTTCCAACTCTTCATGGCGCTGCTCGACGGCGATCGCTTCGAAGGCCGTTTCCGGGATGGCGTACACTACGCCGACACCGAAGACATGATGAGGCGGCTGACGAAGGAGGAATTGCTCAAGTTCGACGGCCGGCCGCTTTTCCCGCCGCGTCGTGCCCGCACCGTCAAGTACGAGCTCTCTGAAGGCGAGGCCGCCCTTTATACTGCCGTCACCGAGTATGTGCGTACCGAAATGAACCGTGTGCAGCGGTTTGCTGAAGGGGATAACAAGAAGCGCAACAATGTTGGTTTTGCATTACAGATCCTGCAACGGCGCCTCGCTTCATCTCCGGCAGCAATCTACCAGTCGCTGAAACGCCGTCGCGAGCGTTTGGAGACAGAGTTGGGCGAAGCGCGGCTGGCGGCCAAGGGGCGCCGTGCCGGGGTCGCCGAGCCGGCGCTCAACGCCGATATGCTGGGCAACATCGAGGAATACGGCCAGGACGAGATCGACGAACTTGAAGATCTGATTTCGACCGGCGCAACGACGGCTGAGACGATCGAACAGCTTGCGCTGGAAGTCGAGACGCTGAAAGACCTCGAGTCCAAAGCCATGGGCGTCCTGCGTTCCGGCGTGGACACGAAGTGGACCGAACTCAATCGTATTCTCGACGATGATCTCATGACTGACGCGGCGGGCAATCGCCGTAAGTTGATCATCTTCACAGAACCCAAAGACACGCTTCACTATCTTCTCGACAAGGTACGTGCGCGCCTCGGCAATCCCGAAGCAGTCGACGTGATTCACGGCGGTGTATCGCGCGAGGAACGTCGAAAAGTTATCGAGCGATTCATGCAGGACAAGGACCTGCTTGTCCTTATCGCAAACGACGCGGCCGGCGAGGGCGTGAACCTTCAGCGCGGGCATCTGATGGTCAACTACGACCTTCCATGGAATCCCAACAAGATCGAGCAGAGGTTCGGTCGCATCCACAGAATCGGGCAGTCCGAGGTATGTCACTTGTGGAATCTCGTGGCGGCTGACACGCGCGAAGGTGAAGTCTATGCGCGGCTCCTTGAAAAACTGGAGACGGCGCGGGAGGCATTGGGCGGTCGCGTCTATGATGTGCTGGGCGAGCTATTTGAAGGAACGTCGCTCAAGGATCTACTCTTCCAGGCGGTTCAGTACAGCGAGCGGGAGGATGTGAAAGCACACCTCTTCCGCCAGGTAGATGGAGCAGTCGATCAATCCCATCTGTTGGAGTTGCTTCGGCGGCGCGCGCTGACCAACGACACAATGCCCGCGGCCAAGGTCGATGAGCTGCGGCTGGAAATGGAGCGTGCCGAAGCGCAGCGGCTCCAGCCTCATCACATCCAGAGCTTTTTCATTGAGGCGTTCCAGCATCTCGGTGGTCGTCTCAAGCGTCGCGAAGACGGGCGCTGGGAGATCACGCACGTTCCGGTGCGCATCCGCGAGCGCGATCGGCAGATCGGTATCGGAGCGCCTGTTCAGAAACAATATGAACGGATTTGTTTCGACAAAGCCCAGATCAACCAGCAGCCAGTCGCTTCATTTGTCTGTCCCGGTCACCCGCTTCTGGAGGCCGTAATCAGCCTGATCCGCGAGCAATATGAGCAGATCATGCGCCAAGGTGCGATCATGGTCGACGAGACGGATCCGGGCGATGCGATTTCGGCAATCTTCCTTCTGGAGCACACGGTACAGGACGGCCGGACCACAAGCGCAGGGAAGCCGCATGTGATCTCGCAGCGGCTCCAGTTCGCCGCAATCGACCGGGCCGGCGAGACGGTCAACGCTGGACTCGCGCCTCATCTCAACCTGCGACCGGCAAAGACAGAAGAGATCGACGCTGTGCGTGATCTGCTCGATGAAGAATGGCTGACCAGCGAACTGGAAAAGTCTGCGATCAGGTTTGCCACGGTGGAACTGGCCCAGGAACATGTCTCTGAGGTCAAGGCCCGCCGGTTGCCTGAAGTTGAGAAGGTCGAGCAGGAGGTCCGTGCCCGATTGAAGAAGGAGATCAATTACTGGGACTCGCGAGCCTTCGAACTGAAGGAAGAAGAAAAGGCCGGTAAGCGAACCCGGCTAAACTGGCAGAACGCGCAGCGTCGTGCCGAGGAGCTCGCGGAGCGGCAGAAGCGCCGGATGGACCAGCTTGAGCAGGAGCGGTTTATTTCATCCCAACCGCCACGAGTGCGCGGCGGCATGGTGGTCATTCCGCATGGCCTTCTGGCCGCGCGGGATGCCCCCCGAGTTCGAGACCATTTCGCGGAAGACCCCGCAGCTCGCAAGAAAATCGAGATCGCCGCGATGCAAGCGGTGATGGCGGCGGAACGCGCTCTGGGACACGCTCCTGTCGATGTCTCCGGCCAGAAGGTTGGCTACGACATTGCTTCACATGATCCGAAATCCGGGCACCTGCGGTTCATAGAGGTCAAAGGTCGAATTGATGGTGCAAATTCCGTGATGATCACGCGCCAGGAAGTCATCACGTCCTTGCACGAGCCGGAGAAATTCATTCTGGCGATCGTAGCGGTTGCCGACGGCTTCGCCCATGTACCGCGCTACGTGCGTGGCCCGCTCGTCGAGCGGGAGCCGTCATTCCTTGAAACAGCAATTCAATTCGACCTTCGTCGCCTGCTGGAGCGGGCGCAAGAGCCAGCTTAGGGGGGTGTCGTGACTGATATCCAGGATTTCTCCATCCTCGCCCCTGTTCCGCTGGAGCACCTTCAATCGGGAGCCGAAATCTCCGGCAATACCGGTTTCGTTGCGTTTGGCTCGCGCAAATGGGAGCTGTTCCGCAAAGTCGACGAACTGCGTGCCGGTCAGCGTGTTCCTGTCCTCATATATCCGTCGCATGAGGACGTGCCGGCGAAGGACAGTTTTATTGTGTCCTGGGTGGGATGGTATGTCGGTTGTGAGGAAAGCGGAAACGGCAAGCATTCAAAAGGCATGATGCATCGCCCCCCGACCACGGAGCAATATTCGTCGGATAATCAAGGGCACTGGGCGGTATTTTGGCACGTGTCCGAACTGTGCGAACTGGCTGCCGCGCAACGCTTGCCGATTTCCGCAATCCAAACGGTCAAGGGTGGCTGGCGCAAAAGCTCCCCACCGCGCGGACCAGAACTGGTGGCCACTCCCTCAACACTTGAGTGGCCGCTATGAGCGCGGGGCGTCAAATAGCGGCCGGCGCCGCCGCTCCTCCCGACTATTTTCATCGGATCCGGGAAAGCGCGTCGAGACGTTGGGATCAGCTCGAAGCGGACCCGGAGCTTGCGGGTCCTTGGCACCAGCTCTTCAAGCAGGTGCAAAGCCCGCGACACATTCTCTCGGAGCTGCTTCAGAACGCCGACGATGCTGGCGCCAAGGAAGCGCGGGTATCGATTGAGAATGATCGCTTCGTGTTCGAGCATGATGGCGAAGACTTCATTGAGGCTCATTTCGCGTCGATCTGCCGCTTCGGCTACTCGAACAAGCGGGCCCTCCATACGATCGGCTTTCGGGGAATAGGCTTCAAGAGCACATTCAGCCTGGGCGATCGGGTTGAACTTTTCACGCCGACGCTCGCTGTCGCCTTCGAACGCACCCGGTTTACCGAACCGCGCTGGATCGACGGTGGGAACACCACATCGGGAACCACGCGTGTCGAGGTGGCAATCGCCAATCCTTTGCTGCGCCGTGAGGTCGAGAAGAACCTCGACGAATGGCTGAAAAGCCCGGTGTCGCTGCTCTTCTTCAAGACGATTCGGCGCCTTCAAATCGGTGATGAGGCAGTGCATTGGCAAAGTATCGGCCCGGGTCCCATAACCAATAGCGAATGGATGGCCCTTGACGACAAAGCGGATGATCCCTTCCTGCTGGTCCGCTCGGCCGAAGAGGAGTTTCCGGTCGATGCGCTCGACGAGATCCGCAAGGAGCGTATGATTGGCGCCGAGGACGGCGGCGACTTTCCACCCTGCCGGGTGGAGATCGTCCTGGGAGCAAAAGGACGTCTCTATGTGGTCCTGCCGACCGGTGTTGAGACCCCGCTTCCCTTCGCCTGCAACGCTCCCTTCATCCAGGATCCCGCGCGCCTTAAGATCAAGGATCCAGAGACGTCGCCGACCAATCGCTGGCTGCTGAAGCGCGCCGGAGAGCTCGCCGCCAATGCGATGGCAGAGTGGCTCGAACAGACCAAGGCCAGTCCGCGCGACAGGGCGGATGCCTACGGGTTTCTCCCGGACGTCGACCGAGAGGCGAGCACGCTCGAAGGGTCTTGTGCCGCCATTGTCGAGCTGGCGTTTGACGAAGCGATCGGGGATCGGCCGGTCCTGCTCACCGAAGCAGGTCAGGTCGCCGCCGCCAACGGCGCGATCGCTGTCCCACAGCCGATATTTGATATCTGGCCCGCCGACCAGGCGATGGCCTTGCTCGATGAACAGTCACGACCGGTGCTCTGCCAGCATGTGTCGTCGAAAGACCGAACTAAGCTGGTTCATTGGAGCCTAGTGGAGGAATTTTCGAAAACCGATCTGCTTGAGCAATTGCGCAGCAAGCATCTCCCCCGACCGTCCACGTGGCGGCACCTGCTGAATTTGTGGTCGTATATCGCGCCCGAGGTAACCGGCTGGCAATGGCACGACACCGACCGCCTGCGGATCGTTCCGGTCCAAGGCAAGGAAGTGCTCTACTCAGCCTCGGAAGTCGTACGACTCGGCGAGAAGAAGCTGCTGCAGTCCGACGAGGACTGGGAGTTCCTAGCCGACCATCTGATCGTACTTAACCAGAACTGGACGCGTTTCTTAGCTGAACAGCGCCGCGGCAGAAGTGCCAAGGACACTGGGCGCGGAGACACAGCCGAGGCCGCCTTCGCGGTGCTGGAAGAGATCGGCCTTGACGGGACCAGCGACGTTAATGCCGTGATCGAACGCGTCGCCGCCGACTACTTCAAGTCCGGCCAACCAAAGTTGGTCGAATGCGTCCAGCTTGCCCAGATCGCAGCGAAGCTTGGTGTAACCATCGGTGAATCGTTCCGGTACGCCAGTGCCGACCGAACGCTCCGCTCCATCGAAAAGGCCGTGCTGTTTGACGAGAATGGCGCGCTGGAGGAGCTGCTGCCGGAGGCGATCCAGCAAACACGGTTTCTGCATCCAGATTATGTGGCGAGCTTCAAGTCCTGTACCCGCGACGAGTGGCTACAATGGATCTCTTCTGGCAAATCAGGGCTGCGGACATTCCCTCCCCTTGAAGAGACGCGGACGTTCTCGGGACGTGAGTCTTCGCTGAATGTCGAGCTGAAGAAGCGAGCATTCTCGGGACGGATTGAGTATCGGTACAAGGACCCCTGGTTCCATGTTCACGATTGGGACTTTCCAGCCGAGCTTTGGACTCATTGGCAGCGCGCAGCAAAGACGGACGACGGCATATGGGCCGCCGTCGCGGAGAGGCTGATTGCGGAGAAGAGCGATTTCTGGTCACAGAAGGCATCTGCGACAATCGTCGAGGAAGCTTCTAACGGCCATCGACGAACTGTATTGCGTCGTGGTCTACTTCCGATGTGGGCCTCGCGGCTCCGGGAGCTACCGTGCCTTCGCGATGTGCGGGGCTTTCTGCACAAACCCGGCGATCTTTTGCGGCGCACCCCGGAGACGGAAGCGCTGATCGATGTCGAGCCCTTCGTGCATGGGCTGCTCGACCGGGAAACGACCCGCCCGCTGCTGGACCTGATTGGCGTCCGGAATGCACCGAGCGGCCCCGAGCGCTTGCTCGACCGATTGCGCGCCTTGGCGAAGTCGGACAGGGCTCCGACCCACGAAGTCGAGAAATGGTATCGCCGTCTCGATCAGATGTTTGACGGAAGCTCGACCACGGACGCGCAGAACATCAGGGATGCCTTCAGGACCGAGAAACTCATTCTCGCCCACGACGGCACGTGGGTAACGGCCGGTGGTGTGTTCCTATCCGGGGATGAAGAGGATGTTCCTGGCGCTGCGACAATCCGGGCTTCCGTGGTCGATCTCAGCCTATGGCGGCGCATCGGTGTCGCTGATCGCCCGTCAGCAGACCTGGCCCTGCAATGGCTGGGTACTCTGGAATCAGAAAAGGTGCTGTTGCCCGACGATGCGCGCCGCGTTCGCACCTTACTGGGACGCTACCCCACACGAATCTGGGAAGAGTGCGGCCACTGGGTGAACTTGCTGGGCGAGTGGGTTCCGGTGGACACACTCAAGTACACGCTCAGTATGCAGAGCCTGTTCACTTACGGGCACCTCCATGATTGGGTAAAACGCAGGACTGCGGATCTCCGTCAGCTCTCGGCCGACACGGTTCAGGCTGTGCCGTTCGCGTCAATGGCTGCACTGTCGGACCTTGTCGAAGAGCGATTCAACCAACCTCCGTCACTTGCGGGTCTGGAAGACCGGCGGGCCTGGTTGACAGCGTTTGGAGTTCAGCTCGGGCGGATCGAGTTTGCTGATCCCGCCGACACCGATCGGGTGAGAGCACTAGCAGAAGCGATCGCGGCGACGAGCTGGGTCCAGGCGCCCAAGCTGGAGGTCATTCCCTACCTTGATGGTGTCCCCGCGGGCACTGCACGGCTTACTGATGTCCTGTGGTTGGACCGCCAACTGTTTGTCAGTCCAATACCGAAGGCGAAGCTCGCCAAGCGCGTGCCCGAGGAGATAGGAAAGAACCTGACTACCGATATCCGCGCGGCCTTGGCTTATGCGTTCGATCGGTCGCCCGAGGACATCAAGGATTACCTCGAGGAAAACTTCACGCTTGGTCCGGAGCAAAAGGTTATTGCGCCGGTTGTCGAACATCCGCCCGAAGCCGAGCCGATTGACGATGATGTAGTAGACGAGTCTTTCGTGGAGGCCGGCGTGGATGTTGCGTCGACCGCGATGGACGGAACCCGACTATCGGAGGACGATGAGCTAGCCACACCACCCGAACCCGAGCAGCAGCCCATGGAGCCGGATCATGGCTTGATTGACGATGAAATCGTCACCAAGCCTCGTGCGGCTCCGAAGCCGCCTCGCCCCAGTGTCATGGCGCGTTTCGCGCTCGCTCGCGGGTACAAGGCCGATGGCGACGACCGCTTTTTCAATTCGGACGGAAGCTGGATCGGCCGCGCCAATGGCGCGAGATTTCCCTGGGAGCGCCGCTCGGCGAGCGGCGAAGTGTTGTGTCACTACTATCCGAAGGAACACTGTCTGGAGCGCGACGCGCTTCAGATCGAAGCTGACATTTGGGGCCTGCTCGATCAGAAGCCGGACATCTACTCATTCATTCTCGTCAACCCGGAGGGTGAGCCCGTCGAGATGACGGGGACTCACCTACGCGCGCTGCGCGACGGCGGAGAGATCACCATTCATCCGGCAACCTACAGGCTCGTTTATGACCTCGACGACTAGCCCTACGGCATCGCCGCCCGACCACATGGCTCGTTGGGGTGCCGTTTCCAGACGGGTCCTTCGAGCGTTTAACGGGCACAGCAACCTCCCCGTCCACGAATTGGCGAAGGCCAAGGTGGAGCGGCCCCACGGTCGTACACGACCGCTACCTAAAGCATCGGGCACCGTGAATTTCAGTGCCTGGCGTCTCGCGCACGCAGTCAAGAAGGCTGATTGCTTGCGGTGGCCAGCCGCGCCAATCCGGTGGGTAGGGGCTACCGGGTTTCTTCTCGAAAACGGCCACCTGTTCGATTGGAGCGCGAGCGAGTGGTGCCTGAACGAGGGCATGTCAAATTTCTATGCTGACTTCGCCGGCACTGGCATAGCAGGTCGGATTGGACAAGGTATGGCTCTACTCCTCCTGGAGGACAACGGCTATGCCTATGTCGGTCGCTTTGAAACCGAATGGAAAAAACGCGCCGCCACGCAAAATAAGCAATGGCCAGCAGACAAAACGAAGGCACCAGACTTCATCGCTGAAAACGCGCTACAGGAATGGGTGCTCGCCGAGTCCAAGGGTGGGTTCACGACTCCTGGACGGAAGCCGCCCATCAAAGGGGCTCTAAGGGAAGGACTGACCCAGCTCGACGGTTGGGATAAGCATATTAACCCCCAGCCAATCAAGAGCTTTGCGATTGGCACCTTCCTACGGGAAACCGGAGATACTTCCGGCGAGACATCGCTCATAGCTTTCGTCGACCCTGAACCGGAGGTCCCTGAAAATCCTGTCGAATTCCCCCGCGACACGGTTCGCAGGGCCAATTATGCCTCGTGGCTATCGCTGATGGGATTGGACAACGCGGCTGCTCGGCTTCGGGAAGGCGACGGGGAGCCGCGGCGATACGAGTTTCCTCTACTTTCCGTGGGTGGACACCAATATGCCGTCAGCATCGCATCCGTGGCGCCGAGGTATCCCGACCTGTCTAGCCGCGAATTCTGGGATGAATTCCGAGACTGGCGGTTTTGGCCTTTCCCCTGGTTCCGGAATGGCATCGACATCGAACTTGTCGGCCTTGATCTGAAAGTCCTACGCGCCCTGAGTTCGACGGCACAAACGGTTGGTGCTTCAGAGTTGATGGCGTTGGAGCCGTCGGAGCGGCGAGACACGCCCGCCGATCTGGATGGCGGGACATTTTACGGCAGTGTTTTTTCTGACGGTTCCTTGATGGGCGAGCTAAGGCTTCGGCGTCCGGGCGAGCCGTTTCCTGATTTCGAATGGATCGAGGTGGAACTGTGACAACTTACAAAAAGAAACTCATCGAAGTCGCCATTCCGCTCGAAGCGATCAATGCGGCCTCTGCGCGCGAGAAGTCGATCAGGCACGGCCATCCATCAACGCTGCATCTGTGGTGGGCGCGACGGCCGTTGGCAGCGTGTCGAGCTGTTCTTTTCGCCCAACTCGTCGACGATCCTTCCTCTCACGTCGAAGAACTGCTCGCCGACTCGAAACTCCGTGCTCAGGCGGAAGCGGAACTACCGGAACGTTTCGCTGCTTGGGAGAAGAGCAAGGCTTCGGCGCAGGGGACGGCGGCGGTTACACCGGAGCCGACGATAGAGGACGTGACGGTCGAGATCGAGCGCAAGCGGCTCTTCGCTATCATCGAGGACCTGGTGAAGTGGGAGAACTCGACCAACGAGGAGGTGCTGGAACGCGCGCGGGCCGAGATCCGGCGCAGCTGCGGCGGCGAGCTGCCCCCGGTCTATGACCCGTTCTCGGGCGGCGGGTCTATCCCGCTCGAGGCGCAGCGGCTGGGATTGCCCGCCTATGGGTCCGACCTGAACCCCGTGGCAGTGATGATCGGCAAGGCGATGATCGAGATCCCGCCGAAGTTCAGGGACATGCCCCCCATCCACCCCGGCATCAAGGAGCGGTCGTTCTACCGCAACGCCGAGGGGCTGGCCGAGGACGTGAAATACTACGGCGAATGGATGCGGGAGAAGGCGTGGGAGCGCATCGGGCATCTCTACCCGCAGGTGGACCTGCCGAAGGAGTACGGCGGCGGCAAGGGCGCTGTGATTGCGTGGTTTTGGGCACGTACGGTGCCGAGCCCCGATCCGGCATTCTCAGACGTTCAGGTCCCTATCGCATCAAGTTTTCTCTTGAGCTCAAAGGCGGGTAAAGAGGCTTGGATCGAGCCGATAGTGGATCGGCAAGCGAAGAGCATTTCCTATCGTATCCGTGAGCGCGGGAGCAAAGCCGAAATCGCAAAGGCTAAGGATGGGACAAAGGCAGGTCGCGGCGCCAATTTCCGCTGCCTTATCTCCGACACGGCGATTACTCCTGACTACGTCAAGAACATGGGGAAATCCGGCAAGATGAGCACGGTGCTCATCGGGATCGCGGCTGAAGGCAAGGGGCGGCGTATCTACGTGGCCCCAAATGCAGAACACGTAAGCCGAGCTCGCTCAGAGAGCCCGAATTGGAAACCGGATACCAGCTTGCCCAACGATCCACGGAATTTTTGGACAGTTGACTATGGTTTGACCCGCTTCGGAGACCTTTTCACAGACAGGCAGCTGGTTACGTTGAATGTGTTCTGCGATCTTCTGAAGGAAGTTCGTGAGCGGATCGTGGCGGACGCGTTGAATTCAGGTCGCGCAGTAGATGATTCCCCGCTTCATCAAGGCGGTAGCGGAGCAAGAGCATATGCAGAAGCTGTCAGTGTCTACTTAGCTTTCGCAATTGATCGGAGCGCAGATGCGTGGAGTGCGCAAGTAAGCTGGCGAAATTCCGTTGAGGCCTCAAGAAGCACCTTCTCGAGACAGGCTTTGCCTATGGTCTGGGACTTTGTTGAGCTCAATCCATTCAGCAACAGTAACGGAAACTGGACAAACGCATCCGTAGAGTGGGTCTACAAGTCCCTTGGTGCGTTTTGCCCTGCTGCACGAGGTCAAGTTTCCCAAGGGGATGCACAGAGTGTTCGGTATCCGGGTCCATCAGTCGTCTCCAGCGATCCCCCTTACTACGACAATATCACGTACGCTGACCTTTCCGACTTCTTCTTTGTTTGGCTTCGTCGAAACACGCGGGAGATTTTTCCCGAGATTACCGGGACTCTTGCGGTGCCAAAGAATGAGGAACTCATTGCCGCGCCTTATCGGCATGGCGGGAGCGAAAAGGCAGAAGGATTCTTTCTGTCCGGCATGAAGCTTGCCGTGGAGAACATGGTCGAGCAGAGCTCACCGCAGTTTCCTACTGCAATATACTATGCGTTCAAGCAGAGCGAAATTGAAGACCAGGGCATTGTCTCGACTGGCTGGGCAACTTTCATTCAAGCAGTTATTGAGTCCGGCTATGAGATCAATGCTACTTGGCCAATGCGAACGGAGAAACCTGGTCGCATGATCGCCGTTGGCACGAACGCACTTGCAAACTCTGTTGTTCTATCTTGCCGTGTGCGGTCGAGCGTCGCCGACACCATCACCCGCGCCGAGTTCATTCGCGCCTTAAAGCGCGAACTGCCCGCGGCCATCGCCGAGCTTCAGGCTGCGAACATTGCTCCGGCCGACATGCCGCAATCGGCCATCGGCCCCGGCATGGGCGTCTTCTCGCGCTACACTGCTGTACTCGAGGCCGACGACAGCCCGATGACGGTCAAGACCGCACTGCAGCTGATCAATGCCGAGCTCGACGATTATCTCGGCGGCATACAGGGCGAGTTTGACGCCGACACCCGTTTTGCCATCACCTGGTTTGAGCAGAACGGGGTGGGTAAGGGCGACTACGGCATAGCGGATAACCTCGCCCGCGCCCGCGGAATTTCGGTGGAGAGTGTGAAGCACGCCGGGATCGTGGAAAGCGCCGCCGGCAAGGTTCGTATACTTACGCGCGACGAGTTGAACAACGATTGGCACCCGGAAGACGACCGTCACCTGACAGTGTGGGAGTGTCTCCAGCATCTGGTCCGACAGCATGAGCGGGATGGGATTTCGCACGATACCGCCGTGCTGTTAAGGAGGATCAATACGAAGGCCGAGGCCGTGAAGGATCTCGCCTACTGCCTCTACGACATTAGCGCCAACAAGCGGAAGGATGCGAAGGAGGCCACGGCCTACAACGCATTGATCGCCGACTGGACAGAACTGACACGGCAAGCTGCGGCAATCCACGACACAAGCGGCGATCGCCAGATTCAGCTGAATATCTAAGGGGACGAAACGTGGCCAAGAGTACACGTCAACACGTATTTGAAGGAATGGAGCTGCTGCCGGCGGCGCTCATTCCCTTCGTCGAAAAGAGGCTTGAGAGCTCGCTCAAGGGGCACTGGCAGGTTCAGATTCTCGAAAAACTACAGAACCTTCGCCCCAACAGCGACGGCACCGTTAGTTGGGATCAGGCAGCGCTCTTCAACACGATGGACCGCTTCTGGCCCGAGGCGTTCAAGGCGGTCCTTGGCCGCGCCGAACGGTCGATCGTCAACGAGTTGCTCGATGTCCGCCACAAGCTCTCGCACAATGAGAACTTCACCTATGACGACGCCGAACGCGCGCTCGACTCCATGCGGCGGCTGATGGAAGCGATCAGTGCCGGCGAGACAGCCGAACAGCTTTCCAAGATGCGGGATACAATCCTGCGTACGAAATTCTCCGAGCTTCAGCGCAACGAGGAGCGCCGAAAAACCCAGCGCTTGGAAATCTCTGTCGAGACCGTCGCGGGCCTGCTCCCTTGGCGCGAGGTAGTTGAGCCCCACCAGGATGTCGCCACCGGTGAGTTCCAGCAGGCCGAGTTCGCAGCCGATCTGGCCAAGGTGCATTCGGGAAGTGCGCCGGCCGAGTATCGCGAACCCAAGCAGTTTTTCAGCCGAACCTATCTGACGGATGGCCTCAGCGCGCTCTTGATCGGGGCAGCGAAGCGGCTCTCCGGCAGCGGCGGCGATCCGGTGGTCGAGCTGCAAACCAATTTCGGTGGCGGCAAGACGCACTCGATGCTCGCCCTCTATCACATGGCGGGTGGTACACTGGCTCAGGACCTGTCGGGACTGGATCAGTTGATCGAGAAGCATGGCTTGAGTGTGCCCGCAAGTATCAATCGCGCAGTGCTGGTAGGCACATCGCGGGGGCCACAGGACGTGCTCAATGCGGAGGGTGGCCGCAAGATCCGTACGACCTGGGGCGAGTTGGCGTGGCAGCTTGGCGGGGCCGAAGCGTTCGACATGATCGCCGAGAACGATGCCAGCGGAATCGCACCCGGCTCCGAGGTACTTGAGGCGATTTTCAAGAAGTGCGCGCCCTGCCTCATCCTGATCGACGAATGGGTCGCCTATCTGCGGCAGATCTATAAGGTCGAGGGGCTGCCTTCGGGCTCGTTCGATGCGAACCTCTCGTTCGTCCAGTCGCTCACCGAAGCTGTTAAGGCCAGCCCGCGGACACTGCTGGTCGCCTCCCTGCCGGCGTCTCAGATCGAGGTCGGCGGCGAAGGTGGTCAGGAAGCGCTGGCCCGTCTCAAGCAGACCTTCAGCCGGGTCGAATCCTCGTGGCGCCCGGCGAGCCAGGAGGAGAGCTATGAGATTGTCCGGCGGCGGCTGTTCAAGGAAATCCCTGGCGACAAGTTCCATCACCGCGATAACACACTGAAGCAGTTCGCGAAGCTTTATCGGGAGAACGCCAACGACTTCCCACAGGGCTGCGCAGACGAGGACTATCGGCGCAAGCTGGAGAAGGCCTACCCAATCCATCCTGAGCTGTTCGACCAGCTCTACACGAGCTGGGGGTCGCTCGAAAAATTCCAGCGCACACGCGGTGTGCTGCGGCTGATGGCACAGGCCATCCACGAACTTTGGATGAACGGCGATCCCTCTGTGATGATTATGCCCGGCAGCGTCGCAGTTAGCTCGCCGCGCGTCGAGCCGGAGTTGCTGCACTATCTCGACGTGAGTTGGCAGTCGATCATAGCCGGTGATGTCGATGGCACGACGTCCACGCCCTACAAGATCGATCAGTCGGCGCCGAACCTGAACCGATACTCGGCGACCAGGCGGGTCGCCCGGACGATCTTCATGGGAACCGCGCCGACGCACCAGCAGCAGAACACCGGTCTGGACGACAAGCAGATCAATCTTGGAGTCGTGCAGCCCGGAGAGCGCCCGGCGATCTTCGGCGATGCGCTCCGGCGGCTGACCAACCAGGCCAAGTTCATGCACGCCGATCTTGGCCGCTACTGGTACTCCATGTCGGCCAGCCTCAACCGTATTGCCGCGGATAAGGCGGCGCAGATCGAGGCGGCGTTGGTCGACGTGACGATCGACGCGGAACTCGGCAAATATTTGAATGGCCTCGCGGATCGTGGGCATTTCGACGCCCGGCAGGTCGCGCCAGCCTCATCGGCCGAGGTGCCCGATGAAGCCGGCGGCGTGCGGGCCGTGGTACTGGGGGTCGCGCATCCGCACAACGGGCGCGACACCTCGGAAGCGCTTATCGAGGCGAAGGACATCCTGATGCAGCGCGGCAGCACGCCGCGCGTGTATCGGAATACGCTGGTGTTCATCGCTGCGGATGCCCGCCAGCTCGACAACCTGAAAGACGCCGTGCGCGCCTCTCTGGCGTGGGGCGAGATCGTTCGCGATACCGATCGGCTCAACCTCACCCAGAGCGACAGCGCGCTCGCCAAGGCCAAACTGGCCGAAGCGAACGAGACGATTAAGACGCGTCTCAAGGAGGCGTGGTGCTATCTGCACTATCCGGCGCAGGAGAGTGCCCAGGCCGATGTCGAGTGGGTGTCGGGTAAAATTCCGGCGCAGGACGGGCTGCTGGCGCGCGCGAGCAAGAAGCTCGTGGCCGAGGAAGGCTTGCTCACCGAACTGGGGCCATCGCGCCTCGATCGCGACCTCCAGAAATACATCTGGAACGGCAAGCCGCACCTGTCGCTGAAGGATCTGCGGGAATATCTTAACCGCCACATCTATCTGCCGCGGCTGAAGAACCAGGACGTCTTGATCAAGGCCGTGCAGGCAGCCATCAGCGGCATGCTGCCCGGACCCTTCGCCTATGCCGAGCGATGGGACGAGAAGACGGTCTCCTATCTGGGGCTCGCAATCGAACGAGCCAGCAATGCGATCGTGGTCATCGACAGCGACAGCGTCATCGTGAAACCTGACGTTGCCGAAGCGCACAGGCCGCCCGCTGCGCAGCCTGGCCCGACCGGTGGTCCAGAGGCGCCTGGCGAGAAACCGCCGGAGACCGGAGAGCAGCCCGCGGGCGGGATCCCAGCCTCGCCTCCTTCGGAAAAGATGCCGACCCGGTTTGCCGGGACTGTCATGATCTCGTCAGAGCGGCCGGCAAGGGACATCCATCAGATCGTCGAGGCGATCGTTGAGCAACTCACGACGCTGCCGGGCAGCCAGGTGAAGCTCAGGCTGGAGATCGAGGCAGAAGTGCCGGACGGTCTCGAGCGCTCCAAGGTACGAACGCTGGTCGAGAACGCTAATACGCTCGGCTTCATCGAGAAATCGATCGAATAAGTGGTTGATTGGAAGAGCCTGTCAGGCTCTTCCACAATGGATGGTAGCCACTGTCCCGAGCTGGGTACTGTAATTTCTAAAGCAAAATCTTTGTCTTCTTAAGCCGGTATACCAGTACTCTACCGGTGGGCTAAAACCTGACGCTACATGAAGCTATGAAGTTGAAATGCCAAGACGAGATATTTCGCGAGAAGAGCTATTTGCGCTCGTTTGGGAGAAACCAACTCAGGAGGTGGCAAAGGAACTCGGCGTGTCGGACGTGGCGATCGCCAAGTTGTGCGCGCGGCTTCAGGTTCCGAAACCGCCGCGCGGGTACTGGGCTCGCGTGAGATCAGGGCAGACGCCAAGGCGCCCGCCGTTGGCTGCCTTCCGAGAAGAGGTTGATCGCAGGCGACGTGAAACCGTGCGAGCCAAATCCGCGGGGTTGCTGTCGAAGCTACAGCAACAATTCTACCAAGCTGCGCTGTCGGATCTTAAACGCCAAGGCATTGGGATCGATCAGGCCGAATTGCGGGCGGGGCGATTGCCCGATCTCGATGCGGACATTGCTTCTCAAATCCTGCTTCTTATTCAGGGTCGAGGACATGACTGGGTCAAGGACGGGGCGGTGGAGACGCGATGGAACCACTCCGTACAGGCGAGTGCATCGAAGGTCGTCGAGAAGCTCATGCCGATGGCGCGCCCGCAACTGTTGATGTTCGAGAGCGAAGGAAATCGAAACTGGTACAGGGCGAGCGGTCCAGCGGTGCTGGTGCGCTTGACGGTGCCGCTACAGGAACGGATTGCGTCGCTTGTTCGCCTGGTCCGCGAACATGAATTGCGTCACGTCGTCATGCCTTTGATGGCATGCGATCATGCCTGGTCCGCTCATCACGTCCATGGCCCGGACACCTATCTTCTTTTGGAAAGCACGTTGTGTGTATCGAGAACCGAAATCTGGGTTGAAGCGATGCGCAAGGCCTGGCGCGAGGAAGATCCGCCGGAACGTGTGACGATCGGCAGACTGAACCTGCAGTCGATCATGCCGATCGATTACATGCCAGTCCGGGAAGTGTCGTTGTCTCCGGCAATTTCAAGAGCCGCAATCAGGCCGTATCGCGAGCGTCTTCAAGCCCTTCTGGAACTCGATCGCGTTCACGAAATGATTTCTCATTCGGCCTATGGAATGGAGCGGAATGTTCCTGATCAGACACTCGCACTGGCAGACAGAATATGGTTCGGCCAGGGCAATCCGTTTCGAGCGGCACGCAAAGCGTGGGAACATTTGCAGGACGAGTTGGAGCGATGGGAGAGCGAACTCGAAGCCGAGCGATCCGCACTGGCTCAGTCGATTCTGGGCGTCGAGTTCGGAGATATCGTGGTCGCTGAAAATCGTGGCCGCTTCCTGCGTTTGTCCGTGAGTGACGTCAGCCTTCACGCGAGCGATAAGGGGGCCACTTTCATCCTCAATGGTACGCGGTTCCGCAAAGACGGGACTCTGGGCAAGCAGCACGAAACACTTGCGCTCCATTTCGAAGGGGACTTCTGACCGATGTTCAGCAAAAGACGCTATCGTGCACAACTGGGCGTGCGTCCATACTAGACATGTACATGTAACGAATGTCGGTATCGGTGGTTGCGAGCCCCCGCAACCAATCGATACGAAAAACCCCAGTTAACTCAACGAGTTGCTGGGGTTTTGTTTTGTCGAGGCAAGCGACCAAAGTATTAATTCAATAAAATCAATACCTTAGTATGCAGGTTCAAATCACCCCGCAACCAAATTGCGAAATAGGATGTGAAGGAGACACGGATCAGGCTGAGTGCATGGTTCCTTGGATGAAAGCGAACAGCTGAATTAAGGATGCGAATCCAACGAAACGATAGCCTTAGTCTTCCTGATCGCCGATCGGACCCGCGTCGCGACTGCGACAGAACGGATATCGACAGCACAGTGGCTTCGAGGTATTCAATGTGAGATGACAAGGTACGTCCGCACTTTCATGATCCTGATGCTTGCCGCATTCGCGGCGGGAACGGTCGTGCATGCGGTGAATGCCGCCACCATGAGCGCGATGATGACGCTTGCCGCGATCGATGGCGCGGACATGGGCGACTGCCAAGACTGCGCGGACGGTACCGGCGATATGCCTTCGTGCGACAATGCTTGCGTATCGCCGATCCTGGCTGTTGTGCCGTCGGACGAGCCAAGCCTGCCCGGGGCTGAGACGACCACCGAGAGCCTGGTTCTCCAAAGCGTAGTCGGGCGCACCGGACCGCCGGACCCTTATCCTCCCCGATCCATCATCCTGAGCTGACGCCGCCCGGAGTTCCTCCGGTTCGCGGCGCCTGAAATCATGCGCGGTCACACTGGCCACCCATGATCCCGCTTCGTTTCGCGCAAGTAGCGCGCTGCGGGCATGAGCGCCCTCTTAGGATGGTTGGAACATCATGGTCTTGTATCTGCCGGCGCCGACACGTCGGGCCTTTCTCACATCCGCCGCGGCTCTTGCGGCCAGTACGGTGCTTCCGGTTTCGGGACTCCGGAACGCTCGGGCCGCTTCTGTCAAGGAGTTCCGGTTGAGGGCGGCACTGGGACGGACGCACCTCGTTCCGGGGCCTTACGGAGAAACGCCGGTCTGGGCCTACAACGGGACCGTGCCCGGCCCGGAAGTCCGTGTCCGCCAAGGCGACCGCCTGCGCGTCATTGTCGAGAACGCCCTCGATGAGGAAACCACCGTTCACTGGCACGGCGTGCGCACGCCGAACGCCATGGACGGCGTGCCGCATCTGACCCAAGAGCCGATCGCTCCCGGTGAGACCTTCACCTACGAGTTCGACGCCGTCGATGCCGGCACCTTCTGGTATCACCCGCACCAGAACAGCACGGTGCAGGTGGGGCGCGGTCTCTATGGCCCCCTGATTATCGAGGAAGCCGAGCCAGTTCGCGTCGATCGCGAGCTGACCTGGATTCTGGACGACTGGCGGCTGACCAAATCCGCGGTGATCAGCGACGATTTCGGCAACCGGCATGACTTGATGCACAACGGCCGCATCGGCAACACGGTCACCATCAATGGCCGGGTCCCGGAGAGCATTGCGGTACGCGCGGGCGAACGGGTCCGGCTGCGCCTGATCAACGCCGCCAATGCCCGCATCTTCGCGCTGGATTTTGCCGATCTCGAGCCGATCGTGATCGCTCTCGACGGGCAACCCGTGACGGCCCACGCGCCGGCGAACGGGCTCGTCGTGCTCGGTCCGGCCATGCGGATGGACCTGATCCTCGACATGACCGGCCGGCCGGGCAGCCGGACCACTGTGGTGGATCGGTTCTACCAGGGGCTGGAGTACCGGTTGCTCGATCTCGCCCATGCGGAAGCAGTCCTGAGGGGGGGTCCTCCGGACTGGCCTGTGGAGCTGCCGGCCAATCCGCTTGCCGAGCCGGACCTGCGCGACGCGATCCGCCACGAGGTCACATTCAACGGCGGCATGATGGGCCAGATGGTCATGGCCGAAATGGGCGGCAGCATGGGGGACGGAGCGTCCGGCGGCATGATGGGCAACATGATGAACATGATGCATGGCGAGGGCATCTGGTTCATCAACGGCAAGGCCGCCACCGGCCATGTCATGGATCCGCTGCTGACGCTCCCGCACGGCCGCACCTGCGTCCTGACAATGACCAACGCGACGGCCTGGCATCACCCCATCCACCTGCACGGACATTCCTTCCGCGTCCTGTCGCGGGACGGCCAGCCAACGGCGCACCGCGAGTGGCAGGACACGGTGTTGATGGCGCCGCGCGAGAAGGTCGAGATCGCCTTCGTCGCCGACAATCCGGGCGACTGGATGTTCCACTGTCACATCCTCGAGCACCAGGCCGCCGGGATGATGGGGGTGATCCGCGTTTCCGGGAAGGATGAGCGAATATGAGCCGGATAGCCCTTGCCGCATTGGCCGGCCTTTCGGTCAGCTCGGCCGCACTCGCAGACGGGGACGCGCGGCGCGGCGCGCAGGTCTATCGCGCCTGCGTCGCGTGCCATGCCCTTGAGCCCGGGCTGCATCTGAGCGGTCCGAGCCTCGACGGCTTCATGGGGCGCATGGCGGGCACGGCGGAGGGGTTCGTGCGCTATTCGACGGGACTGCGGGACGCAGGCTTCTCCTGGAATGCGGCCGCGCTCGACGGTTGGCTGAAAGACCCGGCGGGCATGATCCCCGACACCTACATGACATTCCGCGGAATCGACGACCCTCAGACGCGCGCCGACCTCGTCGCCTTCCTCGAAATCGCCGGCCAGCCCGGCGGCGGCAGGAAAGCCGTTGACGACGGTCTCATCCCGGCAGGCTGGCTGCGGGCCGGAGCGCCGGAGCCGATCGGCGATCCACCGCCTGAAATGCGTGTCACGGCAATCCGCCATTGCGGTGACAGCTATTTCATCACCACCGGCGACGGCCGGGAAACCCCGTACTGGGAGAAGAACATCCGGCTCAAGATCGACAGCGTCGAATCCGGCCCGCCGGCCGGCGTCGCCGCGATCCTTGGAGCCGGCATGGGCGGTGACCGCTTCTCGGTGATTTTCTCCAGCCTCACCGATCTCGAACATCTCGTCACCGAACGCTGTGAGGCGCGCTGAACATGAAAGACACCAACATGATAACGACGCCCAGACACTCCACTCGTTTTTCCAGACGCGTCTTCCTTGGTGCGATGGTGGCGGGCGCCGGACTGATCGGCCTGCCGTCCAGCCTTCGCGCCGCACCCGGGGCAAGCGGTCCCGCTATCGCCTTCGATGGCGATGCCTTGATCCTGGCCGAAGGCACCCTTTCCCGCAGCAATGGCGCCGGCGGCTGGTTAGAATTGTCCGGTCCGGCGGCAGGCGGCATCCTCTCGCTCGCGACGCATCCGGGCCGGCCGGGCCGGATTGCGGCGGGTCTGGCGGGCGGCGGCGTCGCCGTCTCTGAAGATGGCGGAAAGAACTGGGAGGCGAGAAGCCAAGGCTTGCCCGCCGCCCCGGCAACAGCAGTGACCGTGGCAGCGGCTGAGCCGGATACAATCTATGCCGCCATTCGCGGCGACGGCCTATGGAAAAGCGGGGATGCCGGTCGATCATGGGTCCTCGCGATGGATCGGCCGTGGCTCGCAGACGCCGAGCGTGATCTGACGGCATTGGCCTCGGTCGATCTGGCAACCGGCATGGGCGGCATCTGGATCTATGCCGGGACCGAACTGGGTCTCACCCGCGTACCGGATTGCTTCTGCCGCTGGCAGGACGTGCAGCCGGGCGATGCGATGGACGCGCTTGTCTCGGGGAAACCGGCTCCGACGGAGGCGCCCCTTCCCGAAGGCGAGACGATCAACGCCTTGGTCAGTGCGGCTTCATTGCCTGCTCGGCTTTACGCCGCGCTGCCTTCGGGCATCTGGGAATCGCAGGATGCTGGCGTCGTGTGGTCGCAGAAGTCGAACACGCGCGCGCTGGCCGTCGCTGTTCACCCCACCAATGCCGATCATGTCGTCGCCATCACTGGTGGCGGCCTCGTTGAGAGCCGCGACGGCGGCGCGAACTGGACCGCGCTCGCGCGCGCATAACGGAGAATGTCATGAACAGGAAAACAATTGCTGTAGCCGTCGTCGCCGTGGTTGCCGTTGGCGGCATCGCATACTGGTCACTGGGCTCGCCCAACGCGCTTCTGCAAGGAACATCCGTCGCGGCAGCCTCGGACAACAAGGCGATCACCATCTGGCGCGATCCGGGCTGCGGGTGCTGCGATGCCTACGCCGACTATCTGGAAGGCAATGGCTACGAGGTGACGCGCGTCGATGACCCCAACTTCGATCAGCGCTCGATAGAGGCAGGGGTTCCGCGTCAGGGGATTGGGTGCCACCTGGCCGAGATCGACGGTTATGTCGTCAGCGGCCTCGTGCCGGTCGAGATCATCGAGCGGCTTGTCGCCGAGCGGCCTGACATCACAGGGATCACGCTGCCCGGCATGCCGGCCAACGCGCCCGGCATGGCGCGTGAAAAGACCGGCACGCTGAAGACCTTCGCCTTCGGCGAGGACGGCGTCACCGTCTACTCCGAGGAATGATCCCATGGACGGAACGATGATGGACGGGTCCATGATGATGTTGATGATGGCTGGAGTTGTTCTAGGGGCGCTCCTGTTCCTCGCTGTCCTGATCTTCGGCCTCTTCGCGCTGGTGAAATACCTGCGGGGGTCGCAATGAGGCACAACGTGATCCTCGTTTCCGCTGTCGCCGTTGCGAGCCTGGCGGCCATCGCCTCGTTTGCGCAAGTGCAGGGTGGCGATGTGCAAGCGGCGGACGTGACGTTCCTTGGCCAGCCGGTGACGGGTGAACAGATCGCCCTCGGCCAAAATATCTATGCGCAAAACTGTGCCTCCTGCCATGGCGCAAACCTTGAGGGTCAACCGGACTGGAAACGCCGGCTGGAGAACGGCCGCATGCCGGCACCGCCGCACGATGAAAGCGGTCACACCTGGCACCACTCGGATCAGGACCTATTCGCCATCACCAAGCTCGGCGTCGGCGGTGTCGTCCCGGGCTATGAGAGCGACATGCTCGCCTTCGGGGAAATCCTGAGCGACGAGGAGATTGCCGCCGTGCTCGCCTTTATCAAGAGCACCTGGCCCGAACGCCAGCGGGAGGTCCAGGCTCGAATAACGGCCAAGGAAGGGGATGGCACATGAACAGGGTTGATGAATATCTCACGGCCCCAATGCGCCGCCGCAATGTCCTGGCCTTCCTGCCGCTTGCTGTAGCGGCCATGCTCGCCGTGGTGCTGGCCTCGGGATTGACCCGCGATCCGAGCACGCTTCCGTCCACGTTGATCGGCAAGCCAGTGCCCAAGTTCGCGCTACCGCCGGTCAAGGGCCGGACGCTCGGACTGTCGAGCACTAATCTCAAGGACGAAGTCTCGCTGGTCAATGTTTTCGCGTCGTGGTGCGTTGCCTGCCGGGCGGAGCATCCCCTGTTCATGAAGCTTGCGGCGCAAGGCACCGTGCCGCTGCACGGCCTCAACTACAAGGATCAGCCGGACGATGCGGCGAAATGGCTGGACGGCCTTGGCGATCCCTACACGCGCACCGGGGCCGACATCACCGGACGCGTGGCCATCGATTGGGGTGTCTACGGCGTGCCCGAGACATTCGTCATCGGCGCGGACGGACGTGTTGCTTACAAGCATATCGGCCCGGTGAGCGAAGAGGCGCTCACCGGCACCATCTTGCCGCTCGTGGATGAACTGCGCCGTCAGGCGGAAAGCGATAACGCCCCGGGAGACGGCCAATGAGGATCCTCCTGCAGGGACAGCGCACGATCGCATTTCTGGCGGCAGGCACGCTCGCGCTGGCCGCGATCGCGATCGTTAGCGTGATTTATTTCAGCGGAGACACACCAGTGCGTGCGCCTCAAGGCGGAGGACAGGCTGAGACGGCCTCGTCGCGGTCCTTCGTGATGCACGAGGCGCCGCGGCCGCTCCCCGAAATCACGTTTGAGGACGGGAACGGTGAGGCTCTTACGCTTACCCGTTTGAGGGGCAAGACCGTGTTGCTCAACATCTGGGCGACGTGGTGCGTGCCCTGCCGCGAGGAAATGCCGACGCTGGACGCGCTTGAGGCGGAACTTGGCGGTCCCGGTTTCGAGGTCGTGGCTCTTTCGGTCGACCGGGCCGGGCCGGAAGTGGTTCGCAAGTTCTATGCCGAGATCGGCATCGAGCACCTTGGCCTCTACATCGACGCCTCCATGCGGGCCTCGTTCGACCTCCAGGCGCCGGGACTGCCGACGACGCTTCTCATCGACAGCGAGGGCCGCGAATTGGGACGACTTGTTGGTCCGGCCGAGTGGGACACGCCCGAGATGATCGCATTTCTCAAAAACCATCTGACGTCAAACTGAGAAGGAAGCCGCCATGGCCGATACACAACAGTCACAATCTCAAGACGGCTCGCTCGGTCGCGACCTGCTCTATGCCCTTCGCTATTACCTCGGCGGCCGACGCGGTCTGCTCGTGCTCGCCGGACTGGCGATCGCGGCGGGCCTGGCGTTGAACTGGAGCTGGTTGGCCGCTGCCGGCATCGCGCCGATCCTGATCAGCGTGTTGCCCTGCCTCGCCATGTGCGCGCTCGGTCTGTGCATGAGCCGATCAGGCGGCAAGTCCTGCTCGACCGCTGCGAGCAACTCCGACCCGGCGGAGATCGAGGACGCAGGGCCAGTCACGCAGGCCGTTGCTCTCGACACATCGCCTGACCGCGCGGCTCCCATGAGTTGCGACGCCGCCCTTCTTGCAAGCCCCGAACCGCAACACTTCAGGGAAAGGAGACCGACCGATGCGTAAATCGATCAAAGCGCTTGCTATTACTTCCACCGTTATCGCGGGCCTCGCGGTTGCACCCGCGCTCTACGCCCATGACTCAGAGGAGTCCGGCGACGCAATGATGGGCCAAGGCAGCATGATGGGAATGATGAACATGATGGGGCAGATGAGCGAGATGATGGAGGGCTGCAACAGGATGATGCAGTCCATGAGCCATGACGGCTCCGGACGGCCCAACGAGCAGTGGCGCGAGAAATCACCCGACAACAACGGCGCCCCAGGGACGAACGGTTAAGCCGCCCAATCCCGGCCTGCCCTCCATCCCGGAGGGCGGGCCGGGCACAGGCTGGCATCGCGACGTACCCAGACAATCGAGGGGCCGTATCGCGATGGGCCATGCTTGGGCAGGGCCTTTCGAGGATGACTGATATGGCATCAACCAAAACAACGCAGCTCAGGCGCATACGCTTCAGCCTATGGATCCTGGTGGCCGCTGCTGTGCTGGCGCTTGGTGGCGCTTACTTCGTCCGGACGATCGGCGTCCGCGAGCCGCCGCCGGTCACCGTCGGCGAAGCCGCAATTCGCTCGGAGTTTTCGTTGATTGACCACAACGGAAATCGCGTAACCGAGGCCGACTTCCTCGGGCGCTGGCAACTCGTGTTCTTCGGATTCACCCATTGCCCGGACGTCTGCCCGACCACGCTCGCCTATATAGCAAATGTGCTGGATCGGCTTAGCGGAGAGGTCGAGCGCGTCGCACCGATCTTCATCACCGTCGATCCATCCCGCGATACGCCGGAGGTGATGGCGGAATATGTCCAAGCCTTCCACCCGAAACTGACAGGCCTCACCGGCTCGGAAGCCGAGGTCGCCGCGGCGGCCCAATCCTTCCGCGTCTACTACGAGAAGATGGAAGAGGAAACGGCGCCGGACGGATACCTGATGGCGCACGCTGGGCACATCTACCTGATGACACCCGAAGGCCGCTTTGAGGATGTCTTCCGCGAAGGCGAACAGTCCGCGGAAGAGATGGCCACCGATGTCCTCGCAAGAATGAACGGGAAACAATGATGAGAAAACTGATTGCAATAGTGGTGGCGGTCTGGGCGATTGCATCGCCGGCACTCGCTGAGGAGAGTATCCGCGTCTTCGATACGTGGGCGCGCGCGACCATCCTCGCGTCCCGTCCCGGCGCGGCCTATCTCACGATCGAGAGTGCCGCGGAAGATCGGCTCCTCGGTGTGACCACGCCTGTCGCCGGCCACGTCATGATTCACGCAGTCGAAAAGGACGGCGACGTAAGCCGCATGAAGCACATCGAAACGCTTGAGTTGCCGGCGGGTGAGCGCGTCACGCTCGCACCCGGCGGCATGCACCTGATGCTGATGGCACTGCAAGACAAACTCAGCGAGGGCACGACTTTCCCTATGACGCTCAGCTTCGAGACCGCCGGAGAGGTCACCGTCGAGGTTTCGGTGCTCGGCATAGCGGCCCAGGGGCCAAGGGAGGCTGCTGAATGAAGCGCTTCCTGATCCCAGTCCTCCTGCTGATCGTCCATCCGGCATTCGCCCACCATCCCGGTGAGCGCATTGACGAGGTGATGACCGAACAGGAGCCGGCCTTCGAGGTGACGGATCGCCCTTCCACGCCCGAACTCAGCCTCGAAGAACCGGGCGGCAACGTCCTGCGCCTCGGTGATCTCCATGATCAGATCGTCGTGCTGAGCTTTGTGCCAACCGACTGTGGCGGTCCATGCGTCGAACAGCAGGCCGTTCTCGCAGGCGTGCAAGGACAGGTGAATGTTTCGCCCATGAAGGAAATGGTCACGTTCGTAACCGTTCATGACGCAGATGCCTCGATCGAGGCTCCGTGGGACGCGGCGAACTGGCGGCTCGCATCCCCATCGAACGACGAGACCACTGCCGCGACAGCGGATCGCTTTGCCTCGCTTAGCGGCCGCGGCCAGGAGTTGTCGATGGCGCATGTCATCGACCGCAACGGAAGGCATGCCGGAATTTTCCATGGTTCCGATTTCAGCAAGACAAATCTGACCCTCTACATCAACGGGCTCATCAACAACGCCCACGCGCGGAAACCGCCGATCGAGAAGACATGGTGGCAGCGGTTGACGGACTGGTTCTGATGGCGGGAGAAACACATTGACGCATCATTTGAGATTTGCCGGACGCCGCCTTGGCTTCCTTCTCCTGCCCTTGGTTCTCATCATTGCGGCAGGTGCCTGGTATCTACTCGATCCCGGGTTCCGGGCGGGCCAGCAACCCCCGACCGCGTCGGAGAACCTGCCTAAGGACGCGTTCGAACAGCGGGTGCGGGATTATCTCGTCGCCAACCCGGAAGTCCTCGTCGAGGCCATGCAGAACCTCGAACGCAAGCAACGGCAGGCGGAACAGACTGAAGCGCAGGCGGCCCTTGCCGCGCACAGTGACGAACTGCTCAACAGCCCCGAAAGCCCGGTCGGCGGCAATCCGCAAGGCGACGTGACCCTGGTCGAGTTCTTCGACTACAACTGCCCCTATTGCCGGCAGGTCGCGCCGGCGATGGTGGAAGCCGAAGACGGCGATCCCCGATTGCGGATCGTCTACAAGGAGTTTCCCATTCTGGGGCCGAATTCCGTGCTCGCGGCAAGGGCAGCGCTCGCCGCCCGCAGGCAGAACCTCTACCCGCAGTTCCACAAGGCGATGATGCAGGTGTCAGGTGCCGCCGACGAAGCGCAGGTCGTCGCTGTCGCCGAAGAGATCGGCCTCGATGTCGAACAACTCCGGATCGATATGCAAGACCCCGGGATCGACGCCGAGATCGAGCGCAATCTCGCTCTCGCCCGGGCGCTGCGGATCAACGGCACGCCGGGCTTCGTCATCGGAGACGAGATCCTGCGCGGCGCTACTGACTTGCAAACCATGCAGCGGCTGATCGACCAAGCCCGGAAAGATCAGAATCGATGAAGCCGGAGTTGCCTCTGAAAGTTTGCCCAAATGCCTGAGCTCTCCAACATCGGGATCCTCAGCGCCTTCCTGGCCGGCATTATCTCGTTCCTGTCGCCTTGCGTGCTGCCGCTGGTGCCAGGGTATGTTTCCTATGTCGCCGGCCGGTCGACCATTGCTTCGCCGTCCGGTGAGATCGTTGTCGCCCGAAGCACGACGCTCGGTCTCAGCCTCTGCTTCGTGCTCGGCTTCACCACGGTTTTCGTGATCCTCGGAGCCAGCGCCTCGGCGCTTGGACAGTTGCTGCTCAGCTACCGGTTCGAGTTGAACATCGTCGGGGGTGGAATCGTCACGCTGTTCGGGCTGTTCATGCTCGGAACAATCCGCCCGGCGTGGATGATGCGCGAGGCACGCTTCCACCTCGATCTGCCCGGCGGACGAACCGTCTCGGCCTATATCCTCGGCTTGGCCTTCGCCTTTGGCTGGACACCGTGCATCGGTCCGATCCTCGGTGCCATCCTGACGATCGGCGCCGCGTCGGCGACGCTCGCCGATGGTATTGCGCTACTGACGATCTATTCGCTCGGCCTTGGCGTGCCGTTCCTGCTTGCCGCAGTCTTCACGGACAGACTATCCGCCAAGCTGAAGACGTTTGGGCGCGTCGGACGCAGTCTCCGAGTGCTGGCCGGATTGGTCATGATCGCGATGGGCGTCGCCATGATGACCGGCTACCTCTCCACCTTTGCTTTCTGGCTGCTGGAGACGTTTCCGGTGTTGTCCACGATCGGCTGAGGCCGATAGCCCGCTGAGGAGAACGTGATTTGACCTTCCCGGCGCTGGAAGGCGCAGGCTTTGGCATCTCTAGGGAGGTAGCAGCGATGATCTCAAAAGCCGAAATATTGGAGCGGGATATCCTACGCGTATTCAAATGTGCCTGCCGGCAAAATCGACCGGACGTCGCCGAATTCATGCTCGCAGCACTGGAGAAACTGGATCGCGAGGGATCGGATTCCCCTCGGGAGCACGGTCCTTTGATCGACGCCTATCAGGAGATTGCACGGATCGGCACTTCGCAGCAGTAGCCGCGCGGTGTCGGCTGTTTCGATCCATTCGACGCCGAATTCACGCCGCGTGTGTTGAGGCCAGCAGAAGACTGCGGACCATCAGCTATGCCCGTGGCGGTAGTGCGGGCGGCGGCTGCGCAAAGGTTGATGATGAGGCCAGTGCGAATGCGAAGCGGTCACCGGCGGTGTTCCGTCCGGCATTGTCCGTGGTCGGCCAGCACCTCGATGATTCGGCAATCGCAGACGCGGCCGCGACCGCACTCGCTGATCATGCGCGCCAGTTCGGCCTTCAACGTGGTCAGGCTGGCGATCCGGCGGTCGATTTCGGCCAGGTGGCTGTTGGCGATGCTGTCGACCTTGTGGCACGAGGATTGAGGCTGCTCGGACATGGCTAGCAATTCCCGGATATCGTCGATCTCGAAACCCAACTCGCGGGAATGCCGGATGAAATTCAGCCGATCGACCTCGGCTTGTCCATAGAGGCGCCGGTTGCTGTCGGTGCGCGGTGCCGCGGGCAGCAACCCGATCTGCTCATAATACCGGATAGTCGGCACCTTGACTGCGGTGCGGCGCGAAAGCTCGCCAATCGAGAAAGCCATGGAATACCTCTTGATCCTCTAGTCGCTAGAGCATTTAGCATCGCGCGGTATCGAATGGAAGGACCGAGGATGGCAGAACCGATCAAGACAAAGTACCGCGTTGGAGGAATGGACTGCGCGGCTTGCGCGAGCAAGATCGAGACCGCGGTAAGCCGGATCCCTGGCGTTTCCGAAGTCGGCGCCAGCTATACTGCCGGCACGTTGAACGTGGTCCATGACGCGGTTCAGTTCAGCGCTATTCAAAACGTCGTCAAATCGCTGGGCTACAACATCTCGCCGGACAGTCCCGCACTACGGGCGGGCGATCAAACGCTGGACCAGATCGATCATGACTATGACCACGCCAACGGTCATCTCGATCCTGGCGACGGCCCTTGGTGGCGGACACGCAAGGCGATACTCACCCTGGCCTGCGGTGTTGCGCTGATCGTGGCCTATCTGGCCGGACGGATTGTGCCCGATGCCGGTCATTTCGCATTCA